>JBHHXR010000020.1:0-23084 GCA_046757205.1 Paracoccaceae bacterium
GGCAGCACCGCAGCCGCCCGGACCGTCGCCCCGGAAAGACGACGCGGCGGAACAGGCGCAGCGGGCCGGCTCTGCGGCTGCCGGTGCCGGGGCCACCACGGCTGCAGCGGAGGCGCAGGACACGACCGCGGCCACCCGCGCAGCGCTGATCGGCGCCTTCAAGGCGATGGGCCCCGGTCTGAAAAGCGCGGTGGCAGCGGCCGATGCCGAGATGTCGAAAAAGCTGACGCAGCTCGCGAAAGCATTCCCGTCAGAGGTCAAGGGCCAGGACCTGAGCCGGGCCGGCAAGATATTGAGCCTGCTCAAGAAGATGATCGGCGAGGTTCCGGCTGCGCAGTCGGCGCCGGCGACCGGCGGCGGGGATACGGCAAAGCCCGCCGGGGAAGAAAAGGGCCTCCTCGACAAGATGAAGGATCTGTCCGGCGAGATCGGCGACGTGATTGAGGAGGCCGACAAGTTTCTCGACGAAACGATCGAGGATATCAAGGAGGTCGCGGAGGACACCGCGCAAGCCTTCGGCGACACGCTCGGCATTCTCAGCGAGGCGGACCAGAAGCAGAAGGCGCGGCTGAAGGATTCCGGCCTGTCGGACGACGACCAACTGCTGCTCGTGCAGCGAAACCGCGACGACCCGAAGGCGATAGAGCGCGCCCTGGCGGCGCTGGCGCCGATGAAGGAGGTCAATGTGCCGGCCTCGCAGCGCCTGCGCCTGATCGATTTGAGCCAGAAGAGCCCGAAGCTGTTCAAGAGCGCGATCGCGGCGCTGAAATCCATGGACGCCAAGGGCGCCGTGGATGTTTCACCGAAGGCGATTACCGCGTCGCTGAAGAACATCAACGCAATCCAGACGGAGCGAATAGCAAACGCCGACAAGTGGCGGGCGCAAAACGAGAAAACAAAGGCGGCGAAGGCCGAACTGGCGACCAAGCAGGCCGCCGAGGTCAAGGCGAAGGAGGCCGCCGATGCCGCGCAAGCCGCCATCAAGGCTTTCAAGGAATCCCTGCCGGACGTAAAGAAAATGTCGTCGGCCCAACGCGACAAGTTCGCGGCGGAGAGCCGCAAGCTGATCAATGCGAACGAGGACGCCAAGGCGAAACTGCAGGCGGCGAAGACCGCCACGGCCGGGGCGCTGACCGCAGCGCAGGCGGCTGAGGCGGCGCTCAACACCTGCTATGACGCCTGGAAGGCGAGCGACGACAAGCGCAAGGCGGCACTGGCGGCGCAGAAGGCGATCGACGACAAGCGCGGACTGATCGACGCGGTGAGTTTCGGGCCGCTTTCGCCAGGTGCTGCGAAGCCGATGGACGCGGCGACGGCGCAGAAATTCGTCGACGCCTACGCCAAGGATCCGGGGCTCGCCCGGCAGGCCATCGAACTGGCCGGCGACAGCGACGATCCATCGGCGCTGGCGGCCAATGTCGGCATGGTTTGCGACAAGTTCGCCGACGGTTTCGCCGACAAGGACGGCAAGAAGCTGGCCTGTTCCGACGACGACCGCCGCCTGATGGCGCAGAACGCGCTGAAGATGGGCGCGCGGCTGGGCGATGACTATTTCAAGGGGTTCTCCGCTTATCTCGCCTCCGGCAAGCAGCACAAGACGGACCCGTGCGGCGGCGCGTCCTCGCCGGCCGGCGATCCCAAGGTCGAAACCGCCCGCAAGAACGCGATCAACCTGAAACGCACCGGAATGATGTCCGCAGCCATCCTCGGCGACGACGGCAAGGTCGATGTCACCTCGGCCAAGGCCAAGGCGGCGATGGAGCACATGCTGTACCATCCGGGTTCGCTGCAGACACCGTCGCCGGCGATGACCGAGCAAATGCAGAAGGTAATGAAAACCTTCAGCGACCCCAAGACCGCGGCGGCGGCGCAGAAGGTGATCACCGACGTCAAGAAACCGACCAACGGCAGTGCCAAGTCCATCGTTCGCGGTACGGTCGGCAAGAAGACCGGCGATCTTACCGACAACGACACGCGGCAGGCGGTTCTGTCGGCGATGATGACGCCGCTGGCGCAGGGGCCGGTCGGCTCTTGCTTCACCACCGCGCCGGCGCGGAAAATCCGCGAATCCAATCCCGTCGAAGCCATGAAATCCTTCGCCGAGATAGCCACGACGGGCCGCTTCACGCCCAAGGTCGGCGACGCGGTTCCGGCCAACGCCAACCTGCCGAAGGGTGAAAACCCGCTGATGCGGAGCTGGGAATACTCGGCCGCCACCGCCGCCGCGCGGCTGCGCGACAGCGAGGAGAACCGGCTTCTGAACGACGCCCTTCTCGGCGGCAACGTAGCCGGCAAGGACCTCAACGGCATCAAGGGCATCGTCGGCGAGGACGCCTGGAAGGGCAAGGGGCTGGACCCCAAGACCGGCAAATTCGACCCCGGCGTGAAGGGCAAGATACAGGCGGCGATCAAGCAGAAGCTGCAGTTCTTCTACAATGCCGGGCCGCGCGTCGGCGACACCGATGGCGGCGGCGGCGACGGCAAATCCACCGATGGCGGCTACGAGATCAAGTACAAGGGCAAGGCGGTGAAATCCGAGGCCGACTTCCTGGCCGCAATCAAGGAAATCGCCCTCGGCGCGGCGGGGGTGAACAAGGACAGCGACAAGGGCAAGGCGATTATCGCGCTGGTCTCGGACCCGGCCTTCAAGGAATCGATCTTCAAGGCCTACACCGCGGCCGACAAGGACTACAAACCCTGGGATCTGGTCGGCGGCGGCTTCGAGGACCAGGCCACCAAGGTGCTGTCGGGCGGAACCCAGCGCCGCCGTTCCATCATCGACAAGAAGGGCGCGCTGGGCGGCGACGAGGGCGACCGCACGCGCGCCGTGCTGGACAATCTGCTGACCGGACTTGCCGGAAAGACAGACAAGATGATAACCATCGGCACCGGCGGCAAGAACGCCCAGCACGCCTTCAACGCGCTGCCGAACCATCCGTCATTCAACAAGATCAAGGATCCGGATTCCGATAAGAAGATCAAGGCGCTGCTGCTCGACCCCGGCAAGAAGATCGCAAGCACCAAGATGCCGGCGGCGCGCGCCGGCGCCCTGTTCGAAAAACAGATCCGCAAGCTGTCGGACGGCTGGGGCTGGCGCGACGGCGACTTGCTGACGGCGGCGCTGGACAAACGCCCGACCGAAGACATGACGCCCGGCGAGTTGAACAAGCTGATCAAGAGCGTGCTGAAGGACTTCGAGAAAAAGCAGGTCGAAAGACGCCTTGCCGACTGGAAAAAGGAAGAGGAAGGCAAGGGCCACACCGTCACGACGGCGAAACTCGACGAGAAGAAAGTCGACCTGACCAAGGATGTCAGCACCTGGGTTTCCGGCGGCATCGACCAGATGCTGGTGGCCGAGTTCAACCCTCCGGAGGTGGTGATCGCCGACACCAACTGGGGCGGACCGGAGGACCAGAAATACTTCGTCATCGCCCCCGATCCCTCGACCGGCGAGTTGCGCATGTGGGAAAAGGGCGCGTTTTCCGGCTCGATGACGCCAAAAGGGCAAAACTGGATCGACGGCAATTGGACGAAACTGGAATGATGGCGGCGCGCGGGACACCCGCGGTTTTCAACGAGAGGATTCTACATGGCTGACGCACTCCCACCGATCAATCTCGACCTGAACGGCGCGGGCGACCCGGTGGTCATCGTCGGCGAGGCGGAGGTCAGCGACCGCAAGGTCCTGCTCGATCTCGCGCCGTCGCTCCTGGACGAGCAATTCGTCCGCGCCTACGCGCAGATCCTCAACCATCTGGCGCGCGGCTACCAGTATTCGGTGATCCTCGACCCGGAAGCCTTCAAGGCGAGTTATCTTGCCAAGCTGGCGGCGGAAGACCACGAGCAGGAGCCGGAGGCCGGAGAGGTCCGGCTGAGCAATTACGGAAAACCGGATTTCGACGCCATCAAGCCGCCGGAGATGGACGGCGACACGCTGGTCTTCTACGCCGAGGATTCCTATCTCGGGATACCGTACCGGGTGGAAGCGCCGGCCAGCAAGTCTGCGCTCAGCGAGCCGGTTTACACGCCGATGGACATGGACGCCGAATAACAACCTGCCGTTCCGGGGCCGCGCCCGCGAGTGGGGGCCTCAGGAAGCGTTCCGGGCTCGTATCTCGTTCATGAAGCGGTCGCGGATCACTACCGGGTCGATCCCTATCACCGGAACCTGGATGTTGCCCGGCCGGCATTTGCAGACGATGACCGTCATCTTGTCGCTGTCGAGCGCGGCGCGGACCGCGTCCGCCGCGTCCTCGGCCCGGCATTCCACGACATTTTCGCAGCCGCAGGCGCCGGCAACCGCAGCCAGCGAGGTTTTCTTGCCGGCATAGGTCGGCTGGTCGCCGGTCGAGCCGTAGCTGCCGTTGTCGATGATCAGCAGGGTGAAATTGCCGGCCGCGTTGTTGGCAATCGTCGGCAGGGTGCCGAGATTGGTCAGCACCGAGCCGTCGCCGTCGATGGCGACGACCTTTTGCTTCTGGGCCAGCGCCAGGCCGAGTCCGATCGAGGATGCCAGCCCCATGGTTCCGAGCATGTAAAAATTCGTCGGCTGGTCGTCGAGCATGTGGAGTTCCTGGCTCGGCAGGCCGATGTTGCAGACCACCAGATGGTCGGAGATCACCGGGAC
Organism: Paracoccaceae bacterium; assembly: GCA_046757205.1. Lineage (GTDB taxonomy): Bacteria > Pseudomonadota > Alphaproteobacteria > Rhodobacterales > Rhodobacteraceae > JBHHXR01. The sequence goes on from JBHHXR010000020.1 coordinate 4,628, forward strand.
CAGGCTTTTCAGAACTTCGGATCTGATCATCTTCAGTTACCTCCCCAGAATCCGGCGTCGGCGAGCACCGCCACCGGTTTGGCGCACATGAAGGTGTGTTTCAGGATGCCGTCGAGTTCTTCCACGTCGCCGGGGCGGTGGAAATGGTAGGTCGGGATGCCGAGCTGCGCCAGGAGCGCCTTGGTGTGCACCGCCATCTCGACCTGGCAGGCAACCTTTTCGCCGACTTCGCCGCGATAGCTGATAAGCATCGGCAGCGGCATGCGGTAGAACTGGATCAGCGTCACCAGCGCGTTGATGGTCACGCCGATAGCGGTGTTCTGCATCATGATGGCAGACCGCTTGCCGCCCATGAACGCGCCGGCGCACAGGCCCATGCCCTCGTCTTCCTTGTTGGCGGGCACGTGGCGGATATCCCTGCAGGCCTCAACCCCGTCTATGACGCCCGCCAACTGCTTGCAGGGCACGGTTGTCACGAACTCGACCCGGTTGCGGACAAGATCCGCAACGATCCTTTCACTTACCGCCATGTGCCGTCCTCCGCTTGCCGGTCAGGGCCGTAGACCCGTGCCGAGCACATCCCTGCCCGACCCGGCAATAGAATATTTGACGCGCCTAGCCAAGAACCGACTCCCGGCCAAAGGCGCGACGGCGGGGCAAAGTGCCGGGCCGCCATTTGACAGGCCGCATTGGCGCTCGCATTCCGGCACGTGTTTAAGAATGATATCGCCGCGGACAGGGCGCCCTGCGGCCGGCATTGCCCGTCGTGCGGCCTGACCTCAGGCGGAAATTTCGCCGCCTTCCGTGACCTCTGCGATAAGGTCCTGCATGGTCACTTCTTCAAAATCGATGAACCCCTTGGTTATCTCGGAAAACTGCCGGTAAAACGGATATTCGGCCGCTTCGATGACCTTGTCGCAGAAGTTGGAAACCCATTGCGACAGATGTTCTTCGTGAAACCGCTTTTCGATTCTCAGAATATTGGTGCCCAGTTCGATCTCGTCGTTGCTCCACGCCTCGAACTCCCGGAGCAGAAGCTGCTGCATGAATTCGAACTCGGCGCTCAGGTGATCCGGCATGCCGGTGAAGGTATCCGCGATTTTCACTCCGGCCGCCTGCATGAACTTTTTCACCGCGACGGTGCTTGGCCCCCAAAGGGAATTCGGCTCTCCGAAGCGCGCCGACACATGCATGGATTCGTTGGGAGGAATATGAGAGCCCGGACCGATGAAAAGTCTTGTGTATTCAAGGCCCAGGCTCTCGGCAAGTTGATCTTCGGGAGTATCTTCAAGCACCTCGACAAGGGAGAGATCGAGCGCTCGAAGGGCGCCGGAAAACTCCGGCGCCCTCAGTTTTTTCAGGAAAGCCGCTGATGGTTCTTCCCGGAAGACCTCGGCCAGCAGGCCATAGACATTCGCTCGCGCGGTTGCCATGTCAGCCATGTCGTTCCGGGTGTCCGCCATCGTCTTCTTTCCTTGCCTCTGCCCGGCTCAGGCCTTTGCCACCTGAACGACCGTGTCCATCCAGCGCTGCCCACCGCTGATCGGGTCGGACCAATTGGGAATGACCGCGTTCGGGTGAACGCCGTGCTTGGTCCAGGTCATGTTCGCGGCATCCGGATCCGGCGATGCGCCGCCGAGGCCGTTGATCGGATCGCTCTTGCCCGACCCGTAGATGCCGGAGTATTGCCTGCCGAAGTGGTGCGATATGGCAATCACGCCGGGGACAATGCCTTCGGTGACATAGGCCGTGGTGGTGATTTCCCCGACCCCGCTCTTGACCCTGATGGCATCGCCGTCCTTGATCCCGCGGGCCTCGGCCGTCTTGGTGTTGATCCAGCCCGGATTGTCGTGCTTGATCTCGGACAGCCACTTGCACTGCGTGGTTCTGGAGTGCGTGTGCACGGCGACCTTGTAGGTGGTCAGGATCATGTCATCCGCGCCCATGGCTTCATGCTCGGGTGTCGGCGTGTAACTCGGCAACGCCGGCAGACCCGCCCCCTCGAAGTTGTCGGAGTAGAAGTCCAGCAGGCCCGACTTGGTGAACTTGGTATTCGGCGGATACGCCGACAGCGCCTTGCCGTCGATGTGCTGGGCGACATAAGCTTTCTTGGCACCCTTGGTCCCCAGATATCCCGCCGCCTTGGCATCGGCTTCGCTGGCCACACCAGCTTTCGCCCAATCCCAGTAGACGCCGGTCGCCTCATCGAGGATCACGGTGTCACCGCTGACATCGACTTCCCTGGCGTAGAAGCCATAGTTTCCCTTGTCGTTCGGGTCGTGCCAGACGCCGTGTTTGACCATGTAGTCGAAGCCGCCCGCCTCCTTGACGCCGGGCGTCATTTCGCAGGACTGACGGACGTAGTCCTTCTTGTCCTTCCACGACAACTCGAAGCCGATACGCTTGGCCAGTTCGGGCCACACGTCTCCCTGACAGCGCGCTTCTCCCAGCGGCTTGATCAGCGGTTGCCGGATATAGAATTCGGCGACCTGGTTGGCCGATACCATGTCCTCCCAGTCCCACCGTTCGAGATAGGTGACGTCGGGCAGGATGATGTCCGCGAACTGCGAGGATTCATCGTAGGAGATCGTCGAAGTAATCAGGAACGGCATTATGCTCTCGTCCTTCAGGATCGACTGCAACTCCTTGTTGTCACCGTTGATGAAGCCGGGATTGTAGCAGCTCCACCAGTAGACCTTGGGCCGGCCGGCGTGGCCGTCCTTGATCAGCGGCAGCACCTGCTGCGAGACATGGTGCGTCGGGAACGCCGCCTCGCCCGGGAATCCGTCCTTGAGGTGCAGGCCCTTGTGGACCTCGGCCTCCGGCGAGGACGGCTTCTTCCAGCCGGCACCCACGCCCATGACGCGCCCGCCGGGCGTGTCGAGGTTGTTGGTGATGGCCGCCAGCAGCATCGCGGCGCGTTCCTGATCGGCGCCGTGATAATGCATGCAAGTGCCGCGATAGGTCACCAGGCACGCCGATTTGGCCGTGGCGAAACCGCGGGCGATCTCGGCGATCTTGGCCGCCGGAACGCCGCTTTTCGATTCGGCGAATTCGGGCGTGTAGTCGGCGACATGCGCTTTCAGCGCCGCGACCTTTTCGGCCGTGGATGCGCGATGATCCGGCGTCAGCCGCATGAACGGGAAGTGGTCCTCGCGGTACAGTCCCTCGTTCATGATGACGTTGATCATGGCCAGCATGACCAGGCCGTCGTTGCCCGGATTGATCGGAATCCACTCCGTCGATTTGGCGGCGGTGTTGGAAAGCCGGACATCGAAAGTGTAAAGCGGCACGCCACGATCCACCATGGCCCTGATCAGACGCTGCGAGGTCGGGATATGGTTGGTGTGGGTCTCGAACTGGTTCGAACCGAAATTCACCACGAAGTCCGTGTTGTCGTAATCCCAGTTGTCGTACATTCCGCCCCACAGGCTTTCCTGGGCAACCCATTTCGGGCCTTCACACACCGAGGTGTGGTTGCCGATGGTCTTGGTGCCGTAGGCCGCCATGAAATCGTGCATGGTGGAGGACTGCGACGCCTTGTGGCGGCCGTAGTGGTACATGAACAGTTCAGGCGTGCCGGCGTCGCGCAGCGGCTTCAGTTTCGAGGCGACGATGTCCAGCGCCTCGTCCCAGGAAATCCGCTTCCACTTGTGTTCGCCGCGCGCACCGACGCGCTGCAGCGGATAGAGAATGCGGTCCGGGAAATAGACCTGGTTGACCCCCGCCTGACCCTTGGCGCAGATCTTGCCGAGGGTCCGGATCGAACCCGGATGGCCCTCGAGCTTCTTGAGCCGGCCGTCTTCGACATAGCCGATTATCGAGTCGCGGGTCACGCAGCTCCAGCATGCCGTAGGAATTGCCTGACGTTCAACGCCGGTCACCGGCGAGAAGTCGCGGCCGCCATTTTCAAACGTCACGTTTCCGGCAAGGGCCTTCTTGGGTACGCCGGCGCCGGCCGCAAGCGCGGCGCCGCTGGCCCCGGCAAGTGTCATGAAGTTTCGACGATTCAGTTTCTTCATTTTCATATTCCTTATCTGACTATTGATCCTTTGGCGCCAGGTCGACGCAACTCATGGAATGAGGTCGACGTAGTGGTCCAGTTTGCCCTTCGTGCGCTGCACGTAGACGTCTTTCATCACGTTATCGGGATCAATGTAGAAGACATGCGGGTCGGTCCCCTCCTCCGGAAGCAGGACATTCTTGGCAAGGTCGTGCTCGGCGATCAGTTGTGCGACCTCGCTGTTGGGATCGTTCATGTCGCCGAAGATGCGGGCCCGGCCCTGGCAGGTGTTGACGCAGGACGGATCGATTCCGTTGGCGATCCTCTCCTTGCACATGTCGCACTTGTCGGCGGCCTGTTTCGTCGGCTCCTTGCCGGCCTTGACGAAGGGGTTGAACGAGCGGACGCCATAAGGACAGGCATCAATGCACTTGCCGCAGCCGATGCAGAGGTCGCTGTCGATCAGAACCAGTCCGTCGGGGCGCTTGTAGGTCGCACCCTGGCGATAGCGGATCTTGGTGCCGTCCGCGGTCTTGAATGTCGCGCGCTTGCCGGGAAATTCCGGGCAGGCTTTGACGCAGGGCGGTATGCCGTCTTCCTTGTTGCCTTCGCAGTGATTGCACATGATCGGCAGGAAGGCCTTTCTGGTGTTCGGGAAAGTGCCCGTGGTCTTTTCCTGAACCACGGTCCTGAAACGCCCCAGCGAGACATCGTTTTCGGCCTTGCAGGCAACCGTGCAGGCCCGGCAGCCGATGCATTTTCTCAAATCCATCACCATCACCCAGCGCGGCGGGGTGCCCTTGGCCTGGGCCGGTTCGGTGCCTGCCGCGAGCGCCGCGGCTCCGGCAACTGTCGCGCCTGCGCCCTTCAGCACCTGGCGACGGCCGATTTTCGGATTATCCAGTTTGGTCATCGTCTCCCTCTCCTTTTCACCGTGGTTCACTCCGTTGTACCGACGTCTTTCGACGCCCCGTCTGCGCGGCTCTCCCTATCCGCCGCCGTCCAGCAGATCGATGGCGTCTTCGAAATTCACAAACGCCTCGTCGAGAATGGTGATGGCGTATTTCTTGTTGTGAACGCCGTTACCGACGCGGACGATTTCGAGAAATTTCTGTCCCGCCGCGATCATTTTCTGGACTTCAAGCAATGTCTTTTCGGCGGCACCGTTCTGCCTCGCCACCTCCAGCGCTTCCGTGGCTTCCTGCGCTATCTCTTCGGCCGCCGCGACTTCCTCTTCGAGTTGCTCTCGCCAGTCGAACAGAATCTTTTCGTGATTGGGCGTGTGGCAGGCAACGCAGGCTTTCGCCGAACCGGTGCGCACCAGATGGCCCTTGCTCAGCGTTTCCTTCATGTGGCAGCCACCGCAGCCGGTGTTCACCGCAGCCATGAGGTTCGGCGTCGACCGGATGCCGTCCGTGACGGGAATGCCTTCGAGCAGTATTCTCTGATAACTGTGCTGGTCCTGATGGCAGAGCGCGCAATCCTGGCTGGCCGCGCTCAGGTGATCGACCGGCGGCCCGTGTTCGATCACCTCGTGGCAGTCGAAACAGTCGGCGGTCCGGGGAACGACATGCTTGTCATGCATCAACGTTTCGTCACCGGCCGTGGCGAAAAATTCCTCGTTGCGGTTGTGGCAGCTCAGGCAGCCGCCGGTGGTGAGGTCGCCGGCCTTGACGTCGCCATGGCCCCGGGCGACCTGGAAATGGCAGCTTTCGCAGGCAACGCCGGCTTCTGCGAGCGTCTGGTGGGTGATCGGTTTTCTGTCCGGATCGGCGGAGTCGAGCTGGCTCTGCAGCGATTTGGTCGGGATTTCGTGACAGGTCGCGCATTTCGACGCGCCTTCGTTGAAATCAATCGACGGGCGCGACGCGAAACTGGCACTGGTGATCGCCGGCACGCCGTCCGATTCGGCAGGCTTGACGGGAACCGGGTCATGCGGGTTCAGGTGACACAGGTAGCAGATCTCCTTCGGAACCTCGAAGTGCTTCTCGGCCGTCACCTTGAAATGGCAGGTGTCGCAGGTCAGTTTTTGCCCTTCCAGCGCCTTGTCCCCGAAGTGGGGGCCGTGCTTGAACCTGACCTTTTCGGTAAATCTTATGTCCTTTTCGGCGAGTGTGCCGATATCGTGGCAGCCCGACCGCAGACAGGCGCCGTCCTTGATGTCGGGACGGATGGGCAACGGCGCGTCCGGATCGTAGAGATATGCCGCGAGGTGGCGCAGGCCTTCCATCTTGGCCTTGAAGCCTTTCTTTTCTCCGGGCAGAAAATGGCATTCGATACATTCCGCCTGGGTGCCGTCCTGGCTGTTGGATGCGTGGTGTTTGCTGTTCTGCCAAGCCGTGTTCTGCTCGGTCATGGTGTGGCAGATGCCACCGCAGAACTCCGACTTGGACGTATAGTGTTCCTCGGCGACGAACAGTCCTGCGAGCGCAATCGCCCCGACAACGGATATTACCGCAATCGTGGTCCAAGTGACGGTCAGTCTGAGTCTCAACTGGATGCCCCTCGAATGTTCGTTCCCCGGTGGGCGGGAACAACTCCCCTAGGTTTTGTGCGCGCCGCTACGAACGTGAACGGCTTCGTCTTCAGGTTAGGTCAGGCCCGCATTCTTGCGGAGTCTGCGCCGGCCCGGAATCTGTTCGGATTTCCAAAAAACCGCGGATATCCGTTCGGATTTCCGGACAACCTTCGATATCGGTAAGCGCCGGGGCTGACCCTCGATCACGATCGGATGGCGCATTTTCGGTTTTTCGGTCTTGCCGGCGGATCGGACCTGAAACCGCTTCACGGTTTTCCGGGCTGCGTCCTAACCGTCCGCGCGGCTCTTGATGCCGTGCTTCAGCATCTTTTCCCACATGGTCGTGCGGGACACCCCAAGCGTTTGCGCGGCTTTCGATACATTGCCGCCGGTGGCGTCAAGTGCCAGTTTTATTTGCCGTTTTTCTGCGGCATCCCGCACAACCGAAAGCTTGGCGATCTTGTTGTTGAACTCGCGGTCTTCCCCGTCGTCCGGAAACAGGTCCTTTGGCAGGATACGGGACGTCTGGGTAAGCGAATTAGCCCTCTCGACACGGTTTCGCAACTCGCGCGCGTTTCCCGGCCAGGCGTGGTCCATCAGGCGCTCTTGGGCGGCGGCGCTCAGCTGTTTCGGTTCGTCGCCGAGGAGCGCGGCGACCTCGCGCAGGAATCTCCTGGCCAGCCAGATGATGTCGTCCGGGCGCTGCCGGAGCGGAGGAACCGTTATCGAGACGGTGTTGATGCGGTAAAGAAGGTCTTCGCGGAACTTCCCTTCCGCCAGCAGGGCGCACAGATCAGCATTGGTCGAGCACACTATCCTGGCGTCAAAATGAATCGGAGTGCTCCCGCCCAGCCGGTAGAATGTCTCTTCTTCCTGCAGCCGAAGCAGCTTGGGTTGCAGACCAAGGGAAAGCTCGGCGATGCCGTCGAGATACAGCGTTCCTTTCTGCGCCCTTTCCGCGTATCCGCGATGCACGGCCGAGTGTTCGCTGCCAAAGAGTTCCATTTCCATCGTGTCTTCGGGGATCGCGGCACAATTGACAGCCATGAACGGCATCGCGCCTTCAGCCGTCAGCCCGTGCAGGAATCGCGCGCAAACCTCCTTGCCGACCCCGGTCTCGCCCTCCAGCAGGACCGGCATGCGCGTGACCGATATGCGTTTCAGGGTTTGCTCGATTTCCAGCATCGCGCCGGAGGGGCCGAGAGCACCCTTGGCGCGCCGCATTTCCGGGTTCGGCACCAAGCCGGTAATCCGCTGAATCAGGTCGTCGGGATTAAACGGCTTGATTACGTAGTCGCCCGCCCCGGACTTCAACAGGCCCACAGCCTGTTCCACGTCGCCATATGCCGTCATGAACAGGAACGGTGCGACACTCCGGTGCCGGCTGGCCTCGGCGAAAACCTGGTCTCCGCCCATATCCGGCAGCCGGATGTCACAGACGATGACGTCCCGGTCGGAAAGGCGAAGCGCCCGCAATCCTTCGGCGCCGGTCTGCCACCAGAGCACATCCGCACCTTCCAGGCCAAACACCTGCACCAGGGATTCACCCATGATCGGATCGTCTTCGATCAGGCCGATCTTCAGCCCCTCAAGCCGCATTCTCGATCGCTCCGTTCTCAAACGGGATCTTGACGGAAACCACTGTCCATGAGTCGGCCGATGCGGCCTCGATCTTTCCGTTCATCTCGTGCACCAGCCGGCAGATCACCCACAGACCGATTCCCCCCGAGTTGTCCGGCAATACGTTTCCCGCACCGGTTTCATTCAGGCAATACAAAAGATCGTCAAGTATCTCCTCGCCATCGTTTTCAACTGTGATTTCAAGCATGTCATCGGCAACTTCTGACCGAAAAACAATTCTGCCTCCCCGCCCGGCCGCCGCCGAGGCGTTCAGCAACAGGTTGAGGCCGATCTGGCGCACGCTGGAGCCGTCGACCGGCACCTGCCCGCTCCAGTTCATTTTCCAGTCAAGATTCTGGCTGTGCCGCCGGATTTCCGGGCGCAGCAGGTGGCGCAGGTCGGAAAAATCCCTTTCGCTGAGACGGTGTCTTGCCGAGCGGCCCCGGTAGGCCACAAGCGTGGTCTGAACGACGTCCCCGATTGCCTTGAGCCCCCGTTCAAGCAGGCCAATCGCCTTTTTCTGCACATCGACGCTGCTGCCGTGACGCTTCAGCGTTTCAAGCGTGTTCAGCATGCCGCCCAGCGGGTTGTTGATTTCATGCGCCATTGCCGCCGCCAGCCTGCCCAGATCGGCGAGTTTTTCCTCTTCGTTCAGGCTGGCGGCCAGCATATCGCGTTCGTTGACCGCCCGGACCAGGGAATTGTAGCTCCTGAACAGGGTCGAGGCTTCCTTGCTCGAACTGGGAAAATCCGAGGGGGCAATTTCCTCGAAACCGCCATCCTTGCTCTGGTCGAGATGCTCTGAGAGAACCTGCATTGGGCGGGTCATGCGCCGGGTCAGATAGTAGCCGAAGACAGCCACCAGAAACGTGAAGGCCGCATTGCTGCCGACAAGGGCGAGCCGGACGTTGCCGCGTTCGGCAAGCTGGCGCGACACGTCGAGGGTCACCATCAGCTTTCCGACGGTTCTGCCCTGAAAGCCGATATTCCCGATCACCCGCAATTCCGGATGATTGGCCTGGATTTTCAGCATGTCTTCGGGGATCGCCGTAGCCAGGTCGTCCTGCGGGATCTCGGTTCCCGTGGGAAATTTCACCGGATCGGATGCGGCAATTATGACGTTGGCGGGGTCGGCGACGATGGTCGAGACGATATGGATATTCTCATACAGGCTCTTCGAGCGTTCGATCGCGTCAAAAACGTCCCAGATGTCCTTGCGCAGAACATGGGGAAGAACCGAGGAAGACAGCCCGTCCAGGTAGGCGCCCGAGAGCTCCCTCAGGTTCTGGTCCTGAATATCCGACAACTTGGCGAGCAGTTGCTGCGTCACCAGGACCCCGATTGCAAACGTCAAGAAGACCACGACCAGCGGTATTTTCAGGGAAACCGGCCAGGACGCTGGGCGAATGACGGCTGGCTTCATCCGAAATCCTGAACTTTCTTCATCAGCCGGGCGATCTTGCTGAAGTCCGACCCTTCGGGAGGACCGAACCTGTCCAGTTGCAGGAGGTTCAGAATCTTCTGCCCCAGGGCGTTGCGATCCATGTTCAGAAGCGCCTGCTGGATGGCCGCCAGACGCGGTGTCCCGGCCATGGCCCTTGGCGCGGCGACCGGTGGAAATCCCAGCCATTCAGACTTCCAGATCACTCTTGTCCTTGCGGTCAGATCGGGTTCGATCCGGCTGAGAACTTCCCAGACATATCCGTCGACGCTGCCACTATTCGCAAGCTGTGCGGCGACCGCGCGCACGACGTTGCGGTGCCCGTAGGCAAAGAAGGCCTTGCGGAAAAACTCGTCGGGGTGCACGCCGCGCTCGGCCAGAAGCGCGGAGGTGACCAGAAAACCGGAATTGGAGTCCGGGTCGGAAAAACAGTGCAGATCCCCGCGCAAATCATCGATATCCGCGGCGTCGCGATCCGCCGCACCGATCAGATAGGCCTGATAGCTGGGTTTGCCCTGCCAGACCGGAACGCTGACAAGCTCCAGGGCGTCGCGAAACCGAATGAAGGGATAGCCGCAAATCCAGGCGGCATCGAGACGGCCCGCGACAAGCAGGGTCGATATCTCCTGATAGGTTCGTTTCTGGACGAGCTCGACTTCGTAGCCCGTTGTTTGAGCAAGATATTCTTCAAGATATCTTAGCAAGTCCAGGTCATTGGAAAGGAACACGGGGGTCAGCCCGAACCGGATCGTGCCGGACTGCGCCAGGGCCTGTGCCCGCGGCATGGCCAGCCCCGCCGCCAGCGCCAGAGATTGGCGAACAAAGCATCTGCGTTCCATCGCTCCTCCTCCCAAGACACGATAGTTTGACCCGCAAAGGTTAGCCGGGCAGAACACAAAAGTGAATACAACCTGCGATCTGCGGATCGACGTGCCGGCCGTGCCGGGCCGTGGTGGCCTGGCCACGCTGGACGGTTTGCCTGCGGAGCCGGGGCGCTTTCCAGTCGTCCGCCGCCAACATGGAGGGCAACTATCAGATCGCTTCCATATCTTCGCTGATTCTGCTGGTCCCTTCGGTCTTGTTCATGCTGGTGATCGAGCGATTTCCGAAGACCGGCGTTCTCGCGAAGGCCGGGGTTTGGGGGCATGATGTGCCTTGACGCCCCCCCGCCCGAACTGACAGGGATCGCGCCTGCCCGGGGCATCCGTCCCGAGGTGGCTGTGCGGGTGAATGAATCGTGGATGACGCGACGGGTTCCCGGCCTGTTCAGGCGGCCCTGGGGTTCGCCTTCTCGGCGAGGTCTCGCGCGATCGCGAAAGCTCCGCTGATCCGGTCGCGGTCTTCTTTCCAGTCGCGCCGGACAATCAGTTTGTTGTCGCGGATTTTCGCCAGCCCCCGCTGGCCCTCCATGAAACTGACAAGACCGGCCGGATCGGCGAATTTGTCGTTGTGAAACCGGATCGTGGCACCCTTCGGCCCGCCGTCCAGCCGGGCGATGCCGGCCCGCTTGCACTTGTCCTTGATCCGGACGATGTTCATCAGCGTATTGACTTCCTTGGGCAATTTCCCGAACCGGTCGATCAGCTCCGCCGCGAAGCCCTCCAGTTCCACCTTTTCGTGCAGCGACGAAAGCCGGCGGTAGAGACCGAGCCGGACGTCGAGATCGGGCACATACCGTTCCGGGATCAGCACCGGCAGTCCGAGATTGATTTGCGGCGACCAGGTGTCGTCGGCCTCCGACAGCCCCTCCATCTCGCCCGCCTTCATCTTGGCGATCGCCTCTTCCAGCATGTCCTGATAGAGTTCGTAACCGACCTCGCGGATATGTCCGGTCTGTTCGTCGCCCAGCAGGTTGCCGGCGCCGCGAATGTCGAGATCCTGGCTGGCCAGCGTGAACCCTGCCCCCAGACTGTCGAGCGACCCCAGCACCCGAAGACGTTTTTCGGCGGCCGCCGTCATCGGTTTGCGCGGCCGCGTCGTCAGATAGGCGTAGGCGCGGATCTTCGAGCGCCCGACGCGGCCGCGGATCTGGTAGAGTTGCGCCAGCCCGAACATGTCGGCGCGGTGAACGATCAGCGTGTTGGCGGCGGGAATGTCGAGACCGGATTCGACGATGGTGGTCGCCAGCAGCACGTCGTACCGGCCGTCGTAATAGGCGTTCATGCGGTCGTCGAGTTGCCCGGCCGGCATCTGGCCGTGCGCCGTGACACAGGTGATTTCGGGTATCTGCTGGCACAGAAATTCCTCCATCTCCGGGATGTCGGCGACCCGCGGCACGACGAAGAACGACTGGCCGCCGCGGTAATGTTCGCGCAGCAGCGCCTCGCGCACCGTCACCGGGTCGAATTCGCTGACATAGGTGCGGATCGCCAGCCGGTCCACCGGCGGCGAAGAGATAAGCGACAGTTCCCTGACGCCGCTCAGCGCCAGTTGCAGGGTGCGCGGGATCGGGGTCGCGGTCAGCGTCAGCACATGCACGTCCGAGCGCAGTTGCTTGAGCCGTTCCTTGTGGGCCACGCCGAAATGCTGCTCTTCGTCGATGATGAGAAGCCCGAGGCTGTTGAAGCGCATGCCCCTGGCCAGCAGCGCGTGCGTTCCCACAACGATATCCACCGTGCCCTTCGCCAGCCCCTCGCGCGTCTCGGCGGCCTCCTTCGCCGAAACGAAGCGCGACAGTTGGCGCACCCGCACCGGCATGCCGCGAAAGCGTTCCCGGAACGCCTGGTAGTGCTGACGCGACAGCAGCGTGGTCGGCACTATCACCGCCACCTGCACGCCGGACATGGCGGCAACGAAAGCGGCCCGCAGGGCAACCTCCGTCTTGCCGAATCCGACGTCGCCGCAGACCAGCCGGTCCATCGGCCGGCCGCTGTCGAGATCGGCCAGAACGTCGTCGATGGCTCGCAGCTGGTCTTCGGTTTCCTGATAGGGGAACCGGGCGCAGAACGCCTCCCACAGCCCGTCCGGCGGCGTCAGCGCCGCGGCCGTGCGCAGGGCGCGTTCGGCGGCCACGCGGATCAGTTTTTCCGCCATGTCCCGGATGCGCTGTTTCAGCTTTGCCTTCTTGGCCTGCCAGGCGCCGCCGCCGAGCCGGTCGAGCAGCCCCTCGTCGTGGCCGTAGCGGCTGAGCAGTTCGATGTTTTCGACCGGCAGATACAGCCTGTCGCCGCCGGCATATTCCAGCGCGATGCATTCATGCGGCGCGCCGAGCGCCGAAATCGTCTCGAGCCCGGCATAACGGCCGATACCGTGATCGACGTGAACGATCAGGTCGCCCACCGACAGGCTGTTGGCCTCGGTGAGGAAATTCTCCGCCCGCCGCCGGCGTCTGGGCGCGCGGATCAGCCGGTCGCCGAGAATGTCCTGCTCGGCAATCACCGTCAGCCCGGGGGCCTCGAACCCGTGCTCCAGCGCCCAAACGGCGATGGCCAGTTCGCCGGACGCACCCAGGTCCCGGTGCCGCGCGATGCGTCGTCCGGAGCCGGCGCCCGCGTCCTCCAGCAGGGTTTCAAAGCGCTCCCGCGCGCCCTCGGAATAGGTCGCGACAACGACATTTCCTTTCGCTCGCCGGTCGGATACGTGCCGTGCGACGGCGTCGAAAAGACTGACGTCCTCGCGCTGGCGTTCCGGCGCGAAATTCCGCCCGGCGCGGCCGCCGGCGTCTATGACGCCGGGCCCTGGAGCGCGCCGCTGGGGCGAAAACTGGCGGATACGGTGGCCGCGCAGGGCCTGGTGCCAGGCGGTCTCGTCCAGATAGAGCGAGCCGGGCGGAGCCGGTTTGTAGACCGAACCGATAAGGGATTTCTGCCTGAGCGCCTCCGAACGGGCCTCGTACTGGTCGGTAATGCTCTCCCAGCGCGCCAGCCGGGCGTTTTCGATCTGGTCGTCGAACGCGATGGGGCTGGCGGGAAGATACTCGAATACCGGCTCCATGCGTTCGTGGAAGAAGGGAACCCAGTGTTCGAACCCCTGATGCTTGCGCCCGGCGCTCACCGCCTCGTAAAGCGGATCGTCGGTTCCCGCGGCGCCGAATTCCGCCCGGTAATTCTGGCGGAAACGCGTTATCGCAGCGTCGTCCAGAATGATTTCCGACACCGGCGCGAGTTCGACGCGCGAGATCTTCTCCAGCGTCCGCTGGGTTTCCGGATCGAAGCGCCGCGCACCGTCCAGAACGTCGCCGAAGAGATCAAGGCGGACGGGCCCCTGCCCGCCCGGCGGAAATACGTCCACAAGCCCGCCGCGAAACGCGAAATCGCCCGGCTCCATCACCGTCGGCGACCGGGAAAACCCCATCCTGGCCAGATATCGGCGCAACGCCCCGACGTCGATCCGCTGCCCGACTTCCGCGACGAAACTGGCGCCCGCGACGACCTCGCGCACCGGCACTTTCTGCATCGCCGCGTTCAATGTCGTCAGGACGACGGAGGGCGCCGGATACCCGTCCGCCAGCGCCGCCAGCGTCGCCATGCGCGTTGCCGCCACGTCGGGGTTCGGTGAAATCCGGTCATAGGGAAGGCAATCCCAGGCGGGAAACGTCAAGACGGGCAATTCAGGGGCAAAAAACGCCAGCGCCGCCTGCATCGCGGCAAGCCGCGAATCGTCGCGTGCGACATACAGGGTCGGCTCGCCAAACGACCCTGCCCATTCGGCGAGCAGACGGGCGTCGAACCCTTCCGGCGCGCCGCCAACCAGCACGACATCAAGTTCCGTATGGTTGCGAGGGGTCATCTTCCGGCCGCTACAGGAGACGCCGCCGGACCGCAAGGCGGCAGCGGCCCGTTCAGAACGTATTCGCGGTGTAAAACCATATCATGCCGATACCGACGGTAATCAGGATGGATACCAGTCCCGCGAACTGGTTCCAGAACCTGCGCCTCGCAATCACCCGCCGCAGCCGTTCGCCGCGCATGTTCTCGGCCCGTATCCGCCGTGCGAGCCGCAACGTGAAGCCGGCGACGATGGCGAGCGGACCGACGAGCATGAACAGCGCCACCGCGATTTCCACCTTGAGAACGAATCCGAGCGTAGCCAGGCAGGCCAGGACGAATGCGGCGGCTCCGACGATCCACGGGCCGCCCCGCTCCACATGGTACAGCACCCGGCCGACATGGATATGAACCAGCGTATCGCAGTCTTCCGCGACCTGTCCGCCCTGCCGTTCGGCGCGGATGACGAAGTCATACGGCACGCCCAGCACGAAATGCGAGGTCATCGACCAGGCGACGGCGACCAGCACCCAGTACCAGAAACTCCAAATTCCGCTGAAATCAATGATCTGGGTGATTGGCACGGGCGGTCTCTTTCATTTCCGGCTGTTTTACCGTCAAGCGCCGGGAAATCAATCGAGGTTCGGTCGATTTTCCCTTGAGGCCGCGCGCTCCGGCGTGGCATCGTCTGCGCGAAATCCACTGGAGCCTTGCATGCAGCCTCTTCCGGTCTCCTTTCCGCGGCGCCGGTCGCGCCGCAACCGCCAGTCGCCGTGGATACGCGACCTTGTCCGCGAAACCACGCTCAGCGTTTCCGATCTCATCTGGCCGATCTTCATTCGCGACGGCGACGACCTGGCGGAACCCGTCGAAGCCATGCCCGGCGTCGACCGTCTGTCCGTCGACCGGGCGGTACGGGCGGCGGAGGAAGCCGCCGAACTCGGCATCCCCTGCATAGCGCTGTTCCCCTACACCGACCCCGGCAAGAAGACACCGGGCGCGGAAGAGGCGTGGAACACCGACAATCTGGTCAACACGGCGACGCGCGCGATCAAGGCCGCGGTGCCGGAAGTGGGCATCCTGCTCGACGTCGCGCTCGACCCGTACAATTCCGACGGCCATGACGGGCTGGTGCGCGATGGCGTGGTAGTCAACGACGACACGCTGTTGGCCCTTGAAAAGCAGGCGCTGGCCCAGGCCGAGGCGGGCGCCGACATCCTCGGGCCGTCGGACATGATGGACGGGCGCATCGGCGTCATCCGCCAGGCGCTGGAGGCGCACGAGTTCCAGAATGTCGTGATCATGTCCTATGCGGCCAAATATGCCTCGGCCTTTTACGGCCCGTTCCGCGACGCCGTCGGCGCAACGGGGGCGCTGAAGGGCGACAAGAAGACCTACCAGATGGACCCGGGCAATACCGACGAGGCGCTGCGCAAGGTCGCCGACGACATATCCGAGGGCGCCGACATGGTCATGGTCAAGCCGGGGATGCCGTATCTGGAGATCGCCAGCAGGGTGAAAAAGACCTTTGGCGTGCCCACCTTCGCCTACCAGGTGTCCGGTGAGTACGCGATGCTGCGGGCGGCAGCACAGAACGGCTGGCTCGACGGCGAGAACGCCATGATGGAAAGCCTGGCCTGCTTCAAGCGCGCCGGATGCGACGGGGTGCTGACCTATTTCGCGCCGGAAACGGCGCGCATCCTGCGGAACCGGAGCGGCCGGTAGCGCCTTTACCGGGCCACGTCCTGTCCGCCGTGCCGCAGCCAGTATTCCCGCACCCACGGAACCGCGCCGCGGCCGTGCCGGAAAAACGATCCCCAGTGCTGGCCGCGATCGGGAACCAGATCGATGGGCCTCGGCACACCGTGGAAAGCCACCAGCTTCGCACCGGATGGCGGCGGCTTCGGCGGCACGATCCGGTTGACCAAGGGAACCGCCATGAGCTGCCTCTTGAAACTGACGACCCATCCGTCCGGCCAGAATGACATGCCGCCGGCATGCTTCGTTATCCATTCCTGTTCGTGGCGAACGCTTGCGCGGGCCGCCGCGGGGTCCTCAAGGTAGCGCTCGAGCAAGTGCGGGAGACCATGAAGATCGAAAGAAAATACCGAACTCATGCCACGCACGCGCCGGGGGCGGAAATGGTCATTGAACCGTTTCCATTCCCGGATCATCACCAGTTCGCCCGGCACATCGAACAGCGGCGTGATGTCGCCGACAATGACGGTATCGAGATCGAGGAACAGGGCGCGGCCGGCGAGGCCATACAAATCGCGCGCGAAAACACTCAGTTTCGGCCAGCCTCCGAAGGCGAATTCGCCGGATCTGAACCCGTGGTCCGGGATCGGATGGCATTCGACCTCGCGCCTGATCCCGACCGGGTCATCGGTCAGGCACACGAAGCGAAAATCCCTGTGAAGATTTCCCGCCACCGCAGCGTACAGCACATTTACGTAGTCGGGCCCGTAAAGCGTTCCCCACTTCATGCACAAAACGACTACGCCGTCATTTGCACTTGGCACTTCTTATCCGTTCGCCCAGCCAGCATCCTGCTTCCAATAGCGAAACGCGCAGTCGATTGGTACCGCTATTTTCGCGCCGTCGCGGCCCCGCGTTCTCGATCTCGGAGCGCGAATCGAAATTGCAAGCCCGCACCACATATGGTAGGAATGCGACAAAAGGCGGCAAGCCATGGAAATCTATTGAGGGCAAGGAACGGGCAATGACATCCTGGACAAGACGCAGTTTCATCGTGGCCGCCGCGGCGACGGCCGGGTGCTCGCAGGCGCGGGTAACGTCGACTCGCGAAGAGATCGACGCGCAGGTGGCGCAGGCGCTCGACGTGATGTACGCCACGGTGCCGGGGTCTCGCGAAGTAGCCGATCAGGCAGCGGGCATTCTGGTGATGCCGAACATCACCGAAGCCGGATTATTCTTCGGCGGCAGTTACGGTGAAGGCGCGCTGCTGATCGGTGGAGCACCGGTGGACTACTACTCCGTCGCCGGAGCTTCCTTCGGCCTGCAGATCGGCGCCCAGCGGGTTTCCCAGGCGTTGTTTTTCATGACGCCGGATTCGCTGTTCCAGTTCCGCACCACGGACGGCTGGGAGCTCGGCGCCGAGGCGGAATATACCGCCAGCAACAGTGTCGGCTCGGCGGGGCTGGACACCACCACGGTAAACAAGCCGGTGTTCGCGCTGATTTTCAACCAGCGCGGCCTGATCGCGGCGGCGACGCTCGAGGGCGCGAAATATTCCCGGATCATCCGCTGACCCGACACCGCCGGACAGGCGACTGCGGACCGCAGGACGATCGGAAGGCGCGGAACCCTTTCCCCGCTCCCGGCAGGGGCGGGCTGGCGCAAGCGAAGCGACCATATTACCGCCCAAATTTCCGCCTATGTTGAACGCCATCTGGGGTGTATTCTTGAAAAGCGCCGAAACGCGAGGAATCAGCGATGAACGTTGGACACAATATCAAGGCGGAAAATTCAGCCTGGACCTTCGGAGAAGGTGTTCCCGAGAATTTTGTCTCCCACATAAAGCAGTCCGTTCCGCTATATGAGGAAGGCCACGATCTGATCTGCCAGATGAGCGATTTTTTCGTCAGCGACGAGAGCGTATGCTACGAGGTCGGAGTGTCGACCGGAGAGTTGCTGAAGAAACTGGCGCTGCGCAATCAGCACAAGACCGGCGCCCGGTGGATCGGCATCGATACCGAACCGGCGATGACCGCCAAGGCCAAGGAACACTGCGCCGACGTCAAGAATATCGAGATAGTCCTGGAGGATGCGCGGCTTTTCGAATTCGAGAAATCGGACCTGATCGTGTCTTACTACTGCATGCAGTTCGTCCCGCCGAGGGACCGGCAGGCGCTGTTCGACAGGATCTACAACAGCCTGAACTGGGGCGGCGCCTTTGTCTGTTTCGAAAAAACCCGGGGGCCGGACGCCCGTTTTCAGGACATGCTGAGCTCGCTCTATGTCGACTTCAAGCTGCGCAACGGTTTCACGCCCGACGAGATCGTCTCGAAAACCCGGAGCCTGAAGGGGATACTGGAGCCGTTCTCGACCCAGGGCAATTTCGACCTCCTGAGCAGGGCCGGTTTCGTCGACTACATGACGGTGCAGAAATACATCTGCTTCGAGGGATACATCGCCATCAAGTGAGG
>JBHHXR010000021.1:0-22826 GCA_046757205.1 Paracoccaceae bacterium
GAAACAACGCCGCCCGCCGCCGAGGTTGCCGTTCTCGACGAACGAACCCGGGCGCGCATGCAGGGTTACGAGGGCGATCCTTGCAGCGAGTGCGGAAATTTCACGCTGGTGCGCAACGGAACCTGCATGAATTGCAACACTTGCGGAGCGACGTCGGGTTGCAGTTGATGGCGAGGTGCCCGCCCGGTGGTTCGGGCACTGCAAGCGTTCAGGCCGCAGGCAATGGAAAGAGCAGCAACGAGAGAGCCTGAAATGCGAATCTGGGGGATGGGAAACCATCCCCCGTTTTTTCTCGCGCGGCGCCTCTGGCAAGTGTCAAGAACCCCGCATGATGGCCGCAACGCCGGTGCGGGCCATGTCCTTCAAACCCAGCGGCCGCATCAGGTCGACGAAGGCGTCGATTTTTTCCGGATTGCCGGTGATCTCGAAGACAAAACTCTCCAGCGTTGAATCGACCACGCGGGCGCGGAAAACCTCACCCGTGCGCATCGCTTCAACACGTTTTTCGCCTTTGCAGGAAACCTTTACAAGCGCAAGTTCACGTTCCACCGAAGGGCCTTCGACGGTCAGGTCATGGACGTCGTGCACCGGTACCAACCGGCCAAGCTGCGCCTTGATCTGTTCGATCACTTCCGGCGTTCCGGTCGTCACCACGGTGATGCGCGAGCGGTGTCCGGTGTGGTCGGTCTCGGCCACGGTCAGGCTTTCGATGTTGTAGCCGCGGCCCGAGAACAGGCCGATGACCCGCGCCAGCACCCCGGCTTCGTTATCCACGATCACCGCCAGCGTGTGCGTCTCGACGGTATCGCCGAGCGGGCTGCGAAGGTCGTAGGCACTGCGGCGCGACGTGCCCTTGCGGATTTTCAAAGCGCTCATACCAAAACGGCCCCCGACTTGTCGATTGCACCTTCCGACGAGGCCTCGCCCATGAGCATTTCGTTATGCGCCTTGCCCGACGGGATCATCGGAAAGCAGTTTTCATGTTTCTCCACCACACAATCGACAACGACCGGCCCGTCATGCGCCAGCATCTCGCCGATCGCGTCGTCGAGATCGGCCGGGTCGTCGCACTGGATGCCTTTCCAGCCGAAGGCCTCCGCCAGTTTGACGAAATCGGGAAGCGATTCCGACCAGCTGTGGGAATAGCGTTCGCCGTGCAGGAGTTCCTGCCATTGCCGCACCATCCCCAGGCGTTCGTTGTTCAGTATGAATTGCTTGACCGGAAGCCGGAACTGCGCGGCGGTTCCCATCTCCTGCATGTTCATCAGCCAGCTCGCGTCGCCGGCGACATTGATGACAAGCGCATCGGGGTGGGCGATCTGAACCCCGATCGAGGCGGGAAACCCGTATCCCATCGTGCCAAGGCCGCCCGACGTCATCCAGCGGTTGGGTTCCTCGAAACCCATGAACTGGGCGGCCCACATCTGGTGCTGGCCGACGTCGGTACAGATGTAGCGATCCCGGTGTTTTGTCAGCGCTTCCAGCCTTTGCAGCGCGTATTGCGGCTTTATCGTCCTGGTGGAATTGGCGTAGTCTAGGCAATTGACACTTCGCCATTCCTCGATCTTTTTCCACCAGTCCGCGATTTCCGGGGCGCTGGTCTTGCGGCCCCGCGACTTCCAGATTTTCAGCATGTCCTCCAGAACATGGCCGATATCGCCGACGATCGGGATATCGACGTGGATGTTCTTGTTGATCGAAGACGGATCGATGTCGATATGAACCTTGAAGGAGCGGGGGCTGAATGCCTCTGTCCTGCCGGTTATGCGGTCGTCGAAACGCGCTCCGACGCACAGCATGAAGTCGCAGTCGTGCATCGCCCAGTTGGCCTCGTACGTTCCGTGCATTCCCAACATCCCGAGCCAGCCCTTTCCCGATGCCGGATAGGCGCCCAGACCCATCAGCGTCGAGGTGACGGGGATGCCGGTGGCGTCGGCCAGCTCACGCAAGAGCTGGCTGGCGCCACGGCCCGAGTTGACGACGCCGCCGCCGGTGTAGAACACCGGTTTCTTTGCCTTTTCCAGCATCTCGACGGCATGGGTTATCGCTTCCGTGTCGCCCTTGACCCGGGGCTGGTAATGCGAGACGCGCGCTTTGGCGGGTTTGACGTACTTGCCGGTGGCGAACTGCACGTCCTTGGGTATGTCGACGAGCACCGGGCCGGGGCGGCCGTGGGTGGCGACGTGGAAGGCCTGGTGGATGGTGTCGGCCAGCATGTCGGTATCCTTGACCAGCCAGTTGTGCTTGGTGCAGGGCCGGGTGATGCCGACCGTGTCGGCCTCCTGAAACGCATCGTTGCCGATCATGAATGTCGGGACCTGCCCGGTGAGCACGACGAGCGGGATGGAATCCATCAGTGCGTCGGTCATGCCGGTCACCGCGTTCGTCGCTCCCGGGCCCGACGTGACGAGGACAACGCCGGGTTTTCCGGTCGAACGCGCGTAACCCTCCGCGGCGTGTGCCGCGCCCTGTTCGTGGCGCACCAGAATGTGCCGGATGTCGTTTTGCTGGAAGATCTCGTCATAGATCGGAAGCACGGCGCCGCCGGGATATCCGAATACGGTCTCGACGCCCTGGTCCTTGAGGGCCTGGACAACCATTTGCGCGCCGGTCATCTGACGGGTCATTTTCTTCTCCATTTTCTTTTTCGGGCCGGGCCCGGCGCCCACACAATTCGGGCACAAAAAAACCCCCTGATCGGGGGTCAGCGGCGCCAATTCGATCAGGATGCCCTCGCATCCGCCGATTCAGGCGCCTCCCAAGATTACCACGAGGTTATTCATCCAACGTTCTCCGTGCCATACTTGTAGGCACGCCGTCTCGTCCGGTCAACCATGCGGCACGATTTTTGTGCGCGCCGGCCAATTCGGCGGGTCGCGCGGTTCAACGAAGGACCGATGCCACGCGGCTTCACATTCACCCTGTTACGTCGCGTTGGCGAAATTCGGCGCTCGAAAGCCGAAATTCTTTGGTTTTGTGGTGAATCGCCCTGACAAACCGGGTTTTCCTTGCCGCCTTTGATGGCTAAGGTGCCTGTGCTTACAAACCTGCCCGGCACGGAACGCCGGGCTTCAAGGGAGGAATACATGGACCGTCGTTCATTTCTGAAAGCCACCGCTATCGGTGGCACAACCGCTGCCGCGACATCGCTGGCGGCGCCTGCGGTGGCGCAGGGCAAAGTCAAGCTGACCATGGTCACGTCCTGGGGCCGCGGCCTCGCCGGCGTGTTCGACGCGGCAGCCAAGGTTGCCGAAAACGTCAACGCCATGTCTGACGGCTCGCTGGAAATCGAAGTGAAGGCCGCCGGCGAACTGGTTGGCGCGTTTGAGGTCTTCGACGCAGTGACCTCGGGTCAGGCCGATATGTATCACGCGGCCGATTACTATTTCATCAGCCAGCATCCGGCGTTGGCGTTCTTCACCGGCGTGCCCTTCGGCATGACGGCGACCGAGCAGAACAACTGGTATTATCATGGCAACGGCCAGAAGTATCACGATACCGTGGGCGAGATTTTCGGCCTCAAGTCGTTCCTGGCGGGCAACACCGGCACCCAGGCCGGCGGCTGGTTCCGCAAGGAAATCAACGGGCCGGAAGACTTCAAGGGCCTGAAATTCCGTATGCCAGGCCTCGGCGGCAAGGCACTCGGCTACATGGGCGCATCAGTGCAGAACCTGCCCGGTTCGGAAGTGTACCAGGCGCTGGCGTCGGGCGCCATCGATGGCACCGAGTGGATCGGCCCTTGGGCCGACGAAAAAGCCGGCTTCCAGGAGATCACCAAGTTCTTCTACACCGCCGGATTCCACGAGCCTTCTGCTGGTCTGACGCTGTCTGTGAACCGCGACGTTTTCAACGGTCTGTCGGCGTCGCACCAGAAGATGATCGAGATCGCAGCGGGTCACGCCAACGTCTGGAACCTCAGCCAGTACCTGATGAACAACGGCGCGGCGCTGCAGCGCCTCAAGTCCGGTGGCGTCAAGGTTCTTGAGTTCCCCGACAGCGTCTGGGATGCCTTCGGCGTGGGCGCGCAGAAAGTCTATGACGAATTCATGGGCGATGACCTGTTCGCGGAGATCTTCAACGACTACCGCGAATCGATGGCGGCTTCGTCAAGCTGGTTGTCGGTGTCGATTGGTGCCTACCGGGCACAGCGCGATCGCGTTCTCGGCGGCTGATCCGCGCCAGATCACTCTTTGACTTCCCCCGGACCAGGTTCCGGGGGAGGTTCCGGCGTGCAGCCCCGCATGACAGACGATTACCCGGAGGGCCGACATGGTCGATAGTATCGTTTGGTTTTTCACCAACATCGCCATGGGGATTTTCAATTTTTTCTATGCAGTCACCCATCCGGGCCTGTGGCTGGACTGGTCTGACAAGCAATCGCTGATGCGTTTCATTTATTACGGAGCCTCGCAGGAGCTGTTCTTCGTAGTATTCGATGCCTTTGTGATTCTGACCGGTCTGGGCCTGTGGCGCCGCCAGATCATGTGGGGGGTGGTCCGGGTGCTGGAGGCCGTCAACAACAGCGTCGGCCGGTTTGCCGCCTGGGCCGGGCTGCTGATGGTGACGCAGCAGATCGTCATCATCTTTCTGCAGCGCATCTTCCGGGTGGCCGATATCTCGGTCGGGCCGTTCGGCTGGGTCGTGAAGATGGACCTGAGCTGGTACGGCGAGGAACTCAAGTTCTACAACGCCATCATCGTCGCGCTGGCCTGCGGCTATACGTTCATCCAGGGCGGCCACGTGCGGGTTGACCTGTTCTACGCCAGCGCCAGGTTCCGTACCAAGAAGGTGATCGACATGTTCGGATCGCTGTTCTTCATGATCCCGGCGATGACGCTGATCTGGCTCTATGCGTGGAATTTCATGTGGCGGCACATGATCACGCCTAAAGTATCCGCTTCCGACAAGCTTGAGTTGATGCTGCGCAAGGCGCGGATCGTGAAATGGCATGTGGAAACCATCGGGTTCTCGCCCAACGGCTTCAACGGCTATTTCCTGTTCAAGGTCCTGCTGGTGGCGTTCACGTTCCTGATGTTCGTGCAGGCCATCGCCTTTTTCTACCGCTCGCTGCTGGAATACCGGGAAGGGCCGGAGTCGGCGGGCAAGTATCTCGACAAGGACAAGGTCAGCGACGACCTGGAAGAAGCGGTAAGCGAAGTGCTTGAAGAAGCGCATTTCTGACGGGGGACAGACGGCATGTTGTTCGGACTCGATGGGGTCGAAATCGGTCTCATCATCATCGGTATCAGCCTGTTCGGCGGCATCATGTCGGGCTTTCCGGTGGCGTTCGCTATCGGCGGGTCAGCGCTGATATCCTTCGCGATCCTTGCGACCCTCGACAGTGCCGGGGTACTGACGCACGCGGCAATTGATACATCGAGCGACCAATACCGCGACTTGGTCGACCAGGGCGTTTCGTCTCTCTATATTTCCCAATTCCGCTACCCCGACATTCCAACAATTACGCAGCCGCTTTTCGAGGGCGGCTGGGAACGCGCGGTGGACCGCAGCCTGAGCTTTATCGTCAATCGGCTCAACGAACGCGTGCTGGCCGGCCCGTCGATCGAGACGCTGCTGGCGGTGCTGATGTTCGTCATGATGGGAATCACGCTGGAGCGCTCGAAGATCGCCAACGATCTGCTTACCACCATGGCCCGGGTTTTCGGCCCGCTGCCCGGCGGTCTCGCCGTCGCGGTGGTCGCGGTCGGCGCGTTTCTTGCGGCTTCGACCGGTATCGTCGGCGCGACCGTTGTTACCATGGGCCTCTTGTCCCTGCCGACGATGCTGCGCCACAACTATTCGCCTGAACTTGCGACCGGGGTGATCGCCGCATCGGGCACGCTCGGGCAGATCATTCCGCCGTCCATCGTCATTGTGCTTCTGGGAACGCTTGCCGGCGACCTCTACGCCGCGGCACAGGAGATCCGCGCGTCAGCGGCGGGCTGCTCGGACGCCCTGACCTATCTTGGGCAGGCCGCCGTGCTTTCGGTCGGCACTTTGTTCCAGGCCGCGATCCTGCCCGGCATAATGCTGGCCCTGCTCTATGGCATCTACGCTTTCGGGTACGCGTTGCTCAATCCCGAGAAGGCGCCGCCGGTGCGTGGCGAATCGGTCAGCGGCGAGATGATCACCCGCAACTGGGGCCTGACATGGTTCCTTGCGGTGCCTGCCGGTCTGATCCTTGTCTCGGTGGCCGCGGCGTTCCTGAACATCGTCGGCAGCCAGAATGTCACGGTCAGTTCCTATTCGGAAACCGCCGAGCAGCCGGTGCTGCGAACGCATGTCTCCGAACAGTGCAAGGCATCGCTCATAGATCTGCACGGCCAGGAGACCTGGGATCTTGCCGTCAAGCAGCAGGCAGTTCTCGACGCGGCCGGCGGGCAACAGACGAGCCACAAGTTGTCGCCGGAAGAGCAGGCGGCGCAGCTCGAGAAAAACGTTGCCGGCGCAGCGCCGATCGGGTCGGGCGTGCTTGCCGGATTCCTGATCCTGTCGCTGGTCATGACAACGGCGCGGGGCGTGGTGCCATCGGCCGATCCTCGGCCGCTCTACATTGGCGGTCTCGGCGTTGTGCTGGCACTGCTGAGCGACATCCTGTTCATCGGGCCGCTTACGTCGCCGGGTGTCTCTTTCCTGATTCTGGCGATCCCGATTGCCGTGACACTCTACGGCTGTCGCCACGCGGCGGCATTGCTGGCGAGCAACGAGTTGCTGCGCGTGGTCTTTCCGCCGCTGGTCCTGATAGTGGCGGTGCTGGGTTCAATCCTCGGCGGCATCACCAACCCGACCCCGGCCGCGGCCCTCGGTGCCGGCGGGGCGATCATGCTGGCCGCCTACCGCAAGCTGCAGGAAGAGCACGGCAACGGCAAGATCATCCTGATGGCCAGTTTCGCCGTGGTCATCATGATCCTCGTCGGGATCAATTTCGATCTGCGAACCAGCGTCGAACATGTCGGGTTCGAGAACTGGGTGGCCTTCCTGGTGGCGCTGGCGGCCTATCACGTCGCAATGGCCGGTTTCTTCTATGGCTGCTGGATCCTGTGGAAGACTGCCGTCCTGTCGCCCGTCGTGCGTGAAACGGCGAAAGTCACGTCGATGGTGTTCACCATCCTTCTGGGGTCCCAGATCCTGAACCTGGTGGTGATCTCGTTCGGCGGAGAGGACTACATTCAGGACTTCCTGCGCTCGTTCGACCGCGAATGGGTGGTGTTCCTGATCGTCATGCTGGTGCTGTTCTTCCTCGGTTTCGTGCTCGATTTCCTGGAAATCATCTACATCGTCATTCCCATCGTCGGCCCGGTCATCTACGGCGGCACGCTCGACCCGAAATGGGTGACGATCATGATCGCGGTCAACCTGCAAACCAGTTTCCTGACGCCGCCCTTCGGTTTCGCACTGTTTTATCTGCGCGGCGTTGCGCCGCCATCCGTTACGACGGGGCATATCTACCGCGGCATCGTTCCGTTCGTCCTGATCCAGGTGGTGGGGCTGGCGCTTCTGTGGACGTTCCCGTGGGTCGTCACCATCGTACCGGCGCTGTTGCCGGGCGGCTGACGGCGAACCCGGCTCAGGTTTCCCTGATCGGCGGCAGGTCGATGGCCGAGACCTGCCCGGCTATTCGCTCGCGCTCCGGTGACGATTTCAGATCGGCGGTCTTGCGGAAGCCCGGCCGCAACCGCGACCAGCTCCGCCCGTAGTAGATCTCCAGCGGGCGGAACCGCGACTTGTAGCCCATCTTCGGGCTTCCCGGCACCCAGTAGCCGAGATAAACGTAAGAGAGCCCCGCCTCGCAGGCGAGCGCCACGTGATCGAGTATCATGTAGGTGCCGAGCGACCTCTCTGCCTCGTCGGGATCAAAGAACGAATACACCAGCGACATTCCGTCGGACAGGACATCGGTCAGGCAAACCGCGACCAGACGCCCCTCGTCATCATCGGTTTCCGTTTGGACCCGGTACTCGACCACCCGGCTCCGGACCGGCGTTTCCTCCACCATCGCAGCGTATTCGTAGATATCCATCTCGGCCATTCCGCCGCCGGCGTGGCGGCTGTCGAGATACCGGCGGAACAGGTCGTACTGCTCTTCGGTGGCCCAGGGGGATCGGGCCGATCTTACGATGTCGCGGTTTCGCCGCAGTATCCGCTTGTAGGAGCGCGACGGCGAGAACTCCCTGGCGATGATCCGCGCAGACAGGCATGCCGCGCAGTCGCTACAGGACGGCCGGTAAAGAACGTTCTGGGAACGGCGGAAACCCTGCCGGGACAGAGTGTCGTTGAGAGTGTTGGCGTTATCGCCGTGCAGCGCGGTAAAAAGCTTCCGTTCAACCTGACCGCCCAGATACGGGCAGGGTTGCGGCGCCGTCACATAGAACTGGGGCGACAGGGGCAGGCTGTGGCGCATCGACAGAACCAGGCTTCAATGCGCGCAGCCTAACCGCGCCCGCGCCCGGCGCGCAATGTTTTCTTAATCGGCCGGTGAATTGATCGCCGTAGAGCCCATCAGCACGTCCGGTATGCCCTGCCCGTAGCGCGTCCCGACCATCATCAGCATGCTGATTACCTGCGGCAGCAGGAACGAAAAACAGATCATGTAGGCCAGCGTATGCACGATCGCCTGTGCCGTCGTGAACCGCACCCCGTCACGATCGCGGAGTTCGATACCGACCGCGCGCATGCCGAGCGTCGCTGACCGGGAACCAAGGGTCAGAACCCGGTAGACGAAACTGATGGCGACACCGATAACGCCGATGAAAAAGAACCCGATGCCCAGCGTCAGCAGCGAGACCAGAACCGAAAGGGTACCGATCACGATCACGTCGAACACCCACGCCACCAGGCGCCGCGCCGGCACGCCGTCATAGAACTGGCGGTCAAGGTCGGGGTGCGGAAGTCCGGTCATGTACCGTGACGCCTCATCGTATGTCTGCATGATGTTGATTCTCGCGCTGATCGTGTTTTGCTGTCGAGCGAAAAATGCCGGGCGAAGGGCAAATTGAAATTCGCCGCTCCCGGCAGACAAGACTTTCCCGCCTTGCGGGGCGGGAAAGCGGGGTATGGTCAGGTGGCTGCGGCTTCCGGCGATCCCGGATCGTCGCGGCGTTCACGCCGGTCCTGCATGAACTGGTCGAACTCGGCCTTGTCCTTGGCCTGGCGCAGGCGATCCATGAAGCTCTGGAAGGCGCTCTGTTCGTCCTCCAGGCGCTTGAGGGTTTCCTCGCGATATGCGTCGAAGGCGTGGTTGCCGGTTCCGTGGAAACGCGGCGAATGGCGGTGCTTGCGGCGGCGGCAAGAACAGGACATGCGATTGCTCCAGATCATGTAGAAGAGAAGGGCGAGGCCGATCGGCCAAAACAGGATGAAACCGAGGATCATCGTTGCGATCCAGGCTCCCTTGCCACGGGCATCCAGCCATGCTTCTGCACTTCGGAACCACTGTGTGACGCTGTGCATTTGGTCGGTCCTTTCAATGTAAATGTTATTCACATTAACATAAATGGAGCAAGATTTTCGAGCGTCAAGTCCCGGACCGATATTTTTCCGATTTTTCGATGCAGGTCGCGTATTCCCGCGGGCAGGCGGCCACAGGCCGCAATCACTCCGGGCTGCGCGACGCCGTCGCCTCGCGCAGAAAGGCGATCAGGTCGTCGCGATCCTGCTGCCTCGCGATGCGCTGCATCGGCATCTTGCTGCCCGGCGCAAAGTGCTCGGGGCCGAGCTGGAAAAGCGCATTGATCGTTTCGCGCGACCAGACGATCGGGCTCAGCCGCATGGCTTTGGAATACGGGTAGCCTTCGACGGTTCCGGCCGGCCGGCCGAACAGCCCGTAGAGCGTTGGCCCGGCGCGCCGGTTGCTGCCCGGCGACAGCGAATGGCATACCGAACACTTGCGGCTGAATTGCCGTTCGCCGTTGCTCATGGTTCCGGCGTCTCTCAGGAAACCGGGCTCCGCGGCAGCCATCTGCACCTTCGCCCGGCGTGTTTCCACGGGCCAGGAAAACACCCGGTCATCCAGCCCGCCGGCAAGGATGTTATCGCCGCGCGCCGTGTATTTCAGCGCCCAGACCGGCCCTCTCCGGGCAGCGCGGAAATCGAATGCGATTTCGAATGTCCGTGTGTCCACGATCATGATGTAACCGTGCCCGTCGCCGACGGCCAGTTGCCGGCGCCGGGGCGAATAATCCATCGCCAGTATCGGGCGCCGGTCGAGGGTCAGATCGGCCAGGACGGCGTTTGTATCGAGATCGACGAAGCGGGTCCCACCATCCACCGCGCCGTAGGCCAGCCACCGCTCGTCTTCATTCAGAACAAGAGTGTTGACCCCGAACCCGTGCCGCAGCACCACATGCGTTGCGCGACCGCTCGCCAAGTCCCATTGAAGTATCGTGCCGTCCGCGGATGCCGAATAAAGGCGCCTGCCGTCCCGCGTGAAGGCGACCGCGTTCACGTTGGCCGTGTGTCCGGTCAGAAACCGCGGCGGCGCGTCGCCGTTCAGGTCCCACAGACCGATCGACCCGTCCCAGCTCGCAGACGCGAGGCGCGACCGGTCGGGCGATACGGCAAGCGACGCGATCTTGCCCTCGTGCCCGCGCAACCGCCTCGCTTCATGCGTTCGCAGGTCCCAGACCAGTATGGCAAAATCGTCCCCGCCCGACGCGGCGCGCCGGTCGTCGACGAACACCACGCTGTTGGCCGCCGCGTCATGCCCTTCCAGCCACACCGGCTTTCTGTTGTGCCAAAGACCCACGGAGTAGTCGAAACTCGCTGTGAGAACGGCCTGGCCGTCGGGCGACACGTCGATCGCCATGACCGGGCCGCCGTGGCCATCGAGGGTGTAGAACTCAGCGGCCGCGCTTTCGTCTGCTCCGGTGAGGGCAAAAAAAACGGCCCAGAAAGCGGTGAGAACTTTTCGGGCGGCCGGTCCGGCTGGCAGTCTGGTCCGCGGCTTTCTGCTCAATGCGCCAAGGGGCCTTTCGTGTCAAATGCCGACGAACGATACCAAATTTGGCGGGTTGAAGGAACGCCCGTCTGATTTCCGATGCGCAACAAGTTGTTACCGGCGGGATGTCGCCGGAGCGCGTCTGGCACGCGGTTACTTGTCGGACGGAATGAGACCGAGACCGCGCAGATATATGCCGGTTCCCGATTCCAACAAATCCTCGGCCGAGAAGGGCGCGCGTCCGCCCGGCTCGCCGCGCGCGAAAAGCTCCACGACGCCGTGCGACAGGGCCCATATGTGATGGCTCACCATCGAGGCAGGCGGTCTCTTGTCTTCGGGCAAATGGGCGGAGAGTTTTTCCGCGGCCTGCGTCAGGACCGAAAACGCCCGGTTCGCCGCCATGTTCAGGTCCGGGTTCGCGGTAATGGAAATGCCGGATTCGAACATCGCGATGTAATAGCCTGGATATTTCCTCGCGAACGCCAGGTAGGCGCGCCCGACGGCCTCGAACGCCGCAAGGGGCGTGGGCTCGCCGCGGTTGAACGCCTGCTGCATGAGATCGGCGAACATCTCGAAACCCTGGCGTGCGATCTCCGCGAGGATTTCCTCCCGGCCGCTGAAATGGCGGTAGGGCGCCGCGGCGCTGACGCCGGCCTGCCGGGCGGCTTCGGCCAGCGTGAAACCGTGCGGGCCCTTCTCGACGATAAGCCGCAGCGTCGCGTCGGTCAGCGCGTGTTTCAGGTTGCCGTGGTGATACCCCTTGCGGGCCCTCTTTTCTTCAGCCATCTCGGCAGTGGCCTCTCGTTGGCGCGCGGTAGGTCTGGCTGTCAGCTGGTCTCGAAACCCATTTTTTCCGGTATTCCGGTGATTTCGGGGTCGGGCGCAACGGCAGACTTGGGGTCTTTCCCGTCGTAGTCAAGGCCGTTCAGCACGGTGCGGATCGCGGCCAGCCGTGCGCGCCGCTTGTCGTCGGAGCGGATGACGGTCCACGGCGCGTGCGGCACGTGGGTCCGCTGGAACATCTCGTCGATGGCGTCGGTATAGTCCTGCCACCTGTGCAGCCCCTTGACGTCGATCGCCGACAGTTTCCATTGTTTCAGCGGGTCGGCTTCGCGGTCCATGAACCGGCGGAGCTGTTCCGCCCGGCCGACCGTGAGCCATACCTTGAACAGGCGAATCCCGTCGCTGGCCAGCATTCTCTCGAATTCCGGGGCCTGATCGAAAAACAGGGCGCGCTGGTCGGGCGTGCAGAACCCGAAGACATGCTCGATGACGGCGCGGTTGTACCAGGAACGGTCGAAGAACCCGATTTCGCCGGCGCCCGGCAGATGGCGTATGTAGCGCTGGAAATACCACTGCGTGCGTTCGGTTTCGGTGGGCTTCGGAAGCGCGACGAGGCGCGCGCCGCGTGGATTGAGGTTTTCCCGGAAGCGTTTGATTGTTCCGCCCTTTCCGGCGGCGTCGCGTCCTTCGAAAACGATGGCGACGCGTTCGCCGGTTGCCTTGATCCAGGACTGGAGCTTGACCAGTTCGATCTGCAGCGCGGCCATCGCTTTCCTGTATTCCCGGCCGGGCATGGGCTCGCTGTACGGGTAGGCCGGATTGAGGATATCCTTGCGGCCGCCCGCGGCGATGCGGTCGCGAAGGGCCTGTGGCGCGTCGGTTTCGAAGAACGCCGAAATGGCGCCGTCAAAGGGCTTGCCCGTCATTTATCGCGGTCCCCGCCGCCATCGCCGATCCTGTCGAGCTCGTAGGGCGTGGTCTGATAGATCTCGTTGATCCAGTTGCCGTAAAGCAGATGGCCGTGACTGCGCCACCGGTTTTCCGGGCGCTGCGAAGGGTCATCGTTGGGGTAGTAGTTGATCGGCACGTTGATCGGTGTGCCGTTACGGACGTCGCGGTCGTATTCTTCCTTCAGCGTGAAGCTGTCGTATTCGAAGTGATTGAATATGTAGATCCCGCGCCGTTCGGTGTCTTCGATCAGGCAGGGGCCGACTTCATCCGAGGCCAGGAGAATTTTCAACGCCGGAACCGCGTCGATTTCCTCCTGCCGGACTTCGGTCCAGCGGCTGACGGGAATGACGAAATCGTCCGAGAACCCACGCAGATAGGGCGACGAAGGCGCCACGTTGCGGTGCCGGAAACACCCGAACGCCTTGGCCGGAAGAATATGTTTCCGGATGCCGTGAAAGTAGTTCATCATCGCCATCCCGCCCCAGCACACGCCGAAGGTGGAATGGACGTTGGATTGCGTCCACTCGAACACCTCGATCATCTCGTCCCAGTAGGTCACTTCCTCGTACGGCAGATGCTCGATCGGCGCGCCGGTGATGATCAGCCCGTCGAGCCTCTTGTGCTTCACCTCCTGAAACGGGTGATAGAAGGCCTCCATGTGTGCCGCCGAAGTATTCTTCGACTGGTGTTCGGTCATCCGGATCAGCGTCAGTTCGATCTGCAGCGGCGTCGCCCCGATCAGGCGCGCGAACTGGGTCTCTGTCTGCGCTTTCTTGGGCATCAGGTTCAGCAGCCCGATCTGCAGCGGCCGGATGTCCTGGCGCAGCGCCGTTTCCTCGGACATCACCATGACACCCTCGGAGCGGAGTACGTCGTGGGCGGGCAAGTTGGAGGGGATTTTTATCGGCATCGGGCTCGGCTGTGGTCTAGGGAACCGGCAATGTACGTGGCAGTCCGTCAGCGGGCAAGTCACACGTCGGGAAGCACGCCGGCGATCATCTCTTCAAAATCGGCTTCGTCACGAACCCGGGCTACGTCGGCTGCCTCGACTGTCACGGCCCAGTGGCGCGCCATCGCCTCATAGGCGGGCAAACGGTGCTCGATGAGAGCCTGGAACCCCCAGCGGATAAATGCATCGGGATCGACCTCGCTCTCGGTCAGTCCGTTCTTCGCCAGGTAGTCGTTCCAGGTGTTTCGGAGAAAGTCCTCGTCGTAATACATCGGCTTGGGGTGCTTGTCGAAGCGCTCCAGAAGCTCGGTGGTGTGCCGCTCGCTGCCGCGTATCCAGACCGGCAGGGTGCTGGCGGCGAGGGTGGACATGACCGGATCGTTGGGGTCCTCCGGCGTCACGATTTCGCAGATCGAGCCCGACGTGTCGCAGACGAAATTGTTGTAGCCGTAAATATGCCTGGCGCGTTCGATGAAGAATGCCACGTCGCGGGTCGCTGCGATCTCGGCGTCGCGATGCAGCCGCTGGCGCCGGATGTATTCGTCGAAGGTGATACCCCCTTTGTCGGGATTGCCCGGCTTGCCGAGATAACTCGACAACGGAGAAAGGTTCTTGAACGTGAGATTCGACGCGATGTAGATGGAATCCGACAGCAGCAACTCGCGCAGAAACGGGTTTCTGATCGCCTCGCGCTTGAAATTGTCGACGATATGCTCGCCCATGTACCGCGTGCCGATACGGTAATCGACGGAGTAGTGGAACCAGTCGCCGCTTTCGCGCAGCAGGTTCGACAGATGGGTCTTGCCGAGCCCCGACATGCCGAACAGCGACACCCGCTTTTGCCGCGAGTTGGTCCACTCTCTGGCGGTTTTGTACAGCATCAGACCCTCGCCGGGGATTTCCCTCTCACTAGCGTTGCGCGCTGCCGGATTCAAACCGAAACGAAAGGCCCCGCCCGGAGGCGGGGCCAGAACGGTCAAGCTTCGTCCGGTATCAGAGCGCTATACCGATCTTGAACCCCGCGACGATGGCGCTGCCGTCCGAAAAATGCGTGCCCAGAACGTTGTTGGCTTCGCCCAGCCAGACGTAACTCGCGCCGGCGGTAAACTTGACGTTGCCCGAGGTGCGGGTAACGGCCAGACCGATACTGGTGCGGCCGTCGATCGGGCCGAGCGTGGTGAGAACGGTGTTGGTCGCGGGCTCGTAACTTCCGATGATTGCGCCGGACCAGTTTTCATTGAACCGGCGGCCGACGCCGATGGTGTAGTTCGTCCAGTCCTCGGCGTAGTCGACAAGCGGGGAGCCGACCACCGTACCCGTGTAAAGCGGCGGCGAGATCGCGAAACTCGACCAGTCGACCCAGCGGATGGAGCCGAATACAAGCGTATCCGCTGCAATACCGGTCTGGAATTCGAGATTGATCGCCTGCGGTGTCGTTATACCGGTCTTGGCGTCAAGCGAGCCGCCGACGAACGATTCAGCCGTATTCAGGCTGTGTTCGATCTCCGAGTAATACGTCAGGGCTATCCGCAACGCGATCTCGGGCTTTGAAAACGCGGCACCGACAAGATAGCCGTACCCGTAGTCCTGACTGGCCGCGACGGAATAGGAGCCGAGAAACGGGATCGTGGCCGTGGCTTCCATGGACTGCACCCGGGCGCCCGCATAGAGCTTGAATGCCGGCGTCGCGTCGTAGGCCAGTATGCCGCTCAGCGAATAGGAGGTGAGTTCCGCCACCGTGCCGCCGTACCCGCCGGCGGCGACCGGATAGTCGGTATCAACTCCCCAAGGTTCATTGATGATCACCGCATAAGACAACCGATCGTTGATGTCGGCCTTGTAGGCGAAACCAAGGCTGAAATACGTCTCCAGCAAGTTGCCGGTGTTGCCGACCGGCTGAGGGGAGCCGCCCGTCCCGGTGAGGTCAGGCGCGACGACGCGACCGGAAAACTCCAGATAGCGGCCATCCTCGAAAAGGATGCTGGTCGAAGGCGCGTTTCGCTCTATTCCTCCGGCGACCGCAGCCGTCGCGCAGAGGGTGGCACCCAGAATGACACCGGTCTTGACTGTCAACATCGTACTCTCCCGCGTGATTTCCTTATCTTTCAGGGCGATACGCGTACCATTGTCAATGGACTGCACTGTCGCAGGCACGCCGTTGGTCGTGGTGGAATCTGCTGCAATGACAGGGCAGATGCTTTGATCTCGATCAATGGAGTCAACTGACCGCGTCGAGCGCCGTCTGAAGAATCGCTTCGGCTTCCGTCTTGTCGCCCCATCCCACGACCTTGACCCACTTGCCCTGTTCGAGGTCCTTGTAGTGCTCGAAGAAATGCTTGATCCGGTCGAGGGTCTTCTGCGGCACGTCGCTGAGGTCCTGAATGCCGGCCTGGAAGGGATCGACCTTTTCGGACGGCAGCGCGATGATCTTGTCGTCCATGCCGCTCTCGTCTTCCATTTTCAGGACGCCGATCGGGCGGCAACCGATCACCACGCCGGGTTGCAGCGGAAAATCGCACATGACCAGAACATCGGTCGGATCGCCATCGGCGTGCAGCGTGTTGGGCACGAAACCGTAGTTGCACGGATAGAACATCGACGTGTTGACCAGCCGGTCGACGAAAACCGCGCCGCTCGCCTTGTCGATCTCGTATTTCACCGGCGCGCCGCCGGACGGTCCGCCGGTGATCTCGATCACCACATTGATGTCGTTCGGCGGATTTTTCCCGGCCGGTATCTTGTCGATGTTCATGTCCCACTCCTGACAGGTCTGGTTCGGTGCGCGCAGTACCATGTTTGTGCGCTTGCGAAAAGGGTATCAGCCGAGGGCTTTTTGTCGCCGCCTTTCATGGCGGACATTGACGATATTTCCGCCAAGGATAAGCGTCGCACCAATGAACACCGTCGCGACCAGTGGTTCCTGATACACCAGCATTCCGACGACGGCGATCAGCGGCAGCCGCATGAATTCCAGCGGTGCGACGATCGTCGCCGGCGCCGCGCGGAGAGCGGATGTCAGGCAGTAATGCGCGGTCAGGCCGCCGATCCCCACCACAGCGAGCCACGGCAGCACGCCGGGCGACGGAACGGGGATCCCGCCCGGCAGCGCCAGCACCAGCCCGAAGGCAAACTGCATCAGCGTCATCCAGAACAGCACGCACAATACGCTGTCGGTTCGCGTGATGTCCTTGGTGAATATGTTGGTCAGAGCAAAGCCGACAGCCGCCAGCAACCCGGCGCCGTGACCGAGCTCGATGGGCGAGACACCGGGCCGGGCCACGATCAGAACTCCGGCAAAACCGAGCGCAGCCGCGAAGACCCTGCTGCGGTTCATTCGCTCGCCCAGCAGAAACGGTGAAAACACGGCCACCCAGATAGGGCTTGTGAATTCGAGCGCCACGAGCTGCGACAGCGGTATTGCCGCGACGCCGTAGAACCAGAAATTCTGCGCCGCGAAATGCACGACGTTCCGCTTGACATGGGCGTCGATGCGGCGCGTCGCCACCTGCGACAGGCTGCCGCCGGCCGAAAGCAGCGCGACCACCACGAGAAAACCGATCGCCGAGCGGTACATCATCAGCTCGAACGTATTCATTTCCGTCTGGATTTCGCGGCCCGCCACGGCCATTGCCGTGAACGAGACCACCGCGCCGGTCATCCAGACCGCCGCCAGGACGGGGTGCGATCTCCCGGACATTCGCTGGACCGCCAATTCGTCAGTTGGCGGGTTCGCCGGCCAGGCAACAACCGGTGAGCACGATGGCCCTGGTGCCGTCCTGCGTCAGCAGGTCCAGCACAAAGGGATATTCGATGTCAGACATTCCGTCGCTGCAAACGGCCGGCCGGATGACGGCGACGGCGGTGCCGAAATCGCCGATCAGGGAATAGGCGATGGGCCAGTTACGGCCTTCCGCCACCGCCTTGTGGGGAATTCCGAACTCCACCGTCGGGCGACCCATCCTCCGCAGCGCAGCGCTCTCTCCGTCGACCCGGAGGTCCCAGAACGGTTCGGTGCCGCCGCATTGATAGCCGGTCGGTTCGGCCTGCGCCAGCGCCGTACCGGAAAGACAACAGATGAAAAACGCGAGTTTCAGCATGACCGGACACTGCAACGATCGCCCGCGTAGCGCCAGCGATAAGTTTGCCCGATGCGCCGACCGACCTGCAGAGCAGTCGCCCGCGCCCGTCTCATTCCCATTCGATCGTGCCCGGCGGTTTCGACGTGATGTCGTAGGTTACGCGGTTGATGCCGGCCACTTCGTTGATGATCCGCGTCGCCGTCTCGCTCAGGAATTCGTGGCTGAACGGATAATAATCGGCGGTCATCCCGTCAACCGAGGTTACGGCGCGCAGGGCGCAGGCGTAATCGTAGGTGCGGTCGTCGCCCATGACACCCACCGTCCGAACCGGCAGAAGGGCAACGAACGCCTGCCAGATCGCGTCGTAAAGTCCGTGCCTTCTGATCTGGTCGATGAAGATCGCGTCGGCCTTGCGCAGGATGTCGAGCTTGGCGCGGGTGACCTCTCCGGGGCAGCGGATGGCGAGGCCGGGCCCGGGGAAAGGGTGGCGGCCGATGAAACTCTGCGGCAGGCCAAGTTCGCGCCCCAGTGCCCGCACCTCGTCCTTGAACAGTTCGCGCAGCGGTTCGACAAGTTCCATGCGCATGCGCTCCGGCAGGCCGCCGACATTGTGGTGCGACTTGATGGTGGCTGACGGACCGCCCGAGAAACTGACGCTCTCGATGACGTCGGGGTAAAGCGTGCCCTGTGCGAGGAACCTGGCGCCGCCAACCGATTTGGAATGTTTTTCAAACACCTCCACGAACAACCTGCCGATCGTCTTGCGCTTCTCTTCGGGGTCAGGGATGCCGTGAAGAGCGTTCAGGAACAATTCCGACTCGTCGGCGTGGATCAGCGGAATGTTGTAGTGGTCACGGAACATTCCGACGACTTGTTCCGCCTCGCCGAGCCGCATCAGCCCGGTATCCACGAAAACGCAGGTCAACTGCTCGCCGATCGCCTCGTGGATGAGCACGGCGGCCACCGAGCTGTCCACACCGCCGGACAGGCCGCAGATCACCCTGCCACCGCCGACTTGCGCGCGGATATTGCGGATGGCTTCCCGCTTGTAGGCGCCCATTGTCCAGTCGCGCGAAAAACCGGCGATGTCGGCGAAATTGCTCAGAAGCCGCGCCCCGCCGGGGGTGTGATGCACCTCGGGGTGGAACTGCACGGCGTAGAAATTCCGCGAAA
The DNA here is from genome assembly GCA_046757205.1 of Paracoccaceae bacterium. GTDB lineage: Bacteria > Pseudomonadota > Alphaproteobacteria > Rhodobacterales > Rhodobacteraceae > JBHHXR01. The sequence continues at coordinate 18,872 of JBHHXR010000021.1, forward strand.
TGTCGGCGGTTATGGCGAAAGGCGCGTTCGCCGACTTGCCGTAGACCTCGAAACCGGGCGCCAGGCGTGTAACCCGGTCGCCGTGGCTCATCCAGACCCGCTCCGGGCCGTCGGCGAACCAACCGTCCAGAAACGCCGGCTTTGGGGCTGACGGTGCGACGAAGGCGCGGCCGAATTCGCGGTCGTGCCCGGCCTCGACCGTGCCGCCGAGTTGCGCCATCATCACCTGCTGGCCGTAGCAGATGCCGAGTACCGGAAGACCCATTTCGAACAGGCTCTGCGGCGCGCGGGGCGAGTTCTCCTCAACCACCGATGCCGGCCCCCCCGACAGGATGACGGCCTTCGGCGCCAGCGCGCGGATGCTCTCCCCGGTCACCTGCTGGTAGGGATGAATTTCACAGTAGATGTTGTTTTCGCGCAGACGCCGGGCAATCAGCTGGGTGACCTGAGAACCGAAGTCGATGATCAGCAGAAGTTCGTGGCCCGGGGTATTCATCGGGGTTCTTTATTCCGGGGCGGGAGGCAGCGCAACCCGCGGCAGCTCCGCCCCTCGGCACGGGCGGCACCGGCGTTTCGCCGCGGGCCGATCGGCGGATATGTCGCGGACGTGTGCTTTCTGGACGGAATTGCGCAGGCCGTCGGCCGGGGTGAGTGACAATTATCGCCGCATTCCCGGCGGCGGGGCCGCCGGTGGACAAGTCACAGACCAGGGGGCCAGATCATGCCAGATGCACCCGCCGCCAGCGAAGGACGCCGACGTGTCCGCGGGGGAGGCGCGGCCAGACGCGCCGAGCGTACGGCCTTTCACCTCGAAGCAGCCAGGTTCATCGAGCGGCGCATCCCGAATTTTGAAATACTCGACGACGAAGCGCTGGAAATCATCGAGCATAACGCCGAGACCATTCTGCAAGAGGTCGGCGTCAATTTCGTCGACAATCCCGCCGCGCTCGATCGCTGGCGCGAGGCCGGCGCCGATGTCGAGGGCGAACGGGTCAGGATTCCCCGCGGGCTGGCCAGAACGCTTTGTTCGACGGCTCCTTCGAAATACGTTCAGCATGCCCGCAATCCCGAAAGGAATGTCGAGATCGGCGGCAAGAGCCTGGTGCTGGCGCCGGTTTACGGCCCGCCGTTCTTTCGCGATCTGGAAGGCGGCCGCCGCTACGCCACGATCGGGGATTTCCGCAATCTGGTGAAGCTCGGCTATCTGTCGAAATGGCTGCACCATTCCGGCGGCACCGTCTGCGAACCCACCGATGTCGGTGTCAACGAGCGCCATCTCGACATGTTGCTGGCGCATATGACGCTGTCGGACAAACCGTTCATGGGCTCGGTGACCGAACCGAGCCGGGCGCAGGATTCGGTCGACATGTGCGGACTTCTGTTCGGCGAGGATTTCGTGCAGCGGAACACGGTGATGACCTCGCTCATCAACATCAACTCGCCGCTGACGTTCGATGCGGTCATGATGGGCGCGATGGAAATCTATGCCAGGTCCAACCAGGCCTGCATCGTGTCGCCGTTTATCGTCGGCGGGGCCATGGCGCCGGTCTCGGTCGCGGGAACGCTGGCGCAGGTGCTGGCCGAAGCATTGGCCGGGATCGCCTACAACCAGCTGATCCGCCCCGGCGCGCCGGTGGTCCTCGGGGCATTCGTGACTTCGATCGACATGAACTCGGGTGCGCCCACGTTCGGCACGCCGGAGGCCGCGAAGATCCTCTACGGCGCCGGTCAGCTTGCACGAAGACTGAATTTGCCGTTCCGTTCCGGCGGAGGTCTCTGCGGGTCGAAGTTGCCCGATGCCCAGGCCGCGTACGAAACGGCGAATACCCTGAATGCCGCCTTGCTCGGCGGCGTGAATTTCATGCTGCACGCCTGCGGCTGGCTGGAGGGCGGGCTGGTGGCCTCGCCGGAAAAATTCGTTCTCGACGCCGACCAGCTCGGCATCCTGCATTCGATCGCCGAGGGGATCGACATGTCGGAAAACGGGCAGGCGATGTCGGCCGTCCGCGAGGTCGGGCCCGGCGGCCACTATCTGGGCTGTGAGCACACGCAGGCGAATTTCAAGACCAGTTTCTGGCGCAGCAGCCTGCTCGACTACCGGCCATTCGAGACCTGGGCCGACAACGGTTCGCCGGATACCTTCGCGCTGGCACATGCGCGCGTGGAAAGAATGCTTGCCGAGTACACGCCGCCGGCCATCGACCAGGGAATCGAGGAATCGCTGATGGCCTTCGTCAGCCGGCGGAAGGAAGAAATTCCCGGCTGAGCATCTAGGCCGGCCGTGTCGGGCGTCCGGACTTGTGGCCGATGCCGGCCAGCAGGTCCGCCAGCGCCTCCACGTGCCGTTCCACCCGGTATTCAAAACGGTTGCGCAATCGTACTTCTTCGTGATGCCGTTCGGCTTCGATCAGGCGCCGGAGACGGTCCGGCGAACCGCAGGCCGTGAAATCGGTTTCACTTGCCTCGCATTCTTGTCCGGCGCGCCAAGCGGCCAGGATGCGTGCCGCCCTGACGAGCGTTCGCGGTCGGCGCGGTATATTCGGTTGTTCGGAAATGTGGATCATGTCGGCCCCGTCGGATTGGGAAAAGCCGATTATCGCCGGAGTGACCTGCGTGTTGCGTGATTTGCGCCGCTGCGTTCGCTGGCCAACGCGCGTTTTACAACTCGCCTTTAAGTTAATTAAAAATTTATGGATCAACCGTAGAGCGAACCGGGACTTGCGTTCAAGGAAATCAGCTCTGATCAGACCAGACGTGACACGGGAAAAAGACATTTCCAGGCAAGCAGTTGACGGGCGGCATGTGTGCAATTGGTTGCCACGCGGTGCCGTGAACTATCTTGCCCATACCGGTTGCGGGGCTTCGATCCGTTCGATTGCACGGGCGGAGGGGTGTCACCCCTCCACCGTGATGCGGCGGGTGAGACGGCTGGAGGCGCGCCGCGAAGACCCGCTCGTGGACGAGGCCCTGGGAAGCATCCGGTTCAGAAAATTCCTGGTCGGCGAGGGCGTAGCGTACAAGGAGGCGGACGGCGTGACGTGCAAGGCTTCTGGAAACAAGGACAACCATGGCGGAAAGATTGACCGCGAAGCCCGGCGCATCCTGCGCCGTTTGTGTGAAAAGGATGCGTTTCTGTTGGTATCGCCCGATATGGAACGGGCTGCGGTCTTTCGAACAGCGGCAAAGGGCCGGCCCAACAAGATCGCGGTACTGGATCGTGAATTCGCGCGCGCTTTCGCGTTGAACGAATGGATTACGGGCGAGAGGCTGGGAAAGCTCGGGCGATACACCATCACCGGCGTCGGGCGGGCGGCGCTCAAGAGGTTGCTTGCTGAAGACACGCGACGGCGCGACACGGCAACCGGGTTCGCCGAGAGCATCAGCCCGTTTCGCGTCCAGCATCAGTGCTTGGAGGAAAGGGAACTTGCGGGCGACGGCGGAACCGCGCCCCGGCAGGTCCGGTACAATCTTGCCGAAAGCCCGTTGACGGCACTGGGGCGCCGGCGCGATCGCAATGGAGAGCCATTCCTGGCGGCCCCACTGATCGAGGCCGGCGAACGCCTGCGCGAGGACTTCGAGATCGCTCAGATCGGCCCGAAGGTCACGCAGAACTGGGACCGGTTTCTGACCGCCGCACATATTGGCGTACCGGGCCCGGGTAAGGAGCCCGGGCAGGGGCCGACAGCCGCGCGGGAAAGGGTTCTCGCCGCTCTTCGGGTGCTTGGCCCGGGGCTGGCGGACATCGCTTTCCGCTGTTGCTGTTTTCTCGAAGGCCTGGAGGCGGCCGAGCGGCGTCTCGGCTGGTCGGCGAGATCGGGCAAGGTGGTCCTGCGCATTGCTCTCGGCCGATTGGCCGAGCATTACGAACTGACGGGCGGCCGCTCCGCCCGTGCGGCCGGGTAGCTCCGACCGGCCGCGCCGACGATTGCGGCGAAACTCTCGGCCGTGAGCGATG
>JBHHXR010000022.1:0-22673 GCA_046757205.1 Paracoccaceae bacterium
TGGGAGGGCGGGGTGCGGGGAAGACGCGGGCCGGCGCGGAGTGGGTGCGCGCGCAGGTCGAGGGTGCAGGGCCGCACGACGCGGGTCGGTGCCGGCGCGTGGCGCTGCTGGCCGATACGCTGGAGCAGGTGCGCGAGGTAATGGTGTTTGGCGAGTCCGGTTTGGTGGCTTCGTCGCCGCCGGACCGAAAGCCGGAATGGGTTTCCACGCGTCGTATGCTGGTGTGGCCGAACGGAGCGACGGCGCAGGCATTCTCTGCATCCGATCCGGAGCGGTTGCGCGGGCCGCAGTTCGACTGTGCATGGTCCGACGAACTGGCCAAGTGGCGCAAGGGTGAGGCGACGTGGGACATGCTGCAATTCGCGTTGCGGCTGGGCGACGATCCCAGGCAGATCGTGACGACGACGCCGCGGCCAAGCCCGTTGCTGCGCAAGATACTGGCGGACGGCAGGACAGTGAAGACCAGCGCGCCGACGGCGGCGAACCGGGCCAATCTTGCACCGGATTTCGTTGAAAACGTTGCCAAGAGATATGGTGGTACGCGGTTGGGGAGGCAGGAAATCGACGGCGAGTTGCTCGATGATGTCGAGGGCGCTCTGTGGACGTTCCGGCAGTTCGAGACCTTGCGTGCGAGAAACGAGACGCCGCTGGACATGATCGTGGTGGCGATCGATCCGCCAGCCTCGGACGGCGAAGGGGCAGACGAGTGCGGGCTGATCGTGGCCGGGGCGAAGATGCAGGGAGAGCCGCTCGACTGGACGGCGCACGTGATTGCCGACGGCACCGTGCAGGGCGTGTCGCCGACCGAATGGGGGCGCGAGGCGGTGGCGCTGGCGCGGGCCTATGATGCCGACCGCATCGTGGCCGAAGTCAACCAGGGCGGAAACATGGTGGAAACGATCATCCGTCAGACCGACCCGACGGTCAGGGTGCGCTCGGTTCGCGCCAGGCAGGGCAAGGTGACGCGCGCCGATCCGGTGGCGATGCTCTACGAGCAGGGTCGCGTCACCCACGAGGGGCGTTTCCGGGAACTTGAGGACCAGATGACGCGGATGACGACAGGTGGCTACCGGGGCAGCGGCAGCCCGGACCGCGTGGATGCGCTGGTTTGGGCGCTGACCGATCTGATCGTCGAGCCGAGCAAGTCATACATCAAGCCGCGGATGCGCTCGCTTTGAGCGGAGCGAACGAGCTAACAGACAGGAGCAGGAATATGGTTCTGGAGTTTTTCCGGGCGAAGACGGTTGCGCCGGAGGCGGCGAAGGCGTCCGCGGTGGCACCGGTAGTCGCGTTTCACGGTTCGGGGCGCGTTGCGTGGTCGCCCCGCGACCCGGTGAGCCTAACGCGCAGCGGTTTTGTCGGGAATCCGGTGGGTTTCCGCTGTGTGAAGATGATCGCCGAGGCGGCGGCGGCGGTGCCCCATGTGTTGCAGGATGCCGAGCGGCGCTACGACGCACACCCGCTGCTGGAGCTTCTGAAGCGGCCCAATCCGGCGCAGACCGGCGCCGAACTGCTGGAGAATTTCTACGGCCAGTTGATGCTGGCGGGTGACGGTTATCTGGAAGCTGCCGGCGCCGACAACAGCGGCGCGCCGCGCGAGTTGTACGTGCTGCGCCCGGACCGCATGAAGGTGATACCGGGTGACGACGGCTGGCCGGTGGCCTACGAATACGCCGCGGGCGGACGAAAGCACCGGTTCGACATGCGGCAGGAGCGCCCGCCGGTGCTGCACGTGCGCTGTTTCCATCCTCAGGACGACCATTACGGACTGTCGCCCATGCAGGCAGCGGCGTCGGCGCTGGATGTGCACAACTCGGCAAGCCGCTGGTCAAAGGCGCTTCTGGACAACTCGGCGCGGCCGTCGGGCGCCATCGTGTATCGCGGGGCGGACGGGCAGGGAAGTCTTGCGGCGGATCAGTACGACCGGCTGGTCGACGAGCTGGAGAGCCACCACCAGGGGGCGCGGAACGCCGGGCGGCCGATGCTTCTGGAAGGCGGGCTGGACTGGAAGCCGATGGGGTTCTCGCCATCGGACATGGAGTTTCACCGCACCAAGGAGGCGGCGGCGCGGGAAATAGCGCTGGCCTTCGGGGTGCCGCCAATGCTGCTGGGGCTGCCGGGCGACAACACCTACGCCAACTACCAGGAGGCCAACCGGGCGTTTTTCCGCCTGACGGTGCTGCCACTGGCCAGCAAGGTGCTTGCGGCCGTGAGCGGCTGGCTGCCGGGGGCGTGGGACGACGAGCTTGTGCTCGGTGCCGATCTGGACGGCGTGACGGCGCTGGCGAGCGAGCGCGAGGCGCAGTGGCGGCGCATCGCCTCGGCCGGTTTTCTGAGCGATTCGGAAAAGCGCAAACTGCTAGGCTTTCCGGCCGGGCCCGAATGAGCCCGTCACGGCGCGGCGGCGGGTCGCGATATCTGTATGAACCGTTCGACGTCACGGCAGCGCGAATTGAGGCGCACGAGCGGGTGACGGACGAGCGATGGATCGCGTTGGAGCGGCGACTGTCCGTCATCGAGACGCTGATTTCGCGGCTGGAGGCGCGGGTCTGGATGGCGGTCTTCGGCGCGGCTTCATTCTTGGCGGCGGATATATTGTACGCGGTGTTTCGCGGCTTGAAATAGGGCTGCCCGGTGTCAGGCAGTTCCGCCGCCCGATGGCGTGCGCGAGAAAAAACGGGCAAACAAAGGAATGTTCAATGAGTTACAGTTCCGACTTCCTGCGGGATCTGGAAACCAAGTTCTGCCGGTTCGGCGATGATATCGGGTTGGACGACGACGCCGAGATTGCCGGTTATGCATCGGTTTTCGGGGCGGCGGACCGGAGCGGTGACGTGGTTCAGAAAGGTGCCTATGCCGCGTCCCTGAAGCAGTTTTCGGCGGTGGGCAGCGGCGTCAAGATGCTGTGGCAGCACGATCCGGCGCAACCGATCGGATTCTGGAGCGAGGTCCGGGAGGACGCCAAGGGCCTCTTCGTTCGCGGCCGTATCCTCGAAGAAGTGCAGGCGGGGCGCGAAGCGCTGGCGCTGGTGCGAGCCGGCGCGATCGAGGGATTGTCGATCGGCTACCGCACGGTGCGGGCGGCCAAGGCCGACGACGGGCAACGGCATTTGCACGAAATTGAGCTTTGGGAAGTGTCGCTTGTGACCTTCCCGATGCTTCCCGAGGCGCGAGTGCAGCCATCCGGCGATGCCGATGACTGGGCACGCAGCATGGCCGAGACGTTCACGCGGGCCAGAGACCTGCTGGCCTGAGCGCCGGCGACCTTTCACCACCATACAGGACCAATTGATGCCCAATTCAGAAACCAAGTCCCGGACGGGTTCTACGTCCGGTCAGAGCCCGGCTGCCGAGATGAAAACGGCTATGTCCGGGTTTCTGAACGATTTCAATGCATTTCAAACCGACATAAAAGTGAAACTCAAGGAACAGGACACGCGATTGACCATGCTTGACCGAAAGACCCACGCACCGGGGCGACCGGTGCTCTCGCGCCGGGCGGAACCGGAAACGCCGCACAAGAAAGCCTTTGCCGCTTACCTTCGCACCGGCGACGACGATGCCCTTCGCGGGTTGGATTTCGAAGAAAAAGCACTTTCCACGGCGGTGTCGGCGGACGGTGGTTTCCTGGTCGATCCGCAGACTTCGGAGCGAATATCCGGCGTGCTGCGCGGCGCCTCGTCGATCCGGGCGATCGCCAACGTGGTTGCGGTCGAGGCAACCGCCTATGACGTGCTGGTCGATCATTCCGACATCGGCGCCGGGTGGGCCAGCGAGACAGCGGCATCGACCGAGACAGGTACGCCGCAGATCGATCGCATCTCGATTCCGCTGCACGAGTTGTCGGCGTTGCCGAAGGCTTCGCAGCGACTGCTGGACGACACGGCCTTCGATGTCGAGGGTTGGCTGGCGGAGCGGATCGCCGACAAGTTCTCTCGCTCGGAGTCGCTGGCGTTCATCAACGGTGACGGCATCGACAAGCCGACGGGCTTTCTGACCTATCCGACGGTGGCCAACGATAGCTGGACATGGAGCAATCTGGGCTATGTGGCCACCGGCACCGACGGCGATTTCAACGCCGTGGATCCGGCGGACGCGATCGTCGATCTGGTCTACGCGCTGGGCGCGCGTTACCGGGCCAACGCGACGTTCGTGATGAATTCGAAGACCGCCGGCGCGGTGCGCAAGATGAAGGACGCGGACGGCCGGTTCCTGTGGTCGGACGGTCTGGCGGCCGGCGAGCCGGCGCGGCTGATGGGCTATCCAGTGCTGATTGCCGAGGATATGCCCGACATCGCCATCGGCGCCGCGTCTATCGCCTTCGGCGATTTCGCCGCCGGATACACGGTGGCCGAACGGCCCGACCTGCGGATCTTGCGCGATCCGTTCTCGGCCAAGCCACACGTTCTGTTCTATGCCACCAAGCGGGTCGGCGGCGATGTCAGCGACTTCGCCGCAATCAAGCTTCTGAAATTCGCCGTCAGCTAGGGTTTCGACCCGAACTGAGGGCGGATGGCCGAGCCCTGCTTGCGGGGCCCGGCCGGCGCGTCCCCGCACCTCCTTGTTGCCGCTCCTCCCTCCGTACGGGGGGCGCGGGGGCGCACCCTGATTTCCGATTCATCACCGGGGAACGGTCACCATGATACTTACGGAATTGACGGCACCGCCCTCGGCGGCAATGCCGGTTGCGGAATTTGCCGATCATTTGCGGCTGGGCACCGGGTTCGCCGATGACGGCAGCCAGGACGTGCTTCTGGAGACCTACCTGCGGTCCTGCTGTGCTGCGATCGAGGCGCGGATCGGAAAAGTGCTGCTGACGCACCGGTATTCGTGGCGGGTAACGCAGTGGATGGAGCGCGGCGCGCAGGCCCTGCCGCTGGCACCGGTGACGTTGATCGAGACGGTCAGCCTGGTCGATGCTTCCGGGGCCGCGCAACTCGTCGATCCGGCGACCTGGATATTGCAGCCGGACGGCCAACGGCCGTTGCTGACCGGCCGCGGCGCCGCGCCGCTGGCGGCAATTCCACCTGACGGATATGCCGATATCGTTTTCACCGCCGGGTTCGGCGCCAGCTGGAGCAACGTTCCGCCCGACTTGCGCCACGCGGTGATGCTGCTGGGCGCGCACTACTACGAACACCGGCACGACACGGCTTCCGGTGCGATCCAGGCGATACCGTTCGGGGTTCTGGCGCTTATCGAGCCCTACCGGTCCGTGCGTCTGCTGGGAGCCAGGCGGTGAAGAAGGAACCGGTACTTGGCAGGAAACTGGTGCTGGAAACGCGTACCGACACGCCGGACGGGCGCGGCGGTTTCGCGACCTCCTGGTCGGCCGTGGGCACGCTTTGGGCCGAGGTCACGGCGCGCAGCGGGCGTCAGGCGCTGGTCGGCGGGCGGATCACGCAGCGGGTGGCCTACCGGGTGGTGGTGCGGGGTGCGCCAGTGGGTTCGCCATCGCGGCCAAGGCCGGATCAGCGGTTCCGCGAGGGCAGCCGGATCTTCACGATCATCGCAGTTTCAGAGAACGACCCGGAGGGCCGCTATCTGGAATGCTGGACCGAGGAGGGGCAGCAGCCATGACATATGCACTTGCCGACGCCCTGCAGAAGGCCGTCTACGGCGCGCTGGCGCAGGATGCGACGCTATCCGGTCTGGTCGGAACGGCGATTTACGATGCGCCGCCGCCCGATGACGGGCTGGCGCAGCCGGGCCCGCACGTGGTGCTGGGCGAGGAGCGCGTGCGGGCGCAGTCGTCGGTTTCGGCGCAGGGCGCGGTGCACGATTTCACGGTGCAGGTGCATTCCGCCGCCGACGGCTTCGCCTCCGCCAAGCAGATCGCGGCGGCGGTGTGCGACGCACTGATCGATGCAGCGCTGGCGCTGGACCGCGGCACATTGGTCGGCCTGCAGTTTCTGCAGGCGCGCGCCGCGCGCGGTCGACCGCCGGAGCAGCGACGGATATTGCTGCGCTTCCGCGCCCGCCTGCAAGACGTCTGAAACACTGCCTATTCAAGAGGAAACGACATGGTTGCACAGCCAGGCAAGGACCTGCTCATCAAACTCGACCTGACCGGGTCGGGATCGTTCACCACGGTGGCTGGCCTGCGCGCGACGCGGATCGCATTCAACGCCGAGACAATTGACATCACCAACCTCGACAGTATCGGCGGCTGGCGGGAACTGCTGGCCGGCAGCGGCGTGCGGTCGGCGTCGATCAGCGGGTCCGGCGTGTTCACCGACGATAGCACCGACGAGCGGGCGCGGCAGATATTCTTCAACGGTGAGATCCCGCATTTCCAGGTGATCATTCCGGATTTCGGCATCGTCGAGGGACCGTTCCAGATCACTTCGGTTGAGTATTCGGGGCGCTACGACGGCGAGGCGGTCTACGAGATGGCGCTGGCCTCGGCGGGCGTGCTGACCTTCACGGCGATCTGATGGCCAATCCGTATCGCGGCGAGGTGGCGCTGTCGGTTGACGGCGAGCTGCACGTCATGCGGCTGACGCTGGGGGCGCTGGCGGAGCTGGAGGAACGGCTGCAGAGCGGCTCGATCCTGGAACTGGTGGAGCGGTTCGAGACCGGGGCGTTCCGGGCAACGGATCTGATCGCACTGATCCATGCCGGCCTGCGTGGCGGCGGCTGGGATATCGGCGAGGCGGAACTGCTGGCGCGGCGGATCGATGGCGGGCCGGTGGCGGCGGCGCAGGCGGCGGCGCGGCTCTTGAAAGTGACTTTCACGGTGCCGGGGGACACGGAATGAGCCGGATCGCCTGGATCGAGTTGATGCAGACCGGGATGTCCGGGCTGGGATTGCGGCCCGACGAGTTCTGGAACCTGACGCCGGCGGAATTTCTGCTGATGCGGGGCGCCGCCGGCGGCGCCTCGGCGACCCTGACGCGCGATGCGCTGGCGGCGCTGCGCGCGGACTATCCCGATAGCGAAAACGGAGCGAGCGACGATGCCGCGAATTGACGATGCGAGCGACCGGCTGGACGCGTTGCTGGCCGGGCTGGAAGACGGCGTGGCCGGCACCGAAATAGCGACGGCGGCGTTTTCCAAGGAAATGGAGGCAGCGCGGACGGCGATGCAGTCCGCCAGCCGCGATGCCGCGGGGCTGTCGCGAACACTCGGCACTTCGCTGCGCAGCGCCTTCGACAATCTGATTTTCGACGGCGCGCGGTTGTCGGACGTGCTGTCCGGGATCGGGCGGAGCGTTGTCGGCGCCTCGCTGAGCCAGGCCCTGCGGCCGGTGCAGAACGCCCTTGGCGGGGCGCTTGGCGGCGGGTTGCAGACGCTGGTTTCGGGCCTGTTGCCGTTCGAGAATGGTGCCGCCTTCAGTGCCGGGCGGGTGGCGGCCTTCGCCAAGGGAGGGGTGGTCGGCGGACCGGCGGCGTTTCCCATGCGAGGCGGCGTCGGGCTGATGGGCGAAGCGGGGCCGGAGGCGATCATGCCGCTGGCGCGCGGCGCCGACGGCAGACTGGGAGTGCACGGCCTGGGCGGCGGCGGGCATGTCAGCGTGACCATGAACGTGACGACGCCGGATGTCGAAAACTTCCGCCGGTCGCGGACGCAGATCGCCGCCGGCCTGGGCCGCGCCATCCAGCGCGGCGGCAGAAACCAGTGAGGGGGTGAGGGATGGCATTTCACGAGGTCCGGTTTCCGACGGCGCTGTCGTTCGGATCGGCCGGCGGGCCGGAGCGGCGCACCGAGATCGTCACTTTGAGTAACGGGTTCGAGGAGCGCAACACGCCATGGGCGCATTCGCGGCGGCGCTACGACGCCGGGCTGGGATTGCGCTCGCTCGACGATCTCGAGCAGGTGGTGGCATTTTTTGAGGCGCGGCGCGGGCAACTTTACGGGTTTCGCTGGAAGGACTGGACCGATTTCAAGTCGTGCGCGCCGTCGGCGCAGCCGACTCCGTTCGACCAGATCATCGCCACCGGCGACGGGCAGACGCTGGCGTTTCCGCTGGTCAAGAACTACCGCTCGGGCGGCGAATTGTACGCCCGTCTGATCGCCAAGCCGGTCGCCGGAAGCGCGAGCTTCGGCGTTGGTGGCGACGCGCAGCAGGCGGGCGCCAATTATACTCTCGACTTGAACACCGGCATCGTGACCTTCCTCACGCCGCCGCCCGTGGGCGCCGAAGTGACGGCCGGGTTCGAATTCGACGTTCCGGTGCGTTTCGATACCGACCGGATCGAGACCAGTGTGGCGAGTTTCTCGGCCGGGGAAATCCCCTCGGTGCCGGTCGTCGAGGTGCGGGTCTGATGCGCGAGATCGATCCGGCGCTGCAAGCGCGGCTGGATACTCGCGCGACCTGTTTGTGCCGGTGTTGGCTGGTGACGCGGGCCGACGGGACGGAGTTGGGATTTACCGACCATGACCGGGACCTGTGGTTCGACGGGCACGGGTTTCAGGCCGGGTCGGGCATGGACGCACGGGCACTGCAAAGCTCCACCGGTCTGAGCGTCGACAATTCGGCGGCCGCCGGCGCATTGAGCTCGGAGAGTCTGAGCGAAGCCGACATTCTGGCGGGCAGGTACGACGGCGCGGAAATCCGGCTGTGGCTGGTGGACTGGGAGAACCCGAGCCTGAACCTGTTGCTGTTTCGCGGGTTTCTGGGGGACGTCGAGCGCAGCGGCAATGCCTTCGAGGCGGAGCTGCGGGGGCTGACCGAAGCGCTGAACCGGCCCGTCGGGCGGGCCTATGTGAAGAGCTGCGATCGCGATCTGGGCGATGGGAAATGTGGCTTCGATCTGAACACGCCGGGTTTTTCCGGCGATGCGGCGGTCGTCGAGGCCAGTGGAAACCGGTTGCTGACCGTTACCGGACTGGAGAGCCATGCGTCCGGCTGGTTCGACGGTGGAGGCGCTGTGTGGCAGAGCGGGGCGAATGCGGGCGCGCCGGCGGTGGTGCGCGAGCACGTCGTGGCTGGCGGCTACGGCCGACTGAAGCTCTGGGAGGAAGCGACGGGAACAATCAAGGCGGGCGACGTGCTGCGGGTTTTCGCTGGCTGCGACAAACGGATTGAGACGTGTCAGGCGAAATTCGGCAACCTGTCAAGTTTCCGGGGGTATCCGCATATTCCGGCTGACGACTGGGTAACGGCGTACCCGGTTCGGGGCGGTAAGAACGATGGCGGCAAGCTTTGACACCGCGCCCGCCACGGGCGCACGGGTGGTGGCGGTTGCGCGGCGCTGGATCGGTACGCCCTACCGGCACCAGGCGAGTTGCGAGGGGTCCGGAGCGGATTGCCTGGGTCTGATCCGCGGTATCTGGCGGGAGATTTTCGGCCGTGAGCCGGAGAGCGCGGGGGCCTATACCGAGGATTGGTCGGAGACAGATCGCGTTGAGCGGCTGGCCGAGGGCGCCGGGCGGCATTTGGTGAGGGTGACGGATGGCTCGCGGAAACCCGGAGACATACTCCTTTTTCGCATGAAAACCAACGGTGTGGCAAAACATCTTGCGGTGCTCGAAAGCTGCGAGCCGGGGTGCGAGACGATCATTCACGCATATTGCGGGCACGGTGTCGTGCGCTCGCCCCTGGGACCGTCCTGGGCAAGGCGCATCGCGTTCCGATTCCGATTTCCTGACGGGAGAAACTGATGGCGACATTGCTTCTGGGGGCGGTCGGCGGTGCGTTGGGCGCGGCTGCGGGCGGGTCGTTTCTTGGTCTGCCGGCGGCACTCCTCGGGCGTGCCGCCGGTTCGGTGATCGGCGCCGCGATAGATCAGCGGGTATTGGGCCTGGGGTCGGCGCCGGTGGAGCACGGCCGTGTCCATGCGTTCCGGGTGATGGGGTCGGGCGAGGGGGCAGCCGTGCCGAGGGTTTTCGGGCGCTACCGCGTCGGCGGGCACCTGATCTGGTCAAGCCGGTTCCTGGAAACCGTGCACACGAAAGGCGGCGGCGGCAAAGGGAGTTCGGCGGGGCCGGCGGTCAAGAGCTATTCTTACTCGGTATCGTTCGCGGTGGCGCTGTGCGAGGGCGAGGTTTCGCGCGTCGGGCGCATCTGGGCGGACGGGAAACTGCTGGATTTGTCGGGGATTACGTGGAGGTTTTGCCCGGGCGACGAGACCCAGATGCCGGACCCGCTGATAACCGCCATCGAGGGGGCGGCGCAGACGCCGGGCTATCGCGGCACGGCTTATCTGGTGTTCGAGAATCTGGCGTTGGCCGATTTCGGCAACCGCATTCCGCAGATCTCGGCGGAGGTATTTCGGCGGCCGCAGCCGGTGGGGTCCAACCTTCCGGCCGATCCGGCGATGAAGATCCAGGCCGTTTCATTGATCCCCGGGTCGGGCGAGTACGCGCTGGCGACGACCCGGGTGCGGATGAGCGAAGGAAAAGGCAAGTCCCGGCTGGTCAACGGCAACAACAGCTCCGGGCTGTCGGATCTCGAACTGTCGCTGGAGCAGTTGCACGGCGAGGTTCCGTCCTGCGGTTCGGCGTCGCTCGTAGTGAGCTGGTTCGGCAACGATTTGCGCTGCGACCGCTGCCGGGTCGAGCCGTCGGTGGAGCAAAACGCGCAGGACGCCGACAACATGGCCTGGAGCGTTTCCGGTGCGTCACGTGCGGGCGCGAAGACGGTCAGCCAAGCACAGGGGCGGCCGGTATTCGGCGGCACGCCTTGCGATGCCTCGGTGCTGGAAGCTATCGCGAAGCTCAAGGCCGACGGCATCGCCGTCATGTTCTATCCATTCGTGCTGATGGATATTCAGGCGGGCAACGGACTGAACGATCCCTGGACCGGGGCGGCGGACCAGCCGACGGTTCCATGGCGCGGGCGGATCACGCTTTCCACCGCGCCGGGGCAAGCCGGGAGCCCGGACAAGACGGCGGCGGCGGCGGGCGAAGTTTCGGCGTTTTTCGGACAGGCTGCCGTGGCGGATTTTGCGGTGTCCGGTCAGGGCGTCGCCTATACCGGGCCGGCGGAGTGGTCCTACCGGCGGTTCATCCTGCATTACGCGCATCTCTGTGCGCTGGCGGGCGGGGTGGAGGCGTTCTGCATCGGTTCGGAACTGCGGTCGCTGACGCAGATCAGGGACGGAGCGGCTGGCTTTCCGGCGGTGGCTGCGCTGCGGCAACTGGCGGGGGATGTGCGCGCTGTCCTCGGGCCCGGCGTGAAAATCGGCTATGCCGCCGACTGGTCGGAGTATTTCGGCTACCATCCGCAGGACGGCTCGGGCGACGTATTTTTCCATCTCGATCCGCTGTGGGCCGATCCGGCGATAGACTTCATCGGTATCGACAATTACATGCCGCTCTCCGACTGGCGCGATGGCGGTGGGCTGGATGGTGCCTCCGCCGCTTCGATCTACGATCTCGATTATCTACGCGGTAATGTCGCTGGCGGCGAGGGCTACGACTGGTTCTACGCCGACGACGCGGCGCGCGACGCGCAGGCGCGCACGCCGATTGCAGATACCGCCTACGGGCAGGACTGGGTGTTCCGTTACAAGGATTTGCGTAACTGGTGGTCGCAGCAGCATTTCGACCGGCCGGGCGGTGTGATGGATGCGACGCCGACAGTCTGGGTTCCGCAGTCCAAGCCGATCCGGTTCACCGAGATCGGCTGCCCGGCGGTCGACAAGGGCACCAACCAGCCCAACGTCTTTATCGACCCGAAATCGGACGAATCCGGCCTGCCGCATTATTCCGACGGTTCGCAGGACGACGTGATCCAGACGCGGTATTTGCAGGCCGTGATCTCGTATTGGGAGGAAGCCACGAACAACCCGGTTTCGGGGGTCTATGGCGGGCCGATGGTGGACATGTCGAAGGCGCATGTCTGGTCCTGGGACACGCGCCCCTGGCCCTTCTTCCCCGATTTCGCCGATGTCTGGAGCGATGGCGGCAATCACGGCAGAGGGCACTGGATATCCGGCAGGATCGCCAACGCCGGTCTGGACCGGCTGGTGGCGGAGATTTGCGAACGCTCGAACCTGCCGGACCATGACGTGCGCGGGCTGAACGGCAGCGTCAAGGGCTTTGCGCAGGAGAACGGCGAGAGCGCGCGGCAGGGCTTGCAGCCCTTGATGCTGGCCTACGCGGCGGATGCGTTCGACCTCGGCGGCAGCGTCGCGTTCCGGCATCGTTCGGGCGATGTGGTCAGGCAATTGGACCCGAACTGGCTGGCGGTCGAGGGCGAGGAGGCGGCGATAACCGCCGAGCGGGCGACGGAGGCGGAACTGCCGCGCCGGGTGCGCGCCGGGTTCGTGCGCGGCGGCGAGGAATACCGGCGCGGTACGGCGGCCGCGGTATATCCGGGGACGACCGAGCCGGGCGTTTCGCATACCGACCTGCCCATCGTGCTGTCGGCCGGCGAGGCGGAGGCGATTACGGAGCGCTGGCTGAGCGAGGCGCGCATCGGACGCGATACCGTCAGCCTTGCGCTGCCGCCGTCGCAGGTTTCCTTCAGCCCGGGCGACGTGGTCTCGTTGCCGTCGGCCTCGCGCGATCTGCTTTACCGCATCGACCGGGTCGAGGAGATGGGCCTGCTGCGGATTGAGGGAGTGCGTATCGAAGCTGGCGTTTACGGCGCCGCAAAGGCCTACGAGTCCGCGCCGTCGGGGCAGAGTTTCCAGGCCAGCGCTTCGGTTTACGCGGAGTTTCTGGACCTTCCTTTGCTGAGCGGGTCGGAAATACCGCACGCGCCACACGTTGCCGCGACGGCCTCGCCCTGGCCGGGGCCGGTGGCGGTTTTCGCTTCGGCCAGCGACAGCGGTTACCTATTGAAGGACACCATCCAGGCGCCGTCGCCCATGGGGGTGACCCTGAGCGATCTGCCGCCGGCGCGGCCGGGGCGCTGGATGCCGGGGGCCGGCGTTATCGTGCGTCTCGATTCCGGTACGCTGCAAAGCCGGACGGAAGAGGAAGTGCTGAACGGCGCGAATATCGCGGCGATCAGGTCGGGCGGA
Organism: Paracoccaceae bacterium; assembly: GCA_046757205.1. GTDB lineage: Bacteria > Pseudomonadota > Alphaproteobacteria > Rhodobacterales > Rhodobacteraceae > JBHHXR01. The sequence goes on from JBHHXR010000022.1 coordinate 12,918, forward strand.
ACCGGAAACTGGGAGGTTTTCCAGTTCCGCGATGCGGTGCTGACCGGCACCGATACCTATCAATTGCAGACATTGTTGCGCGGCCAGGCGGGAACCGATGCCGATGTCAGTGGCCTGTGGCCCGCCGGGTCCGACTTCGTGCTGCTCGACGGTGCGGCGGTGCAGGTCGATCTGGGTATCGCTTCGCGCGGGCTGGACCGGCATTACCGGGTCGGCCCGGCCTCGCTGCCCTATGACGACCCGGCCTATGTCCACCATGTCGAAGCGTTCGCCGGTATCGGCTTGCGGCCGCTGAGCCCGGTGCATCTGAAGGCGCTTCGGCAGACGGATGGCGCGGTTTCGATGGGCTGGATACGCCGCACGCGGATCGACGGCGACAACTGGACGGGAACCGACGTACCCCTGGGTGAAAGCGCCGAGAGCTATCTGCTGCGGCTGCTGACCCCTCAAGGCGATGTGTTACGGGAAGTGACGGTCGGCTCCGCTACCTATGACTACACGGCGGCGGAGCAGGCGATCGACGGCGCGGTGGCGCCGTTCGATATCGAGGTAGCGCAGATTTCCAGCAGTTTCGGGCCCGGCCCATTCACGAGGATGACGTTCAATGGCTAACACCTACCAGTTCGGCCTGCCGCTGATCCAGCCGGCGCAGGCTCAGAAGCATGTCACTGTCAACGAGGCGGTGGCCCGGCTGGACGCGGTGGCGCAATTGCGGGTGGTGTCGACGATAGTCGCTACCCCGCCGGCCACGGCGCTCGACGGGGAATGCTACGTGGTGCCTTCGGGAGCCACCGGCGATTGGGCGGGCAGGGCCGGTGAGGTGGCGGTTTATTCCAATGGCGGCTGGGTGTTCCTGTCGCCGAAGACGGGCTGGCGCGGCTGGGACGAAAGCTCGGGCACGGAGATCGTGCACGACGGCAGCGCTTGGGTTCAGGCGAGTGTCATCGGCCCGGGCGGAGCGGCCACCGCGCTGCGTATCGTCGAGTTGGACCACGTGCTTGCCGGCGGCGGCGCGGCGGAGGCGACGGCCGCTCTCATCCCTTCGCACGCGCAGGTGATCGGGGTGACGGCACGGGTGGTGGCGGATATCACCGGCAGCGGGGTATCGTCCTGGTCGCTGGGGGTGTCGGGCGACCCGGCACGCTATGCCTCGGGGCTCGGTCTGACCAAGAATTCCTGGGCGAGGGGCCTGAGCGGGGCGCCGGTAACGTATTACGCGGACACGGCGCTGGAGATCACCGCCGATGCGGGCAGCTTCACGGCCGGGACCATCCGGCTGGCGGCACATGTTGTGGAACTGACGCCGCCAAGAGCGGTATAGGCGTTCACGCGCCGTTCTTCGGCTTTTGGGCGCGAAACTTGATGCTGATCACGTTTCCCCGGACCGAAGCGATATCTTCCTTCGCTGGCGCCGGTGTGAATTCCGGGCCCGGGCAAGAGGCCATTTCTTCCAGCTCTTTGGACCCGAGCGGGTGGCGCGCCACGACCTCGATATCGCTGAAGCCAGTGTCGTGGAGGATTCCAAAACAGGTTTCTTCGTCGATCGCACCGCCGACGCATCCTGCCCAGGTCGATTGGAAGCGGTCGCGGACCTGGGGATCGATCTTCCCGCCGTAGACGATATCGGAGATGGCCAAACGCCCGCCGGGTTTCAGAACGCGGAACGCTTCGCGGTACACGGCCGCCTTGCTGGGGGAGAGGTTGATGACGCAGTTGGAGATGATCACGTCGGCGCAGTTGTCCGGCAGGTTGGTCTTGTCCAAGTCAGCGAGATTGAACGTGGTTCTGAGTGCGACATGCGCATCCTTCACTGTCTGCCGCGCCCGTTCGATCATGTGAGGGGCGAAATCGACGCCTGTCACTTTCCCCTCCGGGCCCACCTTGTGCGCGGCGAGGACAACGTCGATGCCTGCGCCACACCCGAAGTCCACCACTGTTTCGCCCGGTCGAAGATTGGCGAATCCCGTCGGGTTGCCGCACCCCCGGGAGAGGGTGAAGGCGGTTTCGGGGATCAGCGAAAGCTCTTGCTGGCTGTAGAGCCCGTGTTCGGCAGCAAAACCCGAACTGGCGGGGGCCTTGCCGGGGCAGCAAACCGCGCCCCCGCCGCCACCCCGCTCGGCGCATGCGTCGTAGCGCGCCATCACGATTTTCCTGACACGTTCCGCCTTCGTTGAATCGGACGTAGCTTGTTCAGACATAGGCTTTCTCCAGCAAGGGAAGCCGGACCAGCCGGGTACCAGGCAGGATTTTCGAATTCTCGCACCCTGTTCCCGCAGTCCGTGCGGACAGGAAATCGAGGCTATCGGTGTCTATTGATCGCGCACCCCGTCACACCGGCCGATTTCACGCCTGGCGGGAAGATTATCGCGTTTGCCCGGGCACGTCGTTGACTTGAATCAACAGCGGCGCAGCGGCGGGTGCACAGACCCGGCTGGTACGCGCGAGGGCCAGAAGCTAACCGCTGACGCAGTCGATACAGCGAGTTGCGGCCGGGTTCAGTTGCAGCCGCTTGCGGGCGATGTCCTCGCCGCAGGTTTCGCAATATCCAAACTCTCCGGCGTCGAGGCGTTGCAGCGCAGCCCGCAGGCTTTGGCGTTCCCGCTCGCGGCGAGCCTCGGTGGCGCTCGCCATGGCCTGCTGCTGGAGCGCGTCCATGCGGCTGAGCCGGCCGACGCTCTGCTGGTCGAGCGTGACCGTGCCACGGCTGTCTTCCGAGACTTCGCTGAGTGCGGCAAGTTCCGCCAATCGCGCCCCGATCAGGTCGCGAAAACGTTCGTTTTCCGTCCGGTCCACAATCAAATTCCGTGATTTTCCTTGATTTCGAGCCTGTAGCATACGATTTACCCTGTCAAACGGGTAGATTGCCGCCCGGCACGGAGGAAGGTACATGGCTGAAGCTCGCAAGCAACTGGCGTCCGTCGATCCGGTCTGGGACCGGATTCGCCTGGAGGCGGAACGGATCGTCCGGGATGAACCACTCATGGGCAGCATGGTCCATGCCGGTATCCTGCACCACAAGACGCTGGAGAAGGCGCTGAGCTTCCGGCTGGCGCTGAAACTCTGCTCGGGCGAGATGTCGGAATCGATCCTGCGCGACCTGGCCGACGAGGCACATGAAAACGAGCCGGATCTGGGCGCTGCGGCGCGGGCGGATATCCTGGCGGTTTTCGACCGCGATCCAGCGTGCCACCGGTTCCTGCAACCGCTGCTGTTTTTCAAGGGTTTCCAGGCGCTGCAGGCCTACCGGATAGCACACTGGCTGTGGGGGCACGGCCGCAAGGACATGGCCTATTTCGTGCAGATGCGGACTTCCGAGGTGTTCGGCATCGACATCCACCCCGGCGCCCGCATCGGACGGGGGCTGATGATCGACCATGCGCATTCGATCGTTATCGGTGAGACGGCGGTGGTCGGCGACAACGTGTCGATGCTGCATTCGGTGACGTTGGGCGGCACCGGCAAGGAAGAACAGGACCGCCACCCGAAAATCGGCAACGGCGTGCTGATCGGAGCCGGCGCCAAGGTGCTGGGCAACATCAAGATCGGCGACTGCGTGCGCATCGCGTCGGGTTCGGTCGTTCTGCGCGACGTCCCGAAATGCAAGACCGTTGCCGGGGTTCCGGCCAAGATCGTCGGCGACGCCGGCTGCGCGGAACCGGCCAAGACCATGGACCAGCTATTGCAGGGCGTGGTCGAGACGATCTGATCCGTCGGATCGGATTTCAGGGCAACAACGGACGCAGCCATTCCTTTCGACTGACCTGTCAGCCGGCCAGTGCGCGGCTTTGGCGATCGCTTTCTGCCGCGACCAGCGAATGGACGAGATTCACCGCTCCCGGCGCATCCGCCCCGTAGCCGTCGGCGCCGATGACGTCGGCGAATTCACGTGTTACCGGCGCGCCGCCGACGATGATCGGACAGGGAACACCGGCAGCCCTGAAAGCCTTGATGACCTTGGACATGTTCGGCATGGTGGTGGTCAGGAGCGCCGACAGGCCGACCACGTCGGGCTTCAGTTCGCGGGCTTTTTCCACGATGACCTCGGCGGCGTTGTTGACACCGAGATCGATCACTTTGTAGCCCGCGCCTTCCAGCATCATGCCGACAAGGTTCTTGCCGATGTCGTGCACGTCGCCCTGCACCGTGGCCAGCATCACCAGCCCCTTGGGCTTGGCGGAGGTCGTGGTGAGCAGCGGGCGGAGGATTTCCAGCCCGCCTTTCATGGCGCGTGCCGAGAGCAGCATCTCCGGCACGAAGATCGTGCCTTCGGAGAACATGCCGCCGACCTCTTCCATCGCCGCGATCAGGGCATCGTCGAGGATGGTGTTGAGCGGGATGCCGCCGGCCAATGCCCGGTTGACAGCGGCAATCGCCGCGTTCTTGTCGCCGTCGACCACGTGATCGAACAGATCGTCGAGCAGGGTGTCCTGGTCTTCGGTCAGCGTGCCCGGCTTGTCGGGGTCGATCGTGGTCGAGGCGGCTTTCTTCGTGCCGAATTTCTCGTAATCGGCAGCCTCGGGCGTGCCTGAAGTATGCTGGCCGGCCCACGGCCTCTCGCCGCGGCGGAAGCGGTGGATCGCGGCGACCGAGGCGCGGACGTTTTCCACCGGGGTCCGGGAGCTGAGATTGCACAGGTAGAGCAGGTTCCTGCCGCCCGGCTCCATGATTTCCAGATATTCGTGAATGCGTTTTTCGATCTCGACGGCCGGGCCGGAGGTCAGGAGGTTGTTGGACACCCCGAGCACCGCCGGCAGGTCGCGCGCAACCGCGTAGTCCTTGGCTTTCTGGGCGCCGACCCGGTACAGGTCGGGATCCTGGACCTTCAGGTAAAGCGGGTTGGCGCGCAACTTCAGTTCCCAAAACCTGTGCTGATCCTCGACATGGGAATCGCCCCACCAGTTGTCGACGACGGGTCTGTTACCGGTCAGCGAGCGCAGCCGCTCGATATAGTGCAGCGCGAATTCCTCCAGCATGCCGAGCGAGATGAACGGCGGGGAGGCCACCGCATCGCTACCGGGGACGACCGCGACGTACGGGAAACGGTGGAGGAATTCGTTGATGTAGGGGGCCAGCACCTCGTCGGTGAGGTAGGTCATTACCTTGTGGACGAATGTCGGGTTGTCCTGCATCTGCAGGACCAGCGCTTCGAAGGTCATCACCTGGGAGGCCAAGGTGAACGGCCCGCAATACGCCAGATACGGTTCCACCCCGGTGACTTCCCTGAACAGCGCCGAGACGTCCATGGCGAACGGGACGCGGCCGGCGCCGAGGTCGAGCGGCTTGAGTTTCGCGAGGTCCTTTTCGCACGTCACCAGCGGGTGGGTGTTGTCGATGGCGGGAGTGAGATCGTCGAATTTGGCGATGTCGCAGCCGATCGCCTCGGCCTCGACGTTGTAGGCGTCCCAGCACATGTCGGGTGTATCGAAATCGAAGTCGCGGGCGGTCTTCAGGGCGCCGTAAAGGAAGCATTCCGGGTCGGAATAGAACTTCCAGGCGTTGATGCCGCTGTGTCGCATGGCGAATTCGTGGCATTGCTGGACAAACGGGATCTGGTCCGCCCCGCCGGTTTCGAAGCCCTTGGTCAGCAACTCGTAGCCGGCGCTGAAATCGAATTCCGAAAAGTCGTATTTCGGCATGTCCAAACACCCTCTGCCCGCCGCGGCGGCCTTTGACGCCGCTGATATTAAAGGGTACCGGCTGTTATCTCCTCTAGCAATTTGTTATGGAAGCATACGCTGAACGTATGCGAGACCTGAGGGAAACATGAATGCGGACTGGCGCATCGGTATGGCTCTAAACCATCTGGCGGCGTTCGAGAGCGCCGTCGACAGGGGCAGTTTCACAAAGGCGGCGGAGGCTCTGGGAACGACGCAGCCGTCGGTCAGCCGTCACATTGCATCGCTGGAAGACCTTCTGGATACGCGCCTGTTCGATCGCCTGCATCACCGGGTGGAACTGACCGACGCGGGGCGCGAACTCTACGATGCGGTCAAGCTCGGGCTCGGGCATATCCGGCAGGCGGCGGGGCGGATCGGCGGCCGGAACGGCCCGGATACGCTCTCGGTCGGCTGCACCTACGGTTTCGCCCATCTCTGGCTGATGCCGCGGTTTTCGGCCTTGCAGAAACTGGTGCCCAAGCAGGAATTGCGGATGGTGACGGCGGACACGCGGACGCTGTTCGACCTTGGCGAAGTGAATTTCGCGCTGCGGTTTGGCGTCGGGGCGTGGCCGGACGGGGCTTCCGAGAGATTGTTCGGTGAGCAGCTGTTCCCGGTGTGTTCTCCGGAATTTGCCGAAAGGTATTTCGGCGGCTGCACGGGCGTTGACGCGGCTGCCCTGGCCTCAATGCCGCTCATTCACGAGCGGCCCGAGGATCACGGCTGGCTGACCTGGCGACAGTGGATGGCGCATCACGCAATCGAATACGCCCCGCCCGCGAACACGTACTATTACGACAGTTATGCATTGACGATGCAGGCCGCTTCCGAAGGCCTTGGCGTGGCGCTCGGCTGGTACCACTTCGTGGAGCCGATGCTGACGAGCGGGCAACTGGTGGAACTGGAGGGGCTGCGGGTGCGGACCGGCAACGGCTACTACCTGGCCTTCCGGCCGGACCAGCCGCAGGCGCAGACGATGGCGAACTGGTTCCGCACGATGGCGGCGGCGCAGGAAGCGGCGGCGCGATGACAGTCGCAAACGCCGCCGTCAGCCCGCCGTTCCCGCCCTGATCAGAGTCGCAAGCTGGGTCCGGTCCTCGGGCGACCATTGCGACGGGTCCTCGCCATGCGCGACACTTGCGTGCAACGCGATCAGCTTCCAGATTTCGCCTTCGGTTTCGGCGGTGAACCGGCCCGGGCAGGCTTCCATTCCGGGATAGTCGGCGCAGGCGTAGGAATAGGTTTTCGTCATCGTGGCCGTCCTTTCGAGGCGGTGCTGGTCTCAGAACTCTTCGAAGCCGGGCAATCCGTCGTCCAGCTTCACCCAGGGCTGACGGTGGGCAACGTAGACATGCGCCGTCGGCTTCGCGATGGCGGGGTCGTCCAGCGTCGGGGCCAGCACGCTGATCTGCCCGGGCCAGCCTTCCTCAGACACATAAGTGAGCGAGGTGCCGCAGGCGCTGCAAAAGCCGCGCTCAACACCGGGTGAGGTCTCGCAGATGGCAAATTGCCCTTCGGTGACTTCGAACGCTCCGGACTTGACGCCCACCCAGGTGGTGAACGCGGCCCCGACGGCGCGCTGGCATGATCGGCAATGACAGTGCGCCGACCAGTCGGGCGAGCCGTTCAACCGGTAGCGCACCGAACCGCACAGGCAACCGCCGTCGTGGGTTTCCTTCGCTGGATTCATGTCCGATTTCCCCATTGTCTTGCTCCCACACTTGCTGTCACATGAGCTTTTCGTAAGATTATCATCCACGGCGCGGCGTGATTGACGCGGCATCTTTCGCGGCATCTTTCCCATCGTTCCTTTCATTCTTTGGCAAACCGCGCCATAAGGCGACACAGGAATATTGTTGAACGTAAGAAAAACTTACCAATGGAATGGTCCGATCTGCCGCCGCTCAACAGCCTGCGCGCCTTTGCCGCGATTGCCGAGGCGGGAAGCGTCTCGCGCGCCGGTGCGGCTCTGAACGTGAGCCACGCCGCGATCAGCCAGCAACTCCGGGCGCTGGAGGCGCGGCTGGGCGTGGCGCTGGTGGCGCGCGAAGGGCGTGGCGTGGCGCTCACCCGCGACGGCGCGGTGCTGGCGCATCATCTGGCGCTCGGCTTCGGGGCCATTCACAACGGTGTCGAGGCGGTGACCGGCTTTGCCGCGAAGCGTCCGGTGCAGGTCACCATGTCGCCGGCTTTCGCGGTAAGCTGGCTGATGCCGCGGCTGAACGGGTTCCGGCAGGCCCACCCGGATGTCGAGCTGATGCTCAACCCGACGGCCGACGTGATGGAACTGACGCCGGGCGGCATCGACGTGGCGATCCGGTTTTGCGACGGCAGTTGGCCGGGGGTCGAGATCACGCCGTTTCTGCTGCCTGCGCTGGTGGTGGTCGGAACGCCTGCGTTGATCGGGTCGCGGGACATTGCCGACCCGGCGACGTTCACCGAATTGCCCTGGTTGCAGGAACTCGGCACGAACGAGGTTTCCGAGTGGCTGGCGCGGCGCGGGATCGAGCCGGAGCGGCCGGTGGAAATCGTTCACATGCCGGGCAACCTGATCATGGAGGCGGTGCGGCGCGGCGACGGGCTGACCTATACGCCGCGTATCTTCGTGGAAGACGAAATCCGGACGGGGCAACTGGTGGAACTTTTCTCCGAGCACGACACCGGCGGATTCTACATCGCCACCCGGCCCGGGGTCCTGCGCCCGCCGGTGCGTTCCTTCGTCACCTGGCTGAAGCGGCAGGCGACGGCAGAAGCGGGCGCGTTACGCACACACGGCGCGTGGAAAGCTTCCTGATTTTCCGATTCCGTGCCGGTTTCTTGACTATTGCCTCGAATTCCTGACATGACAGAATGTCGCAGGCGATCCGCCCAACACCACAAGCAAGACGGGGAGACATTCAATGGCTAACGGCATCAGACGGACCAACGGGCGCGGACGGCTGTTCGGCGACGTTCTGGATACCGTCGGGGACACACCGTGCATCCGGATCAATTCCATCGCACCGGAGCATGTCACGGTCTATGTCAAGTGCGAGGCGTTCAACCCGGCGGCCTCGGTGAAGGACCGGCTGGCGCTCAACATCATCGAGGCGGCGGAGCGCAACGGCACGCTGAAGCCGGGGCAGACGGTGGTCGAGGCTACTTCGGGCAACACCGGAATCGGGCTCGCCATGGTCTGCGCCGCCAAGGGCCATCCGCTGGTGGTCACGATGGCCGACAGCTTTTCCGTCGAGCGGCGCAAGCTGATGCGGTTTCTCGGCGCCAAGGTGGTGCTGACGCCGCGCGCGGAAAAGGGGTTCGGGATGTACCAGAAGGCCAAGGAGCTGGCCGACGTAAATGGCTGGTTCCTGGCGCGTCAGTTCGAGACCGAGGCGAACGCCGATATCCACGAGAGCACCACGGCGCGCGAGATCATGGGCGATTTCGACGGCCAGCGGCTGGATTACTTCGTCTCCGGCTACGGCACCGGCGGCACCGTGGCCGGCGTCGGGCGTGTGCTGCGCAGGGAGCGGCCGGACACCAGGATCATTCTCAGCGAGCCGGCCAACGCGGCGCTGGTCCAGAGCGGCGAGCAGCAGGCGCGCAACGACGAGGGCGAACCCGCGGCCAGCCATCCCGCCTTCGAGCCGCACCCGATCCAGGGCTGGACGCCGGATTTCATTCCGCTCGTTCTGCAGGAGGCGATCGACAGGTCCTACTATGACGAACTGATCCCGGTACCGGGGCCGGTCGGCATCGAATGGTCTCGGAAACTGGCGCAGCGGGAAGGAATATTCGTCGGCATTTCGGCGGGCGCCACCTTTGCCGTGGCGATGCAGGTGGCCGAAAAGGCGCCCGAGGGTTCGGTGATCCTCGCCATGCTTCCCGATACCGGGGAGCGTTACCTTTCGACGCCGATGTTCGAGGGCATCGAGGAGGACATGGACGACGACGAGATCGCGCTGTCGAAGTCCACGCCGGGGTATCAGATGGCGTGACGCGGCGGGCGCCCGGCTTCGCCCTTGTCCCTCCGGAACCGGGAATTCGGACGGGATCACCTAGAGAATGATGCCCTTTACACGAATCGCCCCGCCCGGCCGTCCGGCCCGGGGCGCAGCCC
>JBHHXR010000023.1:0-22638 GCA_046757205.1 Paracoccaceae bacterium
GATCGCCGCGCGGACGTATTCGCGGCCGTCCGCCAGCGTGTAGGCCAGTTCCTGAACCAGGGTCGCGCCGGCCTCCTGCATGTGATAGCCGGAGATCGAGATCGAGTTGAACTTCGGCATCTCTTTTGCCGTGAATTCAATGATGTCTGCGACGATCCTCATGCTCGGTTCCGGCGGGTAGATATAGGTGTTCCGCACCATGAACTCTTTCAGGATGTCGTTCTGGATGGTGCCGGTCAGCGCCGCGCGGTCCACCCCCTGCTCCTCGCCGGCCACGATGAAATTCGCCAGCACCGGGATCACCGCGCCGTTCATGGTCATCGACACCGACATCTTCTCCAGCGGGATGCCGTCGAACAGGATTTTCATGTCCTCGACGCTGTCGATGGCGACACCTGCCTTGCCGACATCGCCCACCACGCGCGGATGGTCGCTGTCATAGCCGCGGTGCGTCGCCAGGTCGAAGGCCACCGACACCCCCATCTGCCCGGCCGCCAGACCCTTGCGGTAGAAGGCGTTGGATTCCTCGGCCGTCGAGAACCCGGCATATTGCCGGATCGTCCACGGCCGCCCGGCATACATCGTCGCCCTCGGGCCCCGCACGAAAGGCGCGATCCCCGGCATGCCGCCGAGATGGCCGACGCCGGCAAGATCGTCCCCGGTATAGAGCGGCTTGACGTCGATTCCCTCGGGCGTGCGCCAGGTGAGGCTCTCCGGCGACCGCCCGCGCAATTCCTTCTCGGCCAGCGCCTTCCAGTCGTCCATCACTCGAACTCCATTATCACGTCGTCGACCGACAGGCTGTCGCCGGTCGCCGCGTTGATCTTCGCGACCACCACCCGGCGCTGGGCGCGCAGCACGTTTTCCATCTTCATCGCCTCGACGGTGGCCAGTACCTGCCCCTCCTGCACCTCTTCACCTTCCGAGACCGCGATGGAAACCACAAGCCCCGGCATCGGGCACAGCAGCTCTTTGGAGGTGTCCCGCGGCTCCTTGGCCGGCATCAGCGACGCCAGTTCGGCAAGCCGCGGTGTCAACACCACTGCCCTGAGATCGGCGCCGCGATAACGCAGCCGCATGCCGCCGGTCACGTCGTTCACCTTCACCGCCATCGGCGCGCCATCCACCGTCGCCTTGGCCACGGGCTTGCCCGGCACCCAATCGGTGCGGATCGTCACTTCGTGCCCGTCATCGAAGACCACGCGGGTCGCTGTACTCTCTTCGTGGATTTCCACCGCGTAATGCGTGCCGCCAAGCAGCACCACCCAGTCCGGGCCCACCCGTCGCTTGTGGTTGCGCATCGTCCCGGAAATCTGCGCGTCCCGGCGCGAGCGGATCATCTTGATATCGGCGCAGAATGCAGCCAGCTTGCGCAGCGTCTCCTCCGGCAACCGAACGCCGGCAAATCCGTCGGGGTATTCCTCGTCGATGAACGCCGTCGTGATTTCGCCGGCCACGAAGCGCGGATGATCCATCACCGCCGCCAGGAACGGCAGGTTGTGCCCGATGCCCTCCACCTCGAATTCGTCGAGCGCGTTGCGCATGGCCTCCAGCGCCGCCGCCCGGTCCGGCCCCCAGGTGCAGAGCTTGGCGATCATCGGGTCGTAGTACATCGAGATCTCGCCGCCCTCGAAAACCCCCGTGTCGTTGCGGATCACGTGCCCGTCGCCGCGCCCCTCGGCCGGCGGGCGGTAGCGCGACAGCCGCCCGATGGAGGGCAGGAAGTTGCGGAACGGGTCCTCGGCGTAAAGCCGGCTTTCGATGGCCCAGCCGTTCAGCTTCACATCCTTTTGCGCGATCGCCAGTTTCTCGCCGGCGGCCACCCGGATCATCTGTTCCACAAGGTCGATGCCGGTGATCAGCTCGGTCACCGGATGTTCGACCTGCAGCCGCGTGTTCATCTCCAGAAAGTAGAAATTGCGTGCACCGTCGACGATGAACTCGACAGTCCCGGCGGAACTGTAATCGACCGCCTTTGCCAGCGCCACCGCCTGTTCGCCCATGGCCTTGCGGGTGGCGGCGTCGAGAAACGGCGACGGCGCCTCCTCGATCACCTTCTGGTTCCGCCGCTGGATCGAACATTCGCGCTCGCCGAGATAGATGCAGTTGCCGTGCGCGTCGCCCAGCACCTGTATCTCTATATGCCGCGGCTGGGTGATGAATTTCTCGATGAAAATCCGGTCGTCTCCGAACGATGCCTTCGCTTCGTTCTTCGAGGACTGGAAGCCTTCGCGCGCGTCCTGATCGTTCCAGGCGATCCGCATCCCCTTGCCGCCGCCGCCTGCGCTGGCCTTGATCATCACCGGGTAGCCGATCTCCGACGCGATCCGCACCGCGTGATCGGCGTCGTCGATCAGCCCCATGAAACCGGGTACCGTCGAGACCCCGGCCTCGGCCGCCAGTTTCTTGGAGGTGATCTTGTCGCCCATCGCCTCGATGGCGCCAGTCGGCGGGCCGATGAAGGCGACGCCCGCCGCCGCCAGGGCCTCGGCGAACTCGGCACGCTCCGACAGAAAGCCGTAGCCCGGATGCACCGCCTCCGCGCCGCTCCGGCGTACCGCCTCCATGATCCGGTCGATGACGATGTAGGACTGCGAAGCCGGCGGCGGGCCGATGCGCACCGCCTCGTCGGCCATTTCCACATGCAGCGCGTTGCGGTCCGCGTCCGAATACACGGCAACCGTGACGATGCCCATGCGGCGCGCGGTCTTGATCACGCGGCAGGCGATCTCGCCTCGGTTGGCTATCAGGATTTTCTTGAACATGAACCGTTGACCCGTGATGTACCGGCGCCGGCGCCGGTAATGCGCTGCGCGTTGAAATTGCGGTGGACTTCCCGGCCGCTGCTGCTGCGCACGAAATGTTGCTTCACCGTGATTTCACGTTCTCGCTGATTCTCGTGAGTTGGCGGTTGCGCAGTATTGAGATGGCGCGATCCGAAGTTGAGAGGGCATCGCGCAACAATCGTGCCACCGTGTTTTCGCGGCCAAACGTGGGCCGGGGCAAATACACGAGGACAACGACGATGAGAAATACTGAGAGCACTGGCCGGCGAATTGCGGTCGCGGCGGCCTTGGTGGTTCTGGGGATTACGCCTGCCGCGTATGCCCAGAGCTCGCTTCAGGCCAAGGTTGACGCGCTGAACGCGCGCGTCAGCGAACTTGAAACGCAGCAATCGGGCACGGTGAGAACCAGTCCGGGCGTCACGCTTACATTCGGCGGCTACGTGAAATTCGACTTCATCTACGACGTCGACGAAGCGCTTGGCGACACGTTCGGGGTCAGCGGCATCTCCACGACCGGGGCCGACCACGAGCATTTCCGGACGCACGCCCGCCAGACGCGGTTGTTCTTCAAGACAGAGAGCACGGCCGGCGGACGGCCGTTGATGACCAATGTCGAATTCGACTTCTTCGGCGGCGGGGGCAACGAGATCTTCTCCAACTCGTACAATCCCCGGCTGCGCCACGCATATGTCAAGTGGGGCAACTGGACGGTAGGCCAGACCTGGACCAACTTCATGCCGATCGAGGTCTACCCGTCGACGGTCGATTTCGAAGGGCCGGCCGGCATCCCGTTCGTTCGCCAGGCGCAGGTCCGCTACACGACGCAGATCAGCGAAAACGTCAAGGTGGCATTCTCGCTCGAAAATTCCGAATTCAGCGGCCGCAGCGCCACCACGGCGTTTTCGGAAAGCACAGGCACCGGCATAAAGGCCGGGCTTGACCAGTTGCCCGATTTCGTGGCGTCGGCCACGTATTCGGATGACTGGGGTCTCGTGAAGGTTGCGGGCGTGGTCCGTGAACTCAATTCGCCGACTTCCGGCGATTCCACGACCGGCTACGGTATCAACGTCTCCGGCCAGGCCAATCTCTGGCAGGGCGGATCGGTCGTTGGCTCCTTCACCTACGGCGACGGTATCGGGCGCTATATCATCAACGGCGCCACCCAGGACGCGTTCGTCGGCGCGACCGGGAAGCTGACCACGATCGAGGCCTATGGCGTCACCGTCGGCGTGTCGCAACAACTCACCGACAATGTCAAAGGCGGTCTGGCGTTCGGCTACTATTCGGCCGAGGACACCTTTGCGCCAACCGACGTCGACAACCTGACCACCGTTCACGCCTCGCTCTTTTGGAGCCCGGCAGAGCGGATCACGGTTGGCGGCGAGGTCATCTGGGGACAGCGCGAGGACGTCAGCGGCGCCTCGGACGACGCCCTCCGTCTGCAAACGTCGTTCCAGTACAGTTTCTGACGCAGCCGGACCCGACGTCCAGACAGCCATACCGCGCCGGGACGCACCGGCGCGGTGTTTCTTCCAACACGGCAAGCTGAACGTCGCGCGGCCGGACAGCCTCCGGCCGTGCGAAACGAGCTCAGAAATCCGGACAGGTGTTAGTTTCGCTGCAGATGGCGCCGGCCGCTCCGCCGACGACCGCGCCGGATGCCGCATTGCCGCCGAGGACGGCGGCGCCAAGGGCGCCGATACCGGCGCCCGACAATGTTCTCTCACCGAGCGTGTCGCCGCATCCGGCAAGCGCCAGGAGAAGCGTCGCGGCAAGCGCAACGGATTTGTACTCCACGATATGCCTCCTTCGATCGCCGCACCACTGGGTCGGGTGCGATTCCGGCGCTCAGCGTAAACGCTGAATCCGCATGTTTCCAGTATTTCGGAAGACCTTCGCGGCGGCTCAGCCCGATTCCGCCAATCACAAATCCCGGGCATCGCCATCTCCGTCGGGCAGGCTCTGCGGAAATGCCGCGCGGGCCGTTGCCGCGTCGATCCGCAACATCGCATCGTAGCTCGCCGGATCAAATGGCTCTTCCGCCGGCACGACCTCGCGCCCGAACAACCAGTTCAACCGCCCGGCGTCGAGATTGCCGCGCACGAAAGGTTCAGCGCCGAACCGATCCCACAAGGCGGCAAGAAACGCCGCGTCGGCATCCTTTTCGGCCTGGCGCCGGTCGGCGAACCGCTGGCGCAGGCGCAGCGGTGTCGCACCTCGTGGCGAGGGGCGGCGTATGGTGAACTGGAAATCCGTTCCGGGCAGACGACCCGGAAACCCGCGGTGCTTCAGCATGCCGGCCCCCGCTGTGATGCGGGAGCCGGCAGCTTGTTCGAAGCTTTCAAGCGCGGCGCGTTACCGGCGCCGCACAGAGATATGTTACGGCTTACCCGTGAATTCCGGCTCCGGCTCCATCGTAACCATCGGCTCAGGCTCTGGCTGCGCGCAAGCCGTGAGAAATGCGGCCGCGAAGAGGGCCAAGGTAATTTTTGCGTATTTTGCCATGATTGACTTCCCTTGTTTCCATTCGTCCCGGCGAGCGAAACAGCCTCACACAGGGCCAAACCCGGCATCGTCCGAAACGCTGCCAGTCTAACTAATGATGTCGGTAATACAATAACTGCTTTTTCAAATGGCGGCAGATACTTGCCGGTGCGACAATGTCGCCCGCCGTTTCCGCCTCCGCGCGTCCGCGCGAAGCTGCGTGCATCTGTATTGGAATTGCCCGAGTCCCGATTCATTTGCTTGCTACAGAGGGATGTTGTCGTGTTTTTTCCACGGATTCGTAAGCCGCTTGCTTCGCAGCGAGGCAAAGGCCCGGCACACCCGGCGGCGTGTCGAGTGCGGCATTATGACCTCGTCAATGAATCCCTTTTCCGCGGCCACAAACGGGTTGGCGAAACGCGTTTCGTAGTCTTCCGTCCGCGCCGATATCCGTTCCTTGTCCCCGAGTTCCGCCCGGTAGAGGATTTCCACCGCGCCCTTGGCCCCCATCACCGCGATCTCGGCGGTCGGCCAGGCGTAGTTGAAATCGCCGCGCAGGTGCTTGGAACTCATGACGTCGTAGGCGCCGCCGTAGGCCTTGCGGGTGATCACCGTCACCTTCGGTACCGTTGCCTCGCCATAGGCGAACAGAAGCTTCGCGCCGTGCTTGATGACGCCGCCGTACTCCTGCCCGGTGCCGGGAAGAAAACCGGGCACGTCGACGAAGGTCAGGACCGGTATTCCGAAAGCGTCGCAGAACCGCACGAACCGCGCCGCCTTGCGTGACGAGTCGATATCCAGACACCCGGCCAGCACCAACGGTTGGTTGGCCACCACGCCGATGGTCTCGCCCTCCAGCCGGATGAACCCGGTCAGGATGTTTTTCGCGAAATCCGCCTGAATCTCGAAGAAGTCCCCTTCGTCTGCCACCTTCAGGATGAGTTCCTTCATGTCGTAAGGCAGGTTCGGATTGTCCGGCACCAGCGTGTCGAGGCTCGGCTCCAGCCGGTCCGGGCTGTCGAAAAACGGGCGCAGCGGTGGCTTGTCGCGGTTCGACAGGGGCAGCATATCGACCAGCCGGCGCACCTCGATCAGCGCCTCCAGGTCGTTCTCGTAGGCACCGTCCGCGACGCTGGATTTCGTCGTGTGGGTCCGCGCGCCGCCGAGTTCTTCCGCCGTGACCTTTTCGTTGGTCACCGTCTTCACCACGTCCGGGCCGGTGACGAACATGTAGGAGGAGTCGCGCACCATGAAGATGAAATCGGTCATCGCCGGCGAATAGACGGCACCCCCGGCGCACGGCCCCATGATGACGGAAATCTGCGGGATGACGCCGGACGCCATGATGTTGCGCTGGAACACATCCGCATAACCCGCCAGGCTCGCCACGCCTTCCTGAATGCGCGCCCCGCCGCTGTCGTTGAGCCCGATCACCGGCGCCCCGGTGTTCATCGCCATGTCCATGATCTTGCAGATCTTCTGGGCGTGCGTTTCGCTCAGCGAGCCGCCGAGCACGGTAAAATCCTGTGAAAAGACATAAACCTGACGGCCGTTTATCGTGCCCCATCCCGTCACCACGCCGTCGCCGGGAAATTTCTGTTTCTCCATGCCGAAATCGGTGCAGCGATGCGCCACGAACATGTCGAACTCCTCGAACGAATTTTCGTCCAGCAGAACATCCATGCGCTCGCGCGCCGTCAGCTTGCCCTTGCCGTGCTGCGCCTCGATCCGGCGCTGCCCGCCGCCGAGCCTCGCTTCCGCCCGGCGTTCTTCGAGTTCTTCGAGGATGCTTTTCATTTCCACACGACTCCGGCTGCCCGCTCCGCTGCGGCGCAGCATAGGCCGGCAAGCGGCGTTTTGGAAACGATTATCGGTGAATTTGCAAACTAGGTTGCAAATTCATTCAGCAAATTGCAAAGTTGCGAAAACGGAGCGCCCATGAAGACCGACCGGATCATCCACATCGTCGCCGCCCATGCCGAGGGCGAGGTGGGAAACGTCATCGTCGGCGGCGTCGCTCCGCCGCCCGGCGATACGGTTCGCGAACAGTCGGAATTTATCGCCACGGACGGCCGCCTCAGGAACTTCGTGCTCAACGAGCCGCGCGGCGGCGTCTTCAAGCATGTCAACCTGCTGGTTCCGGCGAAGGACCCGCGAGCGAAATTCGGTTTCGTCATCATGGAGCCGGAACACACGCCGCCGATGTCCGGTTCCAACGCCATCTGCGTCGCCACCGTCCTGCTCGATACCGGGCTGGTGGAGATGATCGAACCCGAAACGGAATTCTTCCTCGAAGCCCCCGCCGGGCTGGTCCATGTCCGCGCCAACTGCGCCGGCGGCAAAGCGAAAAGCGTCGAGATCACCAATGTCCCCGCCTTCGCAGACCGGCTCGGCGCCGCGCTGGAGGTCGAGGGGCTCGGCACGCTCGCCGTCGATACCGCCTACGGTGGCGACAGTTTCGTCATCGTCAACGCCGATGACCTCGGCTTCGCCATCGAACCTCATGAAGCGCGCGACATAGCGCAGACCGGCGCAAGGATCACGCAGGCCGCCAACGCGCAGCTCGGCTTCTCGCATCCCGACCTGCCCCACTGGACCCACATTTCCTTCTGCCAGATCGCCCGTCCCGCACGGAAGACAGGCGGCATCTTGACCGGCAAGTCCGCCGTCGCCATAGACCCCGGCAAGCTGGACCGCTCGCCCTGCGGCACCGGCTGCTCGGCCCGCATGGCCGTGATGCAGGCGCGCGGCGAAATGGCGGTCGGCGACCGGTTCCGCGGCCTGTCGATCCTCGACAGCCGCTTCGACTGCCGCATCGTCGGGGAAACCATACTCGGCGACCGCCCCGCCATTATCCCCAGCATCGAGGGCCGCGCGTGGATCACCGGCACGCATCAGTTGATGCGCGACCCCGACGACCCGTGGCCCGAGGGCTATCGCCTGACCGACACTTGGGGCGTGGGGGCTGTTTCATGACCGCACGGAAACTCTACGCCGGTGCCAAGCTGCGTGAAGTTCGCACGCGCATGTCCCTGACCCAAAAGGATTTTGCGTCACGACTCGGCGTGTCGCTCTCCTACCTCAACCAGATGGAGAACAACCACCGCCCGATCTCCGCCGGTGTCGTTCTGGCGCTGGCGCAGGAGTTCGGCTACGACGTCACCGAGCTTTCGGTGGGCGAGAACGAACGCATGGTCGCCGACATGCGCGAGGCGCTGGCCGATCCGGTGTTCACCGACCCGCCGCCGCTGGCCGACCTGACACTTGTCGCCTCCAACGCCCCCGGCCTTGCCCGCGCCTTCCTTGCGCTCCACCGCGCCCACCGGCAGACCAACGAGCGCCTCGCCTCGCTGGACGAAGCGCTCGGGCTCGAAGGCTCCGGCATGGCGCCCTTGCCGTGGGAGGAGGTGCGCGACTTCTTTCACTACTGCGACAATTACATCGACGCGGTGGACCGGGCGGCGGAGGGTTTCGCGGCGAAGCTCGGGCCGCCGCCGGTCCACGCCCGGGCGCTGGCCGACTGGCTGACCGTGGAACGCGGTATCGGCGTGCGTTTCGAGGATACCGCGCCGCTGCGCCGCTACCACCCCGGCGCCCGCCTGCTGCACCTGTCATCGCGCACCGAACCGGCCACGCAGGCATTCCAGATCGCCCACCAGATCGCACTCATCGCCCACGACGCGCTTCTGGAAGCGACGCTCGACTTCGCCCGCTTCCGCACCGAAGAAGCCCGGGCGATCTGCAAGGTCGGGCTGGCCAACTACTTCGCCGGGGCAACCGTCCTGCCCTACGGCCAGTTCCTGGAGGCTGCCCGCGAAACCCGCCATGACCTGGAGGCGCTGGCCAGCCATTTCGGCGCTTCGCTGGAACAGGTGGCGCACCGGCTGTCGACCATGCAGCGCCCCGGCGCCAAGGGCGTGCCGTTCTTCTTCGTGCGCGTCGATCAGGCCGGCACCATCACCAAGCGCCACTCCGCCACGCGGCTGCAATTCGCCCGCTTCGGCGGCGCCTGCCCGTTGTGGAACGTGCACCGCGCCTTCAGCGCGCCGGGGCGCTTCCTGCGGCAACTGGCCGAGACGCCGGACGGCGTGCGCTACCTGTGCCTCGCCCGCGACATCTCCAAGACCGGCGGCAGTTTCCGCGCCCCGGTACGCCGCTACGCCATCGGGCTGGGCTGCGAGATCCGCCACGCCGGGCAACTGGTCTATGCCGACGATTTGAACGTCGACAGCGACGCCGCCTACGAGCCGATCGGCATCTCGTGTCGCATCTGCGAGCGCCGGACCTGCCACCAGCGCGCCCTGCCGCCGATGGAGCACGCCATCCGGGTCGACCACAACACCCGCGACCTGCTTCCCTATTCGCTGGAGTGACAGCCGGCTCACGCCGCTCCGGCGGCCGATCGACCACGCCCCGCCGGCGAAGCCGCCGAGCCCGCAGCCAGACCACCGGCCCGCGTTCAGGCGCGAAGTTCGGCGGCCGCGGCGCTGCCCGCGCGAAACGCCGGAACCTGTCCGGCAAGACGGTTCCGTCCGAACTACGGCCTTTGGGCGCCCTGAAGGGCACAGAAATGCCGTGTCGCGCCGCCGAACGGGTTGACGATCATCCACAACCCGTTGCGCTGGCCGTCGAGCACCCAGCGCACGCGGAACCGCTCGCCAGTACCGACACCGGTGAAATCGGCGAACTCGTTTTCGCCGCGAAAGGTGTAGCCGGCCACCTGGCTGACCACCTGCCCGGCGGTGTAGATGGTGACGCCGACGGGGAAGATACCGGAGATGTTGCCCTTGAAATTCGTGCTGTAGTCGAAAGCCTGCTGGTACTGCACCGCCAGGGTCATCTGCGCCGGCTGGCCGCCGAGATCGCAGACCAGCGAAAGCACCACATCCTGCGCCCGCGCCGCCCCGGCGGCGACAACAAACGCCAGGGCCGCCATCGCGGCCGTCGCTCTGCCAAACATCGCACCCACTCCTCCGTGCCGGATTTCCGGGGCAGCTTACCACAACTTTGCCGCCGGCATCAGGGATTCGCGCCGGCCCGATCCGCACGCCCTGATGTCGCCGGCTCACAAACCAGGGCCCAGGGCGGCGGCGCGATTCGGGCTTTCGGCGGCAGATGCTTCGCCCTACAACCGGCGGATTGCGGAGGGCGGTTCGGGGCCATGGCACGGGGTATCGACAAGGACGGCAGTTTCCGGCGCCATGTCAGCCGTACATTGGCGCTGGCGCTGCCCATCGTCATGACCCGGATCGGCATCATCGGGCTGTCGACGGTCGATGTGCTGGTGCTGGGACGTGCGGGGGAGCGGCATCTGGCCGACTACGTGCTGGGCGAGACGGTCTACGGCGGGTTGGTCGCGGTGATGGCCGGGCTGGTGCTCGGTGTGCCGGTGCTGACGGCGCGGCTGGTGGGCGAAGGAAGAGAAGCAGCTACCGGGGCGGTCTGGCGCCACGCGCTGCTCTACGGATTTCTGGTCGGTTCGGCCTTCACCCTGCTGCTCCTGGCCAGCCCGTGGCTGTTTTCGGCCGGCGGCTACGAGGCGGAGGCGGCGCGCCGCGCCGGGCGGGTGGCGGCGGTGATCGGCTTCACCATGCCCTTCGTCGCGGTCTATTTCGTCTCCGCCAGTTACCTGGAGGCGGTGCAGCGGCCGGGGCCCGGCTTCGCCGCCATCGCGCTGGCAAACCTCGGCAACCTGGGCCTCAACCTTCTGCTGGTTTTCGGGGCCGGGCCGATCCCGGCGATGGGCGCGGTCGGCTGCGCGCTTGCCACGGTGATCAACACCGCCTTGCTGGCGGCCGGGCTCTCGTTCTATGTCAGGTACCGCCTGCCCGGGCGCGAGAAATTCGGCATCGGCCGGCCCGCGCCGGCGTCGGCGCTGACGGCTCGCGAGCAGCGGCGGATCGGCTATTCGGCGGGCGCCTCCTACGCGCTGGAAGCCGGCGCCTTCACCGCGCTGACGCTGTTCGTCGGCTATCTCGGCATCACCGCGCTGGCGGCGCACGGCATCCTCTTCCAGTTCCTCGCCTTCACTTTCATGATCGCCTACGGCATCGCCGGAGCGACCCAGGTGCGCGTCGGCAACGCCTGGGGCCGCGGCGATCCTCTGGGCATGGCGATGGCGGGCTGGTCGGGGCTGGCGTTGGCGGTCGCCTTCACGTTACCGGTCTGTCTGGTCTACCTCGCCTTCGCCGATGTCGCGATCGGGCTGTTCACCGCCGACGCGGTGGTCAGGTCCGCCGCCGCGCCGGTGCTGATCTGGATGATCCTGGCGCTGCTGACCGATGGCGGCCAGACGGTGATGAACTCGGCCTGCCGCGGCCGCGGAGACACCTGGGTGCCGACGCTTCTGCACCTGGCGAGCTACTGGGGCGTCATGGTGCCCGGCGCGCTTGTGCTGGTATTTCCGCTCGGCCAAGGTCTGGCCGGCATCTACCAGGCGATCCTGATTGCCAGCGTGTTTTCCTTCGCGGCTCTGGCGATGCGGTTCGAGATACTTCGGCGGCGGCGCGATCAGTCGACGCAGAAATCCGCCACAAGCTGATCGACGACGGCGACGCAGGCTTCCCTTTCGCTGGCCCCGGCGGCAAGCGCCTCCCGGAAGACACGGCGTTGGCGGTCGGCCGAGGTGCCCTCGGCGACGATGCGGCGCACCTGCACCAGTTCGCGCTTGCAGTCCAGTGCCTCGGCGTCGGGGCCGACGATCTCGATGAACTCCTCGGCGAGATCGGAAAACTGCGTCATGGCGTTGCGGCCGTGGTCGATCAGCCGGTCGCTGATGCCGTAGCGCTGCGCCCGCCAGCGGTTCTCCATCAAGAGCGTGTTGGGGTAGACGCGCCAGCGCTGGTTCTGGCATTTCAGCCGGTAGAGAAACGCGATCACCGACTGGTAGAGCGCCGCGATAACGCCGGCATCGCGCACCCGGCCGCAGACGTCGGTTATCCGCTGCTCCAGCGTCGGGAACTTTTCCGACGGCCGGATGTCCCACCAGATCTTGGTGGCGTCCTCGATGCTGCCGACGGCGACAAGTTGATCGACCAGCCGGCGGTACTCCGCGTGTGATTCCACCGCGTCGGGCAGGCCGGTCCTCGGCAGCGCATCGAACACGGTCAGCCGGTAACTGGCCAGCCCGGTATCCTCGCCCTGCCAGAACGGCGAGGAGCACGACAACGCCAGCAGGTGCGGCAGGAAATAGGCGGCCTGGTTCATCAAATCGATGCGCAGGTCGTCGTCCTCGATGCCGACATGGATATGCATGCCGCAGATCAGCATGCGACGCGCCGCCTGGCCGAGATCGGCGCGCAGCATGTCGTAGCGCTCGCGTCGCGTGTGGGTCTGGTCGCGCCACTGGCTGAACGGATGCGTCGAGGCGGCGATCGGCGCGAAGCCGAACTTGGCCGCCGTCTCGCGTACGCCCCGGCGCAAGGCGGTCAGGTCGGTAACCGCTTCGCCGACCGTGCGGTGCGGCCTGGTGCCCACTTCGATCTGGCATTGCAGGTATTCGCCCGTCACCTGATCGCCCAGCAACTCGTTGCAGGCTGCCAGGAAATCGCCCGGCGGCTCGCGCACCAGCTGCCGGCTGTCGGTCTCGACGATCAGGTATTCCTCCTCGATGCCGAGCGTGAAGGACGGACGGCCGCTCATTTCGGCGGCTCCCACAGCTCTATCGCGTTGCCCTCGGGGTCGTGGACCCGGGCAAAGCGGCCGTAGGTTCCGTCACCGTCCCATTCGTCCTGCGTCTCGGCCGAAATGCCCTTTTCCTTCAGCGTGGCGATCATCGCCGGAAGGTCATCGACGCGCAGATTGAGCATCCATTGTTTTTCGGCGCGGAAATACGTGCTGTTGCGGCGGAAGGCTGTGAACGCCGTGTCGCCGGCGTCCTGCGCCCACAGTTCGGACCTTCCGTCGGGTATGCCGAACGTCTCGCTGTACCAGTCCGCCAGACGGTCCGGGTCGTCCGCCCGGAAGAATACCCCGCCGATCCCCGTAACCCTCGCCACTGCGCCCTCCGGTGCCTTCCCGGACCGAGTTAAGCACAGGTTCTGGCAGGAGCAAAGCGGCATTCTCCGCCGGGTTTCGGCAGCCACGGCTTTTTTCGCATGGCGCGATCCGAACCGCCTCCGGCAGCCCGCGCTGCGCGCTCGATGGGAGAGCCCGAGGCGGAAGCCTCGGCCGAACCGCCGCGCCTTAATTCAGGACCGGTCGCCCCGGCACCCGTCATGCAAGCTGGATGGTGTCAGCGGCCCCGGGTGATCCTTTCCAGCGAAATCTTCCATGGCGGCGAAAACGGCCCGCCAACGCTCCCGGGAGGTCCGGAGGTGTCTGCGCTGGATGAATTTGCCTGGCAGGACCCGAACCGCCTCAGGGGGCCTGCCGCCATTTCAGCCCCTTCTCAGGCCCCGCCAAGCGCCCCCACTGAACTGGCCCCCATTTCGACCGGACAGCTAAGCCTGACCAAGGAGGGCTTTGACACAGGCTTAAGCATATGCCCATGTCTGAGATCGAAATCATCACTGATGGCGGCCGCCGTCGGCGCTGGCCTGCGGCGGAGAAGCTTCGGAGCTTCGAAGAAACGCTGTTGTGGTCAAGCTCTTACGAAAGAACACCCTTTTGCTTCAGATAGGGTCTCGTATCCACCAGATTATGACGCAGGGCCGCGCCATCCTCGCCCTGACCGAACGCCAGCGCCATAAGCTGCGTCGCCTGAAAAACAGGCACGTCCTCATCCAGCCCGATTTCCCGCTGGCGGGAGTCGAGGTTCAGGTGGCAGATCGGGCACATGGTGACAATCGCCTCCGCCCCCTTTGCGCGGGCATTGGTCATGATCTTTCGCATCAGCCCCGCCGCAACCTCGGTCTGGGTGACCCCCAGCGAGCCGCCGCAGCAGTCTGTCTTGCTTTGCCACTCCACCGTTTCGGCACCCAAAGAGCGTAGCAGGTGGTCGATCTTCATCGGATATTCCGCATCCGCAGCCCCTGTGACCTTGGTTGGGCGCGTGATCAGGCAGCCGTAATAACAAGCGACCTTGAGCCCCTTGAGCGGGTTACTGACGCGAGCGCCGATTTCATCGAGACCGCACTTGTCTATCAGAATATCGACCAGATGATGTACATCGACCGAGCCCTGATAGTCATGGCCCAGCGTTCGTCCGACCAACCGCGCCGTATCCTCGTTGCGGCGTGTGGCCTGTTCTGAACGCCTGAGGCGCGAGAAACAGGCCGAACAAGCCGAAGTGAGCGTATCGAACCCCATCTTCTCGGCCGTCGTTACGGCTTTCATCGGCAGGGTCAGCGCCAGTTCGTGATCGGTTGCGTGCGCCGCACCTGCGCCGCAGCAGCCCCAGCCTTCGGGCTCGACCAGCTCAACCCCCAGTGCCTCGGTCACGCTTTCAATCGAGCGGCCGTATTCGGCGGCCGAGCAGCTCATCGAGCAGCCGGGGAAATAGGCGATGGCTCTGTCGCCGTGATCTGCTTTTGTCGCGCCTTTCTTTTTGCCGGGAAACTCGGGGATCAGTCTCAGTTTGCCGCGCATCAACATGCGCAGGCCCATTTTGAAATCGCGAAAGGGTTTCTTCAGAGCCATGTTCAGGGCCGCCATCAGGCCCACTTCATAAACGCGCCCGAAACGCTTGATATTGGCCATGAACAAATCGTTGAACTTGGCAATTTCGGGGATGCCCGGCGTAATATTGCGCGCCTTGGCCTCGATACGCAGCGTGTCCATCACGCCGGTTACGTCGATCGCCTGTGGGCAGCGGGTGGTGCAGGTATAGCATGATGCACAAAGCCAGATTGCCTTGCTCTCAAGCACGCTGTCCTCACCCAATTGCACCGCCCGCATGATCTGGTTCGGTGTCATGTCAAACTGATCCGACAATGGGCAACCGGAGGAGCATTTCACACATTGATAGCAGCGGTAGACGTTCGATCCGGTCTTGTCGCGCACCAGATCAGCCAGTGACATTTCACCGCAATCCTGCGCGTCCATTTCAATCGGCTGAATGGCTTTCATCTGCATCCCGCTAACCTTCGATCACCGGGCGTGGCAGCAGGCCTGCGCCCTCGGCAATGGGCTCTACGGCCTCTTCCCACTCAATCCCCATGATGTGTACACCGGCCACGCCTTCGATTTCCCGGATTTCGCCGATTTGCTCGATGCAGAGCTTGATACCTTCATCGCGCCACGCCTTCGTGCGGGCCGCCTTGTCTTCTTTACTGATGCCCGCGACAGCCCCTTCCATACGGGCAACAATGTCGTCAGGGATCGACATGCCCGGCACCCGGTCGCGCATGAATCTGGCCATGCCCGCGCTTTTCAAAGGCCCGACACCGGCGATGAAGCTAAGCCTTTCGGTTACGCCCAGATCAACCACCCGCTTCATGTATTCACGAAACACCGGCAGGTCATAGATCAGCTGAGTCTGAATGAAATCCGCCCCGGCAATCGCCTTTTTGGCAAGCCGGTATGGCCGCCACTCCCTCGGATCGGCGAAGGGGTTTGCCGCACCGCCGACAAACAGGCCCGGCCCGCCACCGCTGATTTCTTCGCCGCATTGGAAGATGTTTTTGTCGCGCATATCCCTGAGCATGCCGATAAGCTGCATCGAGTCGATATCATGCACGTTCTTGGCGCCGGGATGGTTGCCCATCGACTGATGGTCGCCCGACAGGCAAAGGACGTTGCGCAAGCCCAGCGCGTGTGCCCCCAGAAGATCGGCCTGGATGGCCAGCCGGTTGCGGTCGCGGCAGGTCATCTGGATGATCGGCTCGAGCCCTTCGCCAAGCGTAATCAGACCGGCAGCGATTGATGACATTCGCACCACTGCCGTCTGGTTGTCGGTGATGTTCACCGCATCCACCACGCCCTTCAGCAATTTGGCCTTTCTGCGCACCACCTCTGCGTCCTGGCTCTTGGGTGGGCCAAGCTCTCCGGTGACGGCGAAATGTCCTGCTGCGAGAACACGCTCAAGATTGCTGCCCGAGCGCTGGCCAAGCGGCGGCGTGTCGGGTGTTTCGGGCAGGTTTACTGTTGGAAATGCCTTGTTCATGGTTTTCCTACCCTGCATCGCTTTCAGGAAGACGCAGATCGTCTCGCACGATGCGGCGGTGCCCGCCGTGGCGCGACGACGACCAGTCTTTGGGTGGCTCGACATTCATCAACTGATCGATACTGCCCTGTTCGCCCGCGCGCTCCCAGATCACCTGCCAGGCGCATTCGGTGCCCGGATCAACCTCGCATTCACCGGATTGCGAACCGCCGCAAGGGCCGTTGAAGAGTTGTTTCGAGCAGCGGCTGACCGGGCAGACCCCGCCGGTCAGGTGCAGCACGCAGTTGCCACAGCCCTGACAGCGCTCCTCCCACACTCCATGCTCTGACGGGTAGCCCATGAACTTGGTGTCGAGTGCCGGCAGTACCCGGATCGAGGGATAGCGTTCGGCCAGGCTTTGCACGCCGACACCGCAGCCCAGCGACAGGATCGCGTCATAGTTTCCCACCTCGTCATCGAGTTGGCGCAGGAATTCTTCTTCGCACTGGCGCTGCACCGTGGTTTCACCCACTTCGAGCGCCTTGCCTTCAACCTCGCGCGACAGTCGCAGTGATGATGACAGCACGGCGACCTCATTGCGCCCTCCGGCGAAGCAGACGGTCACACAGGTACCGCAGCCAACGGCCAGCACCTTCTTGTCATCCTTCATCATGTCCTTGATGGCATCGAGCGGTTTTTGTTCAGCGACGATCATGGATCAACTTTCAGCTTGAGGACCGGGTGCTTCCGGCGTGTCCAGAACAGCGTTGCGACGCGCCTTTCTGGCAATGGGTGAAGGGCCGACTTCCCTGATGGTTTCGGCAAATTCCTGAACCTTTTCAGCAAATTGCGCGCCCATTGCGGCCGAGATGTTGATCATCCGCGCCCGCTGGTCTTCCAGCCCGATTTCTTTTAGCAGATCGGTTACGCGCCGGACCCGTCTGGCAGCTTGCGTATTGCCGTTAAGGTAATGGCAGGTGCCCGGCAGGCATCCGGCGACCACGACGCCGTCAGCCCCGTCCTCGAGCGCATGAAGCACTTCGACCACGCTGGCGCGCCCCGTACAGGGCAGCTCGACGATCTTGATCGATGGTGAATAACCAAGCCGCGCACCACCGGCCAGATCGGCGGCGGAATAGGCGCAGTGTCGGCAGCAGAAGGCTACGATTTCAGGGGTGAATTCATCGACGCTCATTCAGCGGCCCTCACTTCAAACAAGGCATCGACCTTGGCGGCAATCTGATCCGGCGTGTAGTGATGAAGCTCGATCGCGCCGGCCGGGCATTCCGCGGCGCAAAGCCCGCAACCCTGACACAACGCCGGTTCGATCCGAGCCGCTCCAAGCGTGCCGCCAACGCCTTTCACCATATCCACGATCCGTGGTGCGCCATAGGCGCAGATGCGCACGCAGGTCAGGCAGCCGACGCAGAGATCCGGGTTGACCTCGGCCACCGGACCACCGGTGATGATCTTGTCACGCGACAGAATGGTCGCGGCACGGGCTGCGGCGGCTTTGGCCTGCACGATGCTTTCGCTCAGCATCTTGGGATAATGCGCGAGACCCGCCATGAAAATCCCGTCAGACAGGAAATCAACCGGGCGAAGCTTGACATGTGCTTCCATGAAGAACCCGTTCATATCGAGCGTCACGCGAAGGCGGTCCGCCAGTTCGCGCGCCCCTTTGGAGGGTACGATCGGCGTGGACAGGACCACCATGTCGGGCGTGAAGGTCATCTCGCGGCCCAGCACTTCTTCCCATGCGTTCACCGTCAGCGCGCCGCTTTCATCAATATCCACAACCGGCGGGCAGTCGTCTTCGTAGCGCAGAAACAAAATGCCTTCTTCGCGGGCCTGAGTATACAGCCGCTCCTTGAATCCGTAGGTGCGAATGTCCTTGAAAAGCACGGTGATCTGGGCATCAGGATTGAGCCGCTTGAGCGTAAGGGCATTTTTCAGCGCGGTGGTGCAGCAGATGCGCCCGCAATATTTGTCTGCCGGGCCAACGCATTGAACCATGACGATATTGCGCGGCAGGGGTTTGTCGTCC
This sequence comes from Paracoccaceae bacterium, assembly GCA_046757205.1. GTDB lineage: Bacteria > Pseudomonadota > Alphaproteobacteria > Rhodobacterales > Rhodobacteraceae > JBHHXR01. The sequence continues at coordinate 18,341 of JBHHXR010000023.1, forward strand.
GTACCGTTCTCGTTTGCCGCCAACTGGGCTTCAAACTGTTGCTGGGTAGTGATCCTGTCATCCTGACCATAACAGTATTCGTCGCCCCGGTATTCCTCGCCGCCCGTGGCAACGACATAGGCACCGTGGGTAATTTCGACACTCTGGCCGTTTTCGTCATAGGTAAGTCTTGAAGTAAAATTGCCCATGATCCCGCTCTTGCCGGTCAGGTTCGCGCCCAGATGGACGGTGATCAGGGGGTTTGCGCGGGTTTCTTCGATCAGTGCTTTCAGGTACGCCTGCGGAGATCGAAAGCCTTCCTCACCCTCCGGCACCAGATCAGCCCCTGCCCCGAATTCCTCCAGCCCATAGTGCACATGGCGAAGGGCGCCGCCGAGTTCCACGCCACGTTCAACCAGATCGACCGGAAATCCTTGTTTGGCCAGCGTCAGCGCCGTTGTCATCCCGGCCACGCCGCCGCCTATCACCAGTGCCCCTCGCTGGACCTCGACGCTGCCGGTCTTCAACGGCTGCTGTTCGCTGGCACGTGCCACCGACATGCGCACCAGATCCTTGGCTTTGCCCGTGGCCGCGTCCCAGTCATGCGAATGCACCCAGGAACACTGGTTACGGATATTGGCAATGTCCAGAAGATGCGGGTTCAGCCCGGCCTGTTGCAGCGTCTTCTTGAACACCGGTTCATGCGTCAGCGGCGTGCAGGCGGCAACCACCACACGGTTTGCGCCGGTTTCGGCCACCGTTTTCGCAATGTGGACGATGCTGTCAGTTGAACATGCGAACATGTTGTCTTCGGTGTGGATCACATTGGGCAGATCTGCGGCATAGTCCGCCACCTCGGGCACATCCAGATAACCGCCGATATTGGTGCCGCAATGGCAGACAAAAACCGCAACCTTCGGGTTTTCCGTCGTGATATCGCGTTCGGGCGGGAACACCGCCTCACGCGTCAGCGTGCCACGCGCGGGGCGCATCAGTGCGCCTGCCTGCGCTGCGGCGCCGCTGGCCTCCAAAAGACTTTCGGGAATGTCCTTGGGTTCGCGGAAAGGGCCGACGCCAAAGACGCCTTTGCGGCTGGTCTGCAACGGGTCGTGCTGGATGGTCTTGCAAAACCCGTATTCATCAAGCTCAACGCCCAGCGTCGCGGCCAGTTTCCTGGTGTCTTCGGAGATTTCCATGCCAACCGACAGCACCACCATATCAAAGTGTTCTTCCTTGATGGCGCTTTCACCCGGTGCAGCAATACCCGCACCCCGGTCCATGGTCTTGAGGATCAGGTTTCCGGTCTCGGCATCTTCGCGCACTGCCGATACCCGGCAACGGCGGTAGCTGACATTGTGCTTGTCGCGGGCGGTTTGATAATAGGTCTCATAGCCTTTGCCGAAAGAGCGCACATCCATGACAAAGACTTCGATCTGGCTGTCGGGCCAGTGCCCCATGGTCATGGTTGCCTGCTTGGTTGCGTACATGCAGCAAACCGATGAACAATAATCATGCGAAGTATCGCGTGAGCCGACGCATTGCAGGAAGGCAATTCGTTTGGGACGCTCACCATCCGAGGGGCGCATGACCTTGCCCGATGTCGGCCCCGAGGCAGAAAGCAGCCGTTCATATTGCAGCGAGGTCAGTACGTTCTGGAACCGTCCCAGCCCGAACTCCTGCGCGGCTTCGGCCTCATAGGGTTTGTAACCCGGGGCCAGAACCACGGCACCGACTTCGATCTTGCGTGTTTCATCAACCATGTTCAGGTCAATCGCATCAAACCCGCAGGCATCGACGCAAGCGTTGCATTCCGAGCAGATGCCGCATTCAAGGCAACGCGCAGCCTCGGCGCGCGCCTGATCCTCACTCAAGGCAGCGTCAACTTCCCGGAAGTGGCCGGTGCGTTCTTCGGCGGGCAAATGGGCCTCGGCAGGGGGCTCGGCCAGCTTGATGGTGCCCTTCAGAACCTTCCTGTCAAGCTCGGCTTGGGTAAAGGTGGCGATGGGCTGGTTTGAGGGTTCTTCGCCCTTCGCTTCCCCGCTGAGCAGGTAATGCGAGATAGAGGCCGCAGCCTTGCGTCCACCGGCAATCGCGTCGATGACGAATGCGGTGCCGCTGATGAGATCACCCGCGGCAAACACACCGGGCTGGGCTGTTTCATAGGTGTCCTCATTGACACGTACCGTCCAGTCACCTTCCGAGTGGATACCCTTGCCTTCGGGAATAAAGCCCAGACCGGCCTTTTGGCCGATCGACAGGATAATGACGTCGGCCGGCATGACGTGGTCCGATCCCGGCTCCACATGGGCGATCTTGCGCCCGTCCGCACCGGTTTCAAAGCGCTCGACCCGTTGGCACTCGAGGCCTGTAACATTTCCTGCGCCATCATCGGTCACGCGCAGGAAATTGAGGCCGACATGCATCCTGATGCCTTCTTCCTCAGCGGCGCGAACCTCGGCAACGCTTGCGGGCATGGCGCCGCCAGAGCCGCGCACGGCCATCTGCACGTCGGTTGCGCCAAGACGGACCGCACTGCGTGCAACATCCATCGCCACATCACCGCCGCCAACGACTACCACCCGCTTGCCGTCGATCCGAGGGCGCGGGTCCTTTGCGGTGTCGCCCAATTCCGCCAAGCGCACGTCGCGCAGAAATTTGGTGTTTATCAGTACGTTATCAAGGTCGGCGCCGGGAATGGGCAACCTGATCCCCTCATGCGCGCCAACCGTCATCAGCACCGCGTCATAACCTTGCTCAAACAGGTCATCGAGGTTCTCAACCGGGCTTGAGAGGCGCAGTTCGACACCCAGATCGACGATATCGGCAACCTCGCGCTCGATAATGTCGGCGGGCAGGCGGAATTCGGGCACTCCGACGCGCAACATGCCGCCCGCCACAGGCAGCGCTTCGAACACGGTGACGCCAAAGCCCTCAAGGCACAGGTCCTGCGCTGCGGAAAGGCCGCAGGGGCCAGCGCCGATGATGGCGATCTTCTGATCATGTTTGCGTTCGGCAGGCTTCGGCCTGACGCGCGGTTCGGCCATCACCGTGTCAGTAACAAACCGCTTCAGCGCGCGAATGCTGACCGGTTTGTCCACCATCGCGCGTGAACACGCATCTTCGCAGCGGGCATTGCAAATGCGTCCGCAAATCGCCGGAAAGGGGTTGTCGAGCCGGATGGATTCATAGGCTTCCTCATACCGGCCTTCACCGATCAGTGCGATATAACCTTGCGCCCGCTGACCCGCCGGGCAGGCATAGCGACACGGTGCCACCCCGCGCTTTTCGATGGCATAAGCGTCGGGTGCACCCTGCGGATAAAGCTTGTAGGCCGCACGTCTCTGGCTCAGCCCGCCCTCGAATGCATTTTCCACCGAAACCGGGCAAACCTTGGCGCAATCGTCGCAAGCGGTGCATTTGTCGGTATCGACAAAACGCGCCTTGCTGTGCAGCGTCGCGGTGAAATTTCCAGCCTCACCCTCCAGCGCCAGAACCTCTGTATTGGTCAGAACGTCGATATCCAGATGTTGGCCTGAATCGACCAGCCGGGGCGAGATCGTACACATCGCGCAGTCATTGGACGGAAAAGTCTTGTCGAGCCGGGCCATATGCCCGCCTATGGCCGATTGCTGTTCGGCCATGAAAACCTTGAAGCCGGTATTGGCCAGATCAAGCGAGGCCTGCATCCCTGCAATACCCCCGCCGACCACCAACGCTGCGCCGGTGGGGCGGCCGTTGGGCTCTTTTTTTTTCACCCCCATCCGTTTCCAGTTCCCTTGGATTCCAAGCTTTCGCAAAGCGCGTTAAGGCAGCGTAGCAAGCTCAGGTTCAACAGATCGATCCATTGCGGCGTTCTGCGTTCACTTATCGCCGCATTATCGCTCGCATAATCGGCACGGTTCTCTTTGAAAAGCCGAACGCCGCGCGCGGAACTCAGCCGTGTAGGACGGGGTGTGTTTTCTTTGTGTCATGGGGTTCATCCTTTGAGAGTTTTACTCTCCGGTAAACCCGGGGCGGTTCAAACCCCCGGTTGCCTGTTGGTAACTGTCGCTGCGGACAAGGCGGAAGAGATCGTGCGGTCCCTCTCCGAAGCCACTCTCCTGGCGCTGAGCTTTCCCGTGAGCACCGCCTTACCGCACATTCCCCCCCACGAATGCAGCGGAATACGCGCGCAATACAAGGCACCGCGCGGAAACCACGAAGCGGTCTCACCCTGTTATTACGGGGCTTTCTGAAATATCCGGAATGTCAGGGAAGGGTGTGGTGGTGGAGCCGAGGGGAATCGAACCCCTGACCTCGTCATTGCGAACGACGCGCTC
>JBHHXR010000024.1:0-22398 GCA_046757205.1 Paracoccaceae bacterium
CGAAGATCTGCAAGGCCAGCGCGCCGCCGGTGAACAGCGTCGTGAGACCGACGACCGGGAGCGAGAAATAGCCGATCCTCAGGAGCTGTGCGCCCAGCTCGCGGCCATAAACCGGGGCGCGGACGAAGTGGCTGACGGAAATGCCGGCGAAGATCGAAACGCTGCCGATGCCGGCCAGCAGGCCGAGCACGGAACGTCCGATCGACGCGAGAAACCGGTGGAGGAGTTCGACGATCGCCATGGCCTGTCCCTTGCGCGCTCCGGCGCTTCAGGCCCCCTTGTAATGGCGTTCGTAGCGCGCGCCAAGGGAGGTGAGAATCTCGTAGCCGATGGTGCCGGCGGCGGTGGCGAGGTCGTCGATTGTCTGGTGCTCGTTCAGCAGCGACAGCGTGGGCGGGGCGCCGGGCAGACCGGTGACGTCAACCGTCATCAGATCCATCGACACGCGGCCGACCACGGGGCACGCGGTGTCCCCGGCCCATGCCTTGGCATCCGGTCCCATGGCCCGGATCAGGCCGTCGGCGTAACCGGCCGCGATGGTGGCGATTTTCGACGGTCCGGCGGCTGCCCACGTGGCGCCGTATCCGACGGTTTCGCCGGGCAGCACGTCGCGGGCCTGGATCACCGGGACGTCGAGGCGGACCACCGGTCTTGCATTGGCGAAGGGCAGACCGCCGTAAAGGCCGATGCCGGGGCGCGTGAGGTTGAAGTGATATAGCGGGCCGAGCAGGACGCCGCCGGTGGCCGCAAGGCTGCGGGGGATGCCGGGCAGCATGGCCGTCATGGCGTTGAAGGCGGTGAGTTGGGCGAGGTTCAGCGGGTGCACCGGTTCGTCGGCGCAGGCGAGGTGGCTGATGACCAGATCGGGGGCCAGTTCCGGTATCTGCATCAGGATCGAGGCCAGTTCCGCCGCCTCCATGCCGAGCCGGTTCATGCCGGTGTCGAGTTGCAGCCCGCAGGGGCGGCCGCGCAGGTCCTTCAGGAAACGGCCCGCCTGCTCCGCGCTGTTCAGGAGCGGCGAAAGCCCTTGGGTTTCATAGGCTTCCGCGTCGCCCCGCATGTAACCTGAAAAGACGTGGATGTCGGGCTCCGGGCCGAGAATCCCGCGCAAGGTCACGCCTTCCTCGGCTAGAGCCACGAAGAAGGTCTTGACCCCGGCGGCGGCGAGCGCCGGGGCAACCCGATCCAACCCCAGCCCGTAGGCGTCGGCCTTGACCACGGCGGCGGTCTCGGTGCCGGGACCGGTGAGCGCATCCAGCGCCCGCCAGTTGGCGGCGATGGCGGCGAGGTCGATGGTGAGCGTGGCGCGGGTCATGGGGCGAGGAAGGCCATACGGGCGGGCGGGCGTCAAGGGGGCGGCCATGTTGCATCGTGCGCGAATGCATGCCACCGGTGCACGTCTGTTTCCTGGGGAAGATTTGAGCAGAGAGTATAAGCGGATGGCCATTGATCTGAAGAGAGCCGTGTTTCCGGACGATGCGGCGGTGCTGCAAAGGCTGTTTCGCGGTTACCTCGAATTTCTTTTCGAGCGCGCACCGGAGCAACGTTCGGCAGTGGAAAGCAAATATGATCCGGCGAGGATTCCGCAATTGGTGGAAGACTTCGCGCGCATTCATGCCCGGCCGAAAGGCGAATTGCTGATCGCGTGGCTGGACGGTGAGGCGGTCGGTTGCGCGATGATGCGCGAACTGGAACCGGGCATCGTGGAAATACAACGGGTTTTCGTTGCGCCGGTGGCGCGCGGCCTTGGGCTTGGCAAGGCGTTGACGCTGGCGCTCGTTGAACAGGCGCGCGCCGACGGGCAATCGACGATGCGGCTCGACACCGGCGCCAAGTTGCGCGAGGCGGTGGGACTCTATACGTCGCTGGGGTTCAGGGAGCGCTCGGCCTACCACAACGACACGCCGGCACTGGACGACATTCTCTGCTTTTTCGAATTGCAGTTGTAGCCGGCAAGAACGGGGTTCCGCCTACCCGCCCCTACAGCAGATCCGGCTCGCGCCCGACGCGGTTGGCGAAGGGCGCGACGGTCAGGCCCTGGACGATGATCGAGAACAGCACCACCAGGTAGGTCGCCGTCAGGATCAGCGGTTTCCATTCGCTTTCGGGCAGGCCGAGCGCCAGGGCGACGGAAATGCCGCCCTTCAGCCCGCCCCATGTCATGATCGGGACGACGCCGCGCGAATAGGCGCGGAACGGACGCAGCAGCGCCACCGGGATGGCGACGGCGGCGAGGCGGCCCAGCAAGGACAGGCCGATGGCGGCGACACCCGCGGTGACAGCGTCGAAATGGAAGGTTATGGCGAACACCTCGACGCCGATCAGCAGGAACAGGACGGCGTTGAGAATTTCGTCAACAAGCGTCCAGAAAGCGTTGAGATAGTTGGTGGTTTCCTCGGACATGCCGTACTTGACGCCGACATCGCCGATGAACAGGCCCGCCACCACCGCCATGATCGGGCCCGAGACATGCAGCGCCACGGCCAGCTCGTAGCCGCCGAAGGCGAGGCCGAGCGAGATCAGCACTTCCAGCGCGTAATCGTCGATATGGCGGATCACCTGAAACACCAGCCAGCCGAGGAGCGCGCCGAGAAGCGCGCCGCCGATCGCCTCCTGCGCGAAAAAGCGGGCGATTTCCAGGACACCGGTCGCGGCGTGTTCGCCGGAAGAGGGGAAGGCGAGGCCGGCGAGGACAAGGAAGACCACGTAGCCGACGCCGTCGTTGAACAGCGATTCGCCGGCGATCTTGGTTTCCAGCGTTTTCCGCAAGCCCGCCTCGCGCAGCACGCCGAGCACCGCCACCGGGTCGGTCGGCGAAATGAGCGCGCCGAAAACCAGAGCCACGATGAGCGGGATGCCGGTCATCCAGTGGAAGCCGAAGCCGATGACCGTGGTCGAAAGCACGACGCCAAGGGTCGCCATCAGCACGATTATCCTGGCCTGGCTGCGCAAATCCTCGATGGAGACATGCAGCGCCCCGGCGAACAGCAGGAGGCCGAGCATGCCGTCGAGCAGGGCGCGCGAGAACTCGATCCCGCCGACAAAGGCGCGCACCTCGCCCGCTATTCCCAGTTGCGGGAGCAGGTAGTCGATGCCGAGCACGCAGAGCGAGGCGATGAACGCCACGATCAGTATGCCGATGGCCGACGGAAGCCGGAAAAAAAGGTAGTTGATCGCGCCGAACGCCCCGGCAAAGGCGATCAGGAGGGCAGCAATCTGCAGGGTTGTCATCGGTCTCTTCCGGTGGGCCGCGCGTTGGGGGTTCATACGCGATGTGAAGGGCAGTTGAAATGGCCGGCGCGATGCAGGTTCTCTGCGGCCGGACAAATTGACGCTTGATAGTTGGCGGTGCGGGGCCGTAACACTTGGTGGATCATGCCGGGTGCCGGCGCGGCGCCGGTGAACACCGAGGCCGTCGGACGTGGAATACAGGGATTATTACAAGGTTCTGGGCGTCGGGAAGACGGCGACGCAGGAAGAGATCAAGCGGTCCTACAAGAAACTTGCTCGCAAGCATCATCCCGACCTGAACAAGGACGCTGGCTCGGAAGAGAAGTTCAAGGAGATCAGCGAGGCCTACGAGGTGCTGGGCGATCCGGAAAAGCGCGCCGCCTATGACCAGCTCGGCCGCGGATACCAGCCCGGGCAGGACTTCCGGCCGCCGCCGGGCTGGAACGAAGGCTTCGAGTTTTCCGTCGATCCGGATTCGGACGCAGCAAGCGGGTTTTCCGATTTCTTTCAGGATCTTTTCGGCGACGTTTACCGCCGGCGACCGGAGCGCCGTGGCCGGCCGCGGTTTCATGCGCGCGGGCAGGATCACCATGCGCGCATCGTCATCGACTTGCAGGATTCCTTTACCGGCGCGCGGCGGCGGGTGACGCTGAAAGTGCCGCAGGTGACGGAGGACGGGCATGTCGCGGTCCGTGAGCGGACCATCGATGTCACGATCCCGAAGGGCATCACGGAGGGACAGGCGATCCGCCTCAAGAACCGGGGCTCTCCGGGTATCGGGCAGGGCGAGCCGGGCGACCTGTACCTTGAGGTGTCGTTCTCACCGCACCGGTATTTTCGTGCCGACGGCGCCGATCTCTATCTCGATCTGCCGGTGACGCCGTGGGAAGCGGCGCTGGGCGGCAAGGTCAAGGTTCCGACCCCGGGCGGGGCGGTGGATCTGAACATTCCGGCGGGTTCCTGGCAGGGGCGCCGGCTGCGTCTGAAGGGCAGGGGGCTGCCGGCCAGCAAGCCGGGCGACCTCTATGTCGTCCTGAAAATCGTCCTGCCGCCGGCGCGCAGCGAGAAAGCGAGGAAACTGTACAAGACCATGGCCGAGGAACTGGATTTCAATCCCCGTGCCGGCCTTGTCTAGGGCAAGAACGGGGCGGTCCGGCATGACGGCGGGAAGGAGCGATGCAATGCCTGGCGGTCTCTTGCGGAAGGACGCGACGCTGACACTGGACCGTGTATGCGAAATCTGCGGCGTGTCGGCCGACGTCGTTTCGGCCTATGTCGAGGAAGGGCTGGCGGATGTCGAAGGCGCCGACGCCGCGTCGTGGCGGTTTTCGGAAGCCGGCATCCTGCACATCCGCAAGGCGCTGCGGCTGGAAAAGGATCTGGGCCTGAACCCCGCAGGGGCGGTGCTGGTCCTCGAACTGGTGGAGCATATCGAATCGCTGGAGCGCCGATTGCGGCGCTTCGAGACGTAACGGACGCGGTGAAACGCGCCGAGCATCGGGAGCAACAGAGATGACGGAAGAGCCCGGAACGGACCACGCGGAAAAACCGAAACTGACCAAGAAACGCTACGAGGCGGAGCTTGCGCGGCTGCAGATCGAACTGGTGAAGCTGCAGGAGTGGATCAAGCAGGAGGGCCTGAAGGTCGTGGTGATCTTCGAAGGTCGCGATGCGGCGGGCAAGGGCGGCGTCATCAAGCGGATCACCCAGAGCCTGAACCCGCGCATCTGCCGCGTGGTGGCGCTGACGACGCCGACGGAACGCGAAAAGACCCAGTGGTATTTCCAGCGCTACGCGCCGCATCTGCCGGCGGCCGGCGAAATGGTGCTGTTCGACCGCTCGTGGTACAACCGCGCCGGCGTCGAACGGGTGATGGGGTTCTGCACCGAGGACGAGTACCAGGAATTTCTCCGCAGTTGCCCGGAATTCGAGCGCATGCTGATCCGTTCCGGCATCAGGCTGATCAAGTACTGGTTCTCGGTCAGCGACGCCGAGCAGGAGCGCCGCTTCCGCAGCCGGATCGTCGACCGCACCAAGCGCTGGAAACTGTCGCCGATGGACCTCGAGTCGCGGTCGCGCTGGGTCGAGTATTCACGGGCCAAGGATGACATGTTCGCCCATACCGACATCAAGCAGGCGCCGTGGTACGTGGTCGAGGCCGACGACAAGAAACGCGCCCGGCTGAACTGCATCCGGCATTTTCTGACCCAGTTCGATTACAAGGACCTGACGCCGGAAGCCGTCGAACTTCCACCCCGGCAGAACCCGCGCGGCTACGTCCGCCCGCCGTTGGAGGACCAGACGTTCGTCCCGGACGAGTATTGAAGGGCGGCGGAAGCCCCGGCCGGGATGCCGCGTCTTCGCCGGTTCTTCGACAGGCTCGATTGCGAACCGCCCGCCCAGAAACCCGGTGGAATCGGCAACGTCGTTTCGCAATGCTTTGCAGACAATACATATTCGTGATATCGGGAATGCGGCGCAAAGAGAAAACAATCGCGCCGGGCAGGAGATGGCAGGCACATGGCGACGGCAAGATCCGGCAAGAAACTGCGCAAACAGGTGGCGGCGCTGCCGGTCCGGCGCACGGCAAAGGGCAAGTTGCGGGTGCTGATGGTCACGTCGCGCGGCACCGGCAGGTGGGTGGTTCCCAAGGGCTGGCCGATGAAGGGCCGCAAGGCCTGGCAGGCCGCCGCCCAGGAGGCGTTGGAGGAAGCCGGCGCCGTCGGCGACATTTCGAGCTCGAAACTCGGGTCGTTCCGCTACCGGAAACGGCGTTCGCGCCGCGCGCCCGTGACCTGCGAGGTGGCGCTCTTTCCGATGCACGTCAACCGCCTGCACAAGAAATGGCGGGAAAGGAAGGAGCGCCGCCGGCGCTGGTTCTCGCCCAGGGCGGCGGCGAAACGCGTTCAGGAAAAAGAGCTGCGGAAAATGCTTGCCGGGCTTACCGAAGAGGGTTTGAAAAAGGCCAGGATCGAGTTCCCTTCGGGATGATCGCGGCGAATTGGCCGGGGCGCGGCGCCCGCCGCCTACGCCCCGCCTTCCAGCCTTCCGGCAACGGCGCGAACCGCCGCCGCGTAGCCTGCTGCGCCGAACCCGGCAATCACCGCGTCCGAGGCCGGGCCAAGGAATGTCAGGTGACGGAAAACCTCACGTTTGTGCGGGTTTGAAAGGTGAAGTTCGAGTTTGAAGCCGTCGTAAGTACGCAGGGCATCATGGATCGCGGCCGAGGTGTGGGTAAAAGCCCCCGCATTGAGGATGATTGCGTCCGCGGTGGTTCGCGCCTCCTGAATCCATGTAACCAGCCAGCCTTCGTGATTGGTCTGGCGAAAGTCGATCTCCACCCCCAGTTCCTCGCCGGTCCTGATGCAGGCGGCGCGGATGTCGTCGAGCGTTTCGCGGCCGTAGATCTCCGGTTCCCGCAACCCCAGCAGGTTCAGGTTGGGACCGTTGGCGATGAGGATGCGCAGGCTCATTGCCGGGCTTTCCCGAATTGCGCGGACAGAAGGTCGACGGCGACCTCGTAGCCGGCGGTTCCGAGGCCAAAGACCATGCAGTCCGCACCGGCCGGCCGTGCATCGAAGTTCGGCGATCCGTCGGCGTTGCGCCAGGGGTTTTCCCTCAGCACCTCGGCCGACCGGCAGGGCAGCGCTTTGACGGCGGCCGTCAGCCTGGCGCTGCGCGCGGCGGTTTCCACGATGACGGCGTCATAGGCGCCGCTCCCGCCGAGACGCTCGACCATGTCCGCAACCGTCAGACCGCCGGCGACGGAAATTCGCACGCCCGGCCAGCGCAGGGCGGCGCCGAGAGCGGCGGGCGGCTGGGTCTCGCTCAGTATCAGGATTTCACGCATGGCGGCATTTCCCCCCGGGGCAAAGAACAGTCATCCCCGGCGGCAACTGTCAAGGGCAGGGTGCTGCGAACGCTCAGAAATCCGTCGGGACGCCGCCCTCTGCCTTGCGGCGGTCGACGAATGCGCGCAGTTCCTCGCGGACGGCTTCGTCCATCGGCGGCGCCTCGAACTCGCGCAGGATATCCTTCCACACCCTGTTGGCGCGCTCCGATGTCCAGATGCCGCCGTCCTCGGCCCAGGCCTCGTAATTGCGCCAGTCGCTCAGGAACGGCGAGTAAAAGGCGTCAGTATAGCGCTCCTGGGTGTGGGCGGCGCCGAAGAAATGCCCGGTCGGCCCGACCTCGCGAACCGCATCCAGCGCGATGTCCTGGGGGCCGGTGGCAAAGGTGGCCGGTTCAAAATACCGCTGGATCTGCTGCAGAACTTCGCAGTCCATGACGAATTTCTCGTAGGACGCGATCAGCCCGCCCTCCAGCCATCCGGCCGAGTGGTAGACCACATTGACCCCTGACGACGCCGCCGCCCACAGCGAATTGACCGATTCCCACACCGCCTGGCCGTCCGGCGCGTTCGACGCGCAGGCGTTGGAGGCGCGCAGCGGCAGGCCGTAGAACCGCGCCATCTGGCCGCTCATCTGGGTGGCGCGCATGTATTCCGGCGTGCCGAAGGCCGGTGCGCCGGATTTCATGTCCACATTCGAAGTGAAGGTGCCGAAGACGCAGGGCGTGCCGGGGTTGATGTATTGCAGGAGCGCGATGGCGGCGAGCGCTTCGGCAACCGACTGCATCACGGCGCCGGCCATGGTCACCGGGGCCATGGCACCGGCAAGGGTGAACGGCGAGACGATCACCGGCTGGCCGCGCCGGGCGAAACGCATGGCGCCGTCCAGCATCGGTTGGTCGTGCTTCAGCGGGCTCGACGAGTTGATGTTGGTGTAAAGGCGCGGCTGCGAAAAGAACTCGGCCTCGGGCAATCCTGACGCGATGCGGGCCATTTCCATCACGTCCCCGACCCGCTCGGCGCCCAGCGAATAGGCGTGCACCACCTTGTCGGTCAGCGTCAGCTTTTCATAAAGACAGTCCAGGTGGCGGACGCTGGCATGGATGTCCACCGGCTCGACGGGGTAGCCGCCGGCCACGTGGATGCAGTTGAAATACTGCGTCAGCTTCATGAAATCACTGAACGCACTGAAATCGCCGGCGCGGTGGCCCCGGTCCAGATCCATGGCGTTCGGCGGCGAGGAGACGTTGACGAACACCATGTGCTTGCCGCCGATGGTAATTTTTCGCTGCGGGTTGCGCGGCGTGATGTCGAACTCGGCCGGCGCGCGGCCGATCATCTCCATCACCCAGGCGCGGTCCATGCGCACGTTGTCGCTGTCGGCATCGACGGTGCAGCCGGCTTCGCGCAGACAGGCCTTGGCTTCCTCGTTGAGGAACTCGATGCCGATATCCTCCAGCACCGTCATCGCGCCTTCGTGGATCGCCTGAACGCCCTCTTCGGCCAGCGGCTCGGTGGGACGGTCCGGGTTGACCGGGATGCGCCACGGGCTTTGCTCGATTGCCCGGGTGGCGGTGCGTCTTGCGTTTGCCGCCCTTCCGCCGCCGCGTCGTCGGGCGGGCTCTGCCGTGCTGTCGGTCACGCTGTGTCCTCCGGTTCCGGGCACAGTCTTCCGGCACCGACCGGCGGATACTTGGGCGTCAACGACATCTCAGGTCGCATTTGGCGCCCCAGGGCGCAGTCCGAGCCAGCCGGGCAGGCCGCCGATATCGGCGAGGATGGCATCGGCATAGGGCGCCAGCGTGTCGCGCCCCGCCGGCCCGGTCAGCACGCCGATGGTCGTCATCCCGGCGTCGCGGCCGGACATCAGGTCGTGAACGCTGTCGCCGATCATCGCCACCTCCTCCCGCGCCAGCCCGCTTTGGCGGCAGAAGGCCTCTTGCATGCCGGTGCCGGGCTTGGCGCCGTAGCCGCTGTCGCACCCCGCGATGAAGGCGAAACGGTCGGCCACGCACGAAGCCGCCAGATGCGCCTCGGCGACCGATTGCAGGTCGTTGGTAGCGACGCCGAGCACCAGCCCGCCGGCCCGAAGCTGGTCCAGCAGCGGCGCCAGCGGCACCGCCTCCACCAGCTCAGTCCGCGCCGAAGACAGGCGCACCCTGGCCAGCAGGTCGGCTTCGCTCCAGGCCCGGAACGAACGGCGTATCGCACGGACGATTTCACGCGGCGTGCCCGCTATGACGATACTGTCGGCGGCGAAGCTCTGCGTGCCGAGATCGAAACCGAGGACGGCGGCCAGCTCCGCCGCGGTGTCTTCGCTTCCGGCCAGCGATCTGATGAACCGCACCGTCCATCCCGCCCAGGTGGCATTGAAGTCGTAGAGCGTGCCGTCCTTGTCGAACAAAATCCCCTTGATTTTACTGGTCACTTCGGTGAACCCCTTTCCCTGTCCGACACCCATGAAGGGAGACCGGCGCATGGCCGAACCGAGGACCGCACGCGGCGACTACCGCCACTTCATGGAAATCGCCCCGCGCTGGCGCGACAACGATGCCTACGGCCACGTCAACAATGCGGTGTTTTACGAGTATGTCGATACCACCGTAAATAGCTGGATTGTCGCCAATTCCGGCCTCGACGTGCCGCGCAGCCCGGTGGTTGGCCTGGCGGTCGAGAGCGGGTGCTGTTTTTTCGGACCCCTCGCCTTTCCCGATCCCGTGACGGCGGGGCTTCGGGTAACCCGCGTCGGCAATTCCTCGGTTCGCTACGAGATCGGCCTGTTTCGCGGCCTTTCGGATGAACCGGCGGCGGAGGCGTTTTTCGTTCACGTCTATGTTGACAGCCTGACCCGCCGGCCCGTGCCGTTGCCCGCGGCCTTCCGCGCGGCCCTGCAGGGCCTGGTCGGGGACGACGCACGCAGCGCGCCGGGCCTCGGCGCAACATGACGAAATTCCGTTCCTACCGCGACCGTGCGGTCCACCTCGGCCCGTATCCGCTGGAACGCCTGCCGCGGACCGGCACCTTGCCGGATCTCTCGCGCGTGCCGCCGATGCCCCGGCTTTCGTTTCACCGGCCGGACATGCCCGAAAGCATCGTCAACGCCATGGCCGAATACCAGGCGATGATGGACGCTATCCGCGAAGGGCTGGTGAAGAAGGAAACGGCGGAGATTCCGGCCGACCCGCAGGAACGCGCCGATCATCTGAAAGCGTTCGGTTATTACTGCGACGCCAGCCAGTGCGGCACCGGCCCCGTGCCGCCTGAGGCGTTCCTTGCCGAACCGCGCGTCAACCCCGATGTCGAGCGGCTGGCAAACGACCTGAAGACCAAGCAGACGAAAACGCTGGCCTCCGGCATCGACGTCATCATGGCGATGCTGAAGGAGGCGATGGAGGCGCCGCCGGCGGACTGCCGGCATCATCGTCATGCCTTGGTGTTCCTGTATGCCTATCCGCGCGACCCGGGCGTCGACGAGGCGGGATGCGGCTGGATTCAGAACGCGCAGGAGCATCGCGCCTGCCTGCGCGCCACCGAGACCGCCTGCGTGCTGGCCAACTACATCCGGCTTCTCGGCTACGAGGCGCGGGCCCATTCGCAGGTGGCGAGCGATGTTGATCTGGGGCGTCTGGCCGTGGCGGCGGGCCTGGCGCGCGTCAATGCCAGCGGAGCGCTTGAAGCGCCCTTCATCGGCACGCGTTTCGGCGTCGCTGCGGTGACGACGACACTGGAAATCGCCCATGACAAGCCGCTCGCCGCGCAGGGACCGGGCTTGTCGGCCACGCTGGCTTGGTGGACCGGCAAGGGCGGTCAGGCGCGGTCCGCGCTCGGCGACGATCCGTTTGCCAAACGCCGCTATGCCGACGGGGCGCATCCGTTCGAGACCTTGAAACGGGTCGAAAAACCGACCACTTTCATCGACGAGCCCCATGTCGCCCGGGTGCCGAAGCGCACCGACATGTTCGCCCGCGCCCAGTTCGGCGACATGGGACCGGCCGTGCAGGACAGCGCGCGGGCCGGCAATTACGTTCGGAAATCCGCCGCCGCCTTCGCCTTCCGGCCGCCGCTGGGGGCCATGGTGCTGATCCAGAACGGCGAACCGGCGGCGAAAAGGCATCCCGACACCCGCGACCCGGCAGTGAACGCCGCGCGGCTCAAGGCGACGAGCTACTTTCTCGGCGCCGATGCGGTGGGGCTCAGCCGCTGCCCCGGCTGGGCCTATTATTCGCATGACGCGGCCGGGAAGGAGATCACACCCTACCACGACAACGCCGTCTCGCTGATCATCGACCAGGGCCACGAGACCATGGAAGGCGCCAGCGGCGACGACTGGATCGCCTGCGCGCAATCGATGCGCGCCTATCTGCGGTTTTCCCTGCTTGGCGGGGTGATCGCGCAGCAGATCCGCAATCTCGGCTACTCCGCGCGCTCGCACACGGTGATGGACGGCGAGGTGCTGCAGCCGCCCTTGTTGCTGCTGTCGGGTCTCGGCGAGGTCAGCCGCATCGGCGAGGTCATACTCAACCCGTTTCTCGGGCCGCGCCTGAAATCCGGCGTGGTGACCACCGACATGCCGATGGCCCACGACAAACCGATCGACTTTGGCCTGCAGAGCTTCTGCGAAGCTTGCAACAAATGCGCCCGCGAATGCCCTTCCGGGGCGATAACGGCGGGGCCGAAGCTGATGTTCAACGGCTACGAGATATGGAAGTCCGACAGCCAGAAATGCACCACCTACCGGGTCACGACTACCGGCGGCGCCATGTGCGGCCGCTGCATGAAGACCTGCCCGTGGAACCTCGAAGGGCTGTTCGCGGAAAAACCGTTCCGCTGGGCCGCGATGCATTTTCCCAAGGCGGCCCGCGCCCTTGCGATGCTCGACGACCGGGTCGGCAATGGCGGGCTGAACGACACCAAGAAATGGTGGTGGGACCTGGAGATGACCGCCGAGGGTCCCTATGCGCCGCCGGAAAAACCGGTTAACCGTAGGGATTTGCAGCTCGATCTTGAGCTGAAATACGAGGATCAGACGCTTGCCGTCTATCCCGCGCACCTCGCCCCGCCGCCGTTTCCCTATCCTTTCCCGATGGACCGCGAGGCCGGGATTCGCGCCTACCAAGAGCTGTTGACGCCCCGCGAGTACAAGGATCGCCTTTCGCGCGGCGAGGCGGTGTGGACGACGCATCGGTTCACGATGCCGGAGGGTCCGCCGCCGGTCTTTCAGGTCGTCGTCTCCAGGGTGGAAATGATTGCGCCCCGCGTCGCCAAGTACGAGTTCAGCACCCCGGACGGAACGCCGCTTCCCGCGGCGGCGGCGGGCGCCCATATCGACGTGCTGGTGGCGCCGGAGTTCCTGCGCCAGTATTCGCTGTCGGGCGATCCGGCGGACCGGTCGCGCTATCAGATCGGCGTTCTGCGCGAGGACGGGGGGCGCGGCGGTTCGGTGATGATGCACCGGATCTTCACCGAGGGCCGCAAGGTCTTCATCTCGCCGCCGATCAACCATTTCGAGCTTGTCGAGGACGCCCCGCACACGCTTCTGATGGGTGGCGGCATCGGCGTTACGCCGCTGATCGCGATGGCGCACCGGCTGCACGCGCTGAAGGCTTCCTTTGCATTGCATTACTCCTGCTCGACGCGCGGCGGCGCGGGTTTCCTGCAAGATCTTGCGAAAGCGCCCTGGGCCGGTCGCGTGCGGCTGCATGTCAGCGACGAGGGCACCCGCGCCGATCTCGACGCGATCCTGGCCGATCCGCTTGCGGGCGCGCATCTCTATGTCTGCGGGCCGGACCGCTACATGGCATCGGTGCTGGAACGCGCGGCGGCGGCGGGCTGGCCGGACGAGGCGGTCCACCGCGAATATTTCGCGCCGCCGGAACAGCCGGCCCACGTCAACCATCCGTTCACCCTCCGGCTGTGCAAGAGCGGTCGCGAAATCCTTGTGCCGGCGGAAAAATCCGCGACGGATGCGCTCCTGGAAAGCGGCGTCAGGGTGGATGTCAAATGCTCCGACGGCCTGTGCGGCGTCTGCAAGTGCGGGTTGCTGGGCGGCGAGGCCGAGCACCGCGATTTCGTGCTGTCGCAGGGGCAGAGGGCCGCAAGCATCATTCTCTGTCAGTCAAGGGCGGCCGAACCCGGCGGCGTGCTGGAGATCGACCTGTGAAATCAGGTCCAGTTCGGCAGGTCGCCGCCGGGCAGCGCGGCGCGGGCGGCCGGTATGATTTCAGGCGCGAGCCCGGCGCTGCGCGAAAACCCGATGATGCCGGCGTCGTCCGTCATCAGAAAATCGAGTAGGGCGGCGAGAAATTCCGGGTCCCGCGCCCGTTCGGCCAGACCGGAAGCGGAAGCTCCCGTGCAATGCAGGAAACCTTCCAGCATATCGCCCTGCGCGGCGACCCATGCCAGCGCTTCTAGGGCGATGGTTTCAGCCTGTTCGCGGGTGATTTCGGCCTCCTCTTCGGCACCGCGGGCAAATCTTAAATCAACCGTTAAGACGTTTGCCGCAACATTCCAAGACCAGACAGGAACGCATTTTTCTTCGGTTCGCGGAGGCTGGATGACCGGGCGCATTCTCGTGGTGGACGACGTGGCGACCAACCGGCTCGTGCTGAAGAGCAAGCTGGCCAGCGCCTATTACGACGTCTTGCTGGCGGAAAACGGAACCGAAGGCCTGCAGATCGCCGCCGCGACGCTGCCCGACCTGATCCTGCTCGACGTCATGATGCCCGACATCGACGGGTATACCGTCTGCCGGACGCTGAAGGGCGATCCGCTGACGGAACATATTCCGGTCGTCATCGTCACCGCCATCGGTTCGACGGAGGAGCGGATCAAGGGGTTGGAGGCGGGGGCCGACGACTTTCTCGGCAAGCCGATCAATGATGTCGCTCTGTTCGCGCGGGTGCGCAACCTGATGCGCGTCAAGATGCTGGTCGACGAATTGCGCATGCGCGACGAGACCAACCGCGAACTCGGGTATTACGATCTTTCCCGTGCGGCCGGCGGTGATTTTCCTGACGACGATCTGCACGAACCCGAAATCCTGCTGGTGCCCGGTTCCGATCAACAGGGTGCGAACTGGCAGCGATACCTGCGCGAGCTGCTGCGGGCGAGCGTCGATGTGGCGGGCAACGAGCCGGAAGCCATGCGCAAGGCCTTCGACACCGCGCCCGACGTCGTCCTGGTGAGCCAGCGGCTGCCCGGCGGCGGCGACGGGCTGCGCCTGGTGTCCCGGCTTCGCGCGCGCCCGGAGACCCGCCAGTCGGCAATCATCCTGGTGCTGCAGGCCCACGACACCGGCGCCGCCGCCAAGGCGCTCGATATGGGGGCGAGCGACTATCTCGCGTCGCCCCATGAAGGGCTGGAGATGCTGGCCCGCGTACGGCTTCAACTCCGCCGCAAACGCTATTCCGACCGGCTGCGCAGCAATCTGCGCGACACGTTGTGGCTGGCGTCGGTCGATCCGCTGACCGGGCTCTTCAATCGCCGGTATGCCAAGCGCCACATGGCGCAGGTCATCGAACGGGCGCGCCTGTCGGGCGCCGGCTTCGCGGTGATGATGCTCGACCTCGACAGGTTCAAGGAGGTAAATGACCAGTACGGACACGGCGCCGGCGATGCGGTGCTGAAGGAATTCGCCCGCCGCCTGCAGGAAAACGTTCGCGGCGTCGATCTGGTGGCGAGGATGGGCGGCGAGGAATTCTTCGTCGCCATGCCCGACATTTCCCGCGACAAGGCCAACGCGGCGGCGGAGCGGATCAGGGATGCGGTCGAGGCAATGCCGTTCACCCTCGGCGCCGATCGCGGCGCGACACCGGTCACGGTCAGCGTCGGCGTCGCCATGGCGCAACCGGGCGAGAGCGACATCGCCGCCATCATGCGCCGGGCCGACGAGGCGCTATACGTATCCAAGCGCAACGGGCGGAACCGGATCACGTTTTGGGCCGAGGCGGCCTGAGCGGTGCACCCGCCATCGGGGCGGAAGGCGGTGCGCGTCATCGCCCGGCCGCCGGGAGTTGCACACCTTCACGACGCGCCCTGCGGCCAGGTCCCGGGTTGCCGGACGGACACGACACGCGGCATGTCCGCGACCGCGGCGGTTGTTGTCGCCATCGCGAAAGGGCGTCGCGCCTTCCTCGCCGAACGCCACCCGGCAGCCGGCGTCACCGGTCAGCGTGGCGAAACCGGTCTGACGGAACTCCCGCTGTCGGCGGCGCCGGCCGCCAACGAGCCCCGGGCGCGCATTTCGCTTCCGCCGGCACCAGCGGCACCCGGAGGCAGCCGGTGTCGAGCCCTCCGGCCCGAACGGCCCGCACCGCTGCCCCGGCGTCGCGGTTCCGGGCGCGGCCTCTCCGGGCTGGCGAGGTTCCGTGCCGGGGCGACGCGAGGCGCCTCTCTCCGCCGCCGGGCGAAGGCACCGCTTGGAAACGCCACGCCCTCGCGCCAAAAGGCTTCGGTGCGCCTGCCGGTCTCCACGCCTTCAGATCGAGCATGGCGGGTTTCCTGGCGGATTGGGGGCGGTTGCCGGGGCTATTTCGTTGCACCTTGCTGGCGGCGTTCCGGCCCGCGAAGCAGGCGGCGCGCTACCGCTGCGCGTTCCTCGTCTGTCATCTTTGCCAGGTGGTCCACTACGGCGTCGCTGCCCGCGTTGGCGATCCGCAGGCCGCGCTGGCGCTGTTCGCCGAGGATGCTTCTGAGCGCCTCGGCATCGAAGGGCCGGGTGCGGAGTATTTCGGCGATCTGCCGGCGGTAGCGTGCCGGGCCGGGAGTGGTATCGACGATTTCGCCGCGCCGCTGGCGGAATTCGCGGAACAGTTCGCGCCGGTCGGCGCGCGGCAGGGCGCGGGCCAGCATGAGCGCGGCGTCGCGAGCCGCCGGCCCGTGCCCGCCCTGCGACCGCAGGACCAGCCCGGCGCCAAGCCCGATGAAGACGAAGTTCAGCGCCAGCGAAACGACCAGCACGGCCTTGACCCAGCGCGGGGTTCTTCGTTGGATGGTGTTGTCGCTGTTGGCCATCGTCATCCGTCCATTGCCAGATCGTCCAGCGTCGCCAGCGGCAGGAGCGTGTCGCTGCCGTCGACGAAAACGTTCAGTTCGCTGCCGATGTCATCAAGGTAGGGCAACGAGGCAAGGTCGGACACCCCTATCCAGAGCCCCAGCAGGCCGCTCGCAACAACCGTCGCCGCCCCCGGCCAGCCGCCCAGCCCGTCGAGCAGCGCCGAAAACCGGTGCGCCGGGCGCCGTTGGCGCCGCGCGGCCGGCGCCGCCGGCTTCCGCTCCGCGGCGACGCGGCTGGCGTCGGCCAGCACCGCGGCGACCAGATGTTCGGGCAGCGCTCCGGCGTCCTCGCGCACGGCGGCGAACAGCGTGTCGAGTTCCCGTTCGCTCAGAGGTTTTTCGTGTCTCGCCATGTTCCGTGCTCCTTACATCAGCCCCAGCGCGCCGCGTTGCCCGGACAGCTCCGCCGCCAGCGCCCTGCGCCCGCGCGCCAGCAGGCTCTCGACGGCTTCGACGGAAATGCCGAGGATATCGGCGATCTCTCCGTTCGGAAGCTCCTCGAAATGGCGCAGCATGATCGCCAGGCGCTGCCGTTCCGGCAATCGGGCGAGGGCGGCTTGCAGCGCCGCGCGGCGGGATTTTCCCTGCAACCGTGCCTCGGCTCCCGGTGCGTCGTCGGCGCGGTCCGGAACCTCGCCCGGGTCGATCCTCCTGCGGCGGCGCAGACGGTCGATGCACAGATTGACGGTGACCCGGTGCAGCCAGGTGGAAACCCTGGCCCGGCCATCCTGCCATTCCGGCGCGATCCTCCAGAGCCGCAGCATGGCTTCCTGGGCGACATCCTCTGCCTCGGTCCGGTCGCGGAGCATGCGCGAAGCGGTGGCGTGGACACCGTGCAGATGCCGCGCCACCAGGGTTCGGGCCGCCGATTGGTCGCCGTCGGCAAAACGCCGGAGCAGACCGGCGTCGCCGTCGCTCCCGTTCTGCTGCCGTTCCAGATACATGCGGCCCGCTGTTTCCGTTCATGCGTCATCGCGCTGGTGCGCGGTCGGCACCTACTGCCCCGAATGATCGCCGGAACGGCGGCCCGGGCCGTGGCGCATCGCGCGCATTTCTTCCAAGGTTATGCTGCCGTCCTCATCGGCGTCCAGCCGCGCGAACATCTTTTCGCCCCGGTTCTCGGGGATCTCGTCGGCGCCGAGGATGCCGTCCTCGTTGGCGTCGAAGCGCGAGAACATCCGCTCCGTCATCATCTCGGCGCGTTCCTGTATCCGCGCGCTCTGCATGGCGACGAGCGCGGCGATCATTTCCTCGCGGCTGATGTTGCCGTCGCCGTTGGCGTCCGCTTCGTTGAAGCGCGCCTCGCGGTGGGCGCGGAATTCCTCCAGCGTCACCTTGCCGTCGCCGTCGGCGTCGATTTCGTTGAACATCATTTCGGCGCGCGGGCCGCCGTGCCCGAAACGTCCGCGCTCGCCCTCCTTGGCAAGCGCCAGTCCTGCCACGGCAACCCCGGCCGTGACCGCGAGTATGGCCAGATTTCTCTTTGTCTTGGTTTTCATCTTCTTGTCCTTTTCGCAGGTCCTTGCGGGCGCCCCTCTGGCGCGTCGTCACAGGTTCAACGCGCAAGCGCGCCCCTTCCGTCGCCGGTATTTGCGACATCGCGCCGCAAGGCGCTTTGTCTCGCTACTTTCGTCGCCGGATCAGACTATGTTCACGCGATGAAAGAATCCCCCGTCGAATCCACCGAAAGGCGCGAGGTCTGGCCCGCCGTGCTGCGGGGCTGGCGCGGCAAGTGCCCGAATTGCGGCGGCGGCCCGATGTTCCGAAGCTATCTGAAGGTCCGCGACACCTGCGCGGTGTGCGGCGAGGAGCTTTATCATCATCGCGCCGACGATGGCCCGGCCTGGGCCACGGTCCTGCTCGCCGGTCATGTCATCGCGCCCACGATGTTCCTTTTCTACAAGGCGTTCCGCCCCAGCGGCGGCGTCATGGCGCTGGCGTTTTCCGGCATTTTCGTCACCGTCTCGCTGTTCCTGCTGCCGCGGCTGAAGGGCATGTTCGTGGCGGTCCAGTGGGCCAAGCGGATGCACGGTTTTGGCGAAGCGCGGCGGGCACCGGCGGCGGAGCGGCGCGGAGGTGGACAGTCCGAACCGCCCGCGACATAGTCCTGCGGTCAACCCGTTTCGAAAATTCGGAGAATACCGTGCCGGCCGAGGTCAGGGATGCCGCGACCATAATCCTGATGCGTTCAAGGGAAGGGCGCTGCGAGGTCCTGATGGGCCAGCGCGGCGCCGCCGCGGCCTTCATGCCCAGCAAGTTCGTGTTTCCCGGCGGCGCGGTGGATGAAGCCGATGCCGAAGTTCCCGCAGCAACACCCCTTTCGGCCGGGAACGCCGAGCTTCTCGCCCGCCGGTCAGGCGAGGTTGCGCCGGCCGCGCTGGCGTCGGCGGCCATACGCGAGTTGTGGGAGGAGGCCGGGCTGCTGCTCGGCAAGCCGGCGCCGGACGCCGCCGGGCGCGCGCCCGCGCCGGCGTGGCGGTCGTTTCTCGCCCACGGCGTCCTGCCGCATCACTCGGCGCTGACGTTCTTTCTCCGGGCGGTCACGCCGCCGGGCAGGCCGCGGCGCTTCGATGCGCGGTTCTTCCTCTCCGATGCCGGCGAGGTTCATGGCGATGTCGACGATTTTTCCGCCGCCTCCGACGAACTCAGCGGCCTGCACTGGATAGCGATCGACGAGGCCCGCCACCTGGACCTGCCCTTCATCACCGAGGTCGTGCTGGCCGAAGTGTCGAAACGGCTGTCGCGGCCGGGCGCGGTGCGCGGTGTTCCGTTCTTCGATCACCGCGGGGAAAGGTCGTATTTCTGCTATCTGTGAGGGCACGGCGGGCGGGCAAGTCTTGACACCGGGGGCCGCGCGTGTAGATAGCGGGGTCTTGAAATTCACGAGCGGCGCAAGGCGGCGCGGCTCAGGCAACAGGCGGCGATTGCGCCGGGAGATGCACAGATGGCGAAGCCAACCACGATCAAGATCCGGCTGAACTCGACGGCCGATACCGGTCATTTCTACGTGACCAAGAAGAATTCGCGCACCATGACGGAAAAGATGGTGGTGCGGAAATACGACCCCGTGGTCCGCAAGCACGTCGACTACAAGGAAGGCAAGATCAAATAGGCCATCCTGGCATTCGGGATCGCGGGCCGCGGGGCAACCCGGGGCCCGTTTTGTTTTGGCGAAGGATATGGATTTCACCGTCCGCAATTCGAAGCGAAGCGACCTGCCGCTTGTCGACGCCCTGCTTCAGCGCGCCTTCCGGATATTGCTGAAACCGGACTACCCGCCATCGCTGCTGGTCACGGCGGTCCCGAAGATATCGCGCGCCAACCCGCTGCTGCTTGCGTCGGGCAGCTACTACGTGGCGGTCAGCGGCGAGGACGTGCTGGGCTGCGGCGGGTGGAGCCGCCGGCATCCGCACGGGTCGCGCCCCGAGCCCGGGCACGCCCACGTGCGCCACTTCGCGACCGATCCGGACCAGGCCCGCCGCGGCGTCGGCCGCGCCATCATGGAGCGCTGCGTTTCGGATGCCCGGGCCGAGGGCATTTCCGTACTCGAGTGCTATTCGACGAGGACGGCGGAGCCTTTTTACCGCGCTCTCGGGTTTTCGCGTGTCCGCGAGATCGTCGCCGATCTCGGCCCCGGAGTGGCGTTCCCGGCCGTCATCATGGTCCGCAGCATCGCATCGGCATGAAAAAGGGGCCGGAATGAACTCCGGCCCCTCTCTGGTCTTGTTCCGTCGCCGCCGCGATTACTGGCGGTTGCCCATGAACTGCAGCAGGAACAGGAACATGTTCAGGAAGTCGAGATACAGGCTCAGCGCGCCGGTGATGGCGGCCTTGCCGGCATATTCCTCGCCACCGGAGGCGCGCAGCATCAGGTAGCCGTTCTTGATCTTCTGGGTGTCATAGGCGGTCAGACCGGCGAAGATCAGCACACCGAGCGCCGAGACGGCGAACATGATCGCCGCGCTCTGCAGGAAGATGTTGACGATCATCGCCACGATCAGGCCGATCACGCCCATGATCAGGAACGAACCCCAACCGGAGATGTCGCGCTTGGTGGTGTAGCCGTAAAGGCTGAGCCCGGCGAAGGCGATAGCTGTGACCAGGAAGGTCTGGGCGATGGAAAAGCCGGTGTAGACGGCAAAAATGTAGCTGATAGACAGGCCCATGAGGCCGGAAAACACCCAGAACACAAGCTGCGCCGTGGCGGTGCTAATCTTGTGGATGGACGCGCTGAAGCCGAAAACCACGGCCAGCGGCGCGAACATCACCACCCATTTCAGCGGCGAGCCGAAGATGGCCATCAGCATGGCCTCGGAATTGCCGACCACGTAGGCGACGACGCCGGTAATCACCATGGCCACGGACATCAGCCCGTAGACCTTGTTCATATGCGCGCGCAGACCGGCGTCTATCTCGGCTGTGCGGACACCGGCGCCGGCGCGGCGGACGGTTTCGAATTCGGCCATCATGACCTCCTGATTGTTGACCACAGGCGCAGGAGCAGGCTCCCGCGCTCACCCTTCGTAAATATCGGTGTGTTCGGGTTATGTTTCAAGCTCTTAATACATGAAAAATTCTTCATGTCCGGGCCGGTTCATTCGCGCGCGCGCAGCACTTGAGCCGGTCGGGTGGCCAGCGGTTTCAGCGCGAAAAGCAAGCCGGCGCAAAGGCTTACGGAAATGCCTCCCAGTACGATGAGCGTCGCGGAAACGGGCTCGAAGCGGTAGTCAGCCTCCATCACGTATGTCATGACGGCCCAGCCGGCAATGCTGCCGGCCAGTATCGCCACCGATCCTGCCGCCGCCCCGACAAGGGCGGAGCGCAGCGCAAAGCTGGCCAGGATACGGCCGCGCACCGCGCCCAGCGTCTTCAGGACGGCGGCTTCGAAGACCCGGCGCTGCTCACTGGCGGCGGCGGTCCCGATCAGCACCACGAAGCCGGTCAGCAGCGTGGCGGATGCGCCCCAGCGGATCGCCGCGGCGAGGCTGGACAGCATTCCTCTGATCCGTTCGATGGCCTCGCGCACGCTGATCGCGGTGATGTTGGGGAAGGTGTCCGACAGACCGGCCAGCAGCCTGCCTTCGGCGGCGCTGTCGGCATAGACCGTGGCGATGTGCGAATGCGGCGCGGCCTGCAGGGCGGCGGGGTCGAGAATCATCAGGAAATTGATCCCCATGTCGGAGAAATCGACGGTCCGCAAACTGGTTATCGTCGCCGTCAGTTCCCTGCCCAGAACGTTCACCGTGACCGTGTCGCCCAGTTTCAGGCCCATCTCGCGGGCTTCTTCCTCGGCGAAGCTCATGACCGGCGGGCCGGAGTAGTCCGCCGCCCACCATGTGCCGGCGGTTATTTCGGTTCCTGGCGGCGGCGCGGCGGCATAGGTCAGGCCGCGGTCGCCCCTGAGCGCCCAGTGATCGCCGGCGGTCGCGGCAGCCGGGCGGCCGTTTATCCGGGTGATGATGCCGCGCAGCATCGGCGCCGTATCGACCCGTTCGACACCGGGCTCGCCGCCGGTCCTTTCGAGAAACCCCTGCAACTGGTCCTTCTGGATGTCGACGAAGAAGAAACTCGGTGCGCGCTCGGGCAGATCCTGCGAGATGACGCCGCGCAGATTGCTGTCGATCTGGCCGATGGCGGCCAGCACGCTCAGCCCCAGCCCCATCGACAGGATCGCCGAGGCGGCGCCGCCGCCGGGGCCGCCGACCGAGGCCAGCGCCAGCCGCGTCGCCGGCCGTCCGCGCACGAAAGAGGCGTGCGACAGCCCCGCCGCGACCCGGCGCACCAGCACCGCCGCTGCCAGCAGGACCAGCATCGCGGCGAATATCCCGCCAGCCGCCCAGAAGGTTAGCGCCGGGACGCCCGAGAGCCACGCCGCCAGACCGACCAGCACCAGGACCGCAAACGCGTTCGCGGCGACATAACGGGCCGGCGGCAGCCGCCGCTCGGGCGCGGCAAGGTCGCGGAAGAGGGCGGCGGCGCGAATGCCGCGCGCCCGCGCCAGCGGCCAGATGGTGAAAATGAGCGCCGTCAGGGTGCCGTAGAGCGCCGCCTCCGCCAACGGCCGGGCATAGATGCCGAACTCCGCCGGAACCGGCAGGCTGGCGGCGAAGACCGGTCCCAGCGCCAGCGGCAGCCCGGCCCCCAGCACCAGGCCGATCACGATGCCGAGCACCGAAAGCAGTGCGATCTGAATGAAATACACGGAGAAGATCGTGCCGCCCACGGCCCCGATGGTCTTCAGCGTCGCGATGGTTTGGGTCTTG
>JBHHXR010000025.1:0-22325 GCA_046757205.1 Paracoccaceae bacterium
GGCGGGCGATTCTGGATATCGCGGCCTTGGCGCCCGACCTTGACTCGGAGGCGCTGAAAATCCAGTTAGCTGAACGGGGGTTCGGCGATATCGTCGAACGCTTGTCGAGAGCGGCGCGTCTCGAACGATTCGTGCGACCCGAAGAGGAGGCCGAGACGGGCTGGAGACAGGCCTTGGCGCGGCATCAAAGGGTGGTGATCGTGGCTGAACTCGAAGCAGCCACGGCCGACTTCGGGCACGACCCGAGCGCCGACAATTCAAACCGCCTGATAGGCTTGCGCCGGTCGCTCGAGCGCCTCGACGAGGTAGCCGAGTTGGGGGCATAGGTGCCGTCCTCATGGATCGTTGACACGGAGGAGCTATGATCAAGCACCCCTTGACGAAACATGTTCTTTTCACCGATGCCGAACTGGCCGACCCCGAGACGCACGAGACAAGGTTCCATCCCGGCTTCGAGCCTGCCTTGCTCGCTCTCCGGTTGGACTACAATTGGCCCATGCGGGTAACGTCGTGCTGCCGGTCGGCCGCGCACAATCTCAAGGTCGGCGGGCACCCGAGAAGCCTGCACCTGATGCGCAACCCCTACTACAAGACCGAGGGCACGATGGCCATCGACATTGCGTTACGTGATGGGTCGGACAAGGGAGCGCTTGTCTCGCGAGCGTTGGGTCTCGGCTGGTCCGTGGGGGTGGCCGGATGGGGCGTTCATCTTGACAGACGCCGGGATATCGGGTTGACTCAAGTGCTTTTCACGTATTGAGGCTATCATGCAGAACAAGACTGTTGCGAGCGGCGGCATCGGCGGTGCGGTCGGGTTCATCGTCGTCCTCGTCCTCGGGCAGACGACCGATTGGGCATTGACCCCCGAACAGGCATCGGGCCTGACGGGCGCGCTGGCCGTGGTTTTCGGATATCTGGCGCGGTTCCTGCCGCAACCGCCCAGGTAGGGGCGCGGTGGGGTGTGGCCCGGCTCCACCTTAAGGAGGCGGTTTGGAGGCCCAGCCGGAAGGGCCAGCCACATCTCTCCGGCCTCTTCTCGAGGAGACGATAATATGACGGGTGGGACTGGTCCGTTCAAGGAGTGAACCGTGCCGTTCAAGTCGGACGGCTGCACCTTCATAAAATGGGTCAACCCGCGGGACGCCGAAAAGTACAAGCTGGCGTGCCTGGCCCATGACTTCGACTATTATATCGGCGGATCAGCACAGGACCGGAAGGCCGCCGATCTCAGGTTCCGGTTCAATCTGATCAAAGCAGGGATGCCCGAAGAACAGGCGGTCAGGTGGTATTGGGCCGTCAGGATATTCGGGTGTTCGGCCTGGCCGGGACCGCCGAAGTGGGGCGGCTACACGAAGGAGCCGGGAAGTAGGCGCGCCCGATATGGCGGCTCAGCGCGACCGGAATCTTGGCGATCATGGCGGAGGCGAGCAAGCGAGCAGGCGGTTTGCTGCTGGCCGTGCGGGAGATTTTGCCTTCGCCGGCGAACCATTCACGCCCTGAGCCGCGCTGTTTCACCCCCTCCTCCCCACAGTCCCGCGACGTGAACCGCGCGCCCTTGCCGGGGTCGGTTCGGCGTCCTTTGTCGGACAGTAGCTTGATGCCCGTCTCCTTGACGCTTGCCGTCTGGAACGACCCCCCACTACCATCAAAGCGAAAGCCGGGAATCTTCGGCACCCTGCCGACAGGCGGCATCAGCACCGGCACGTCGCCCCACAAGTGGAACGATCCGTGATTCCACCGCGACCGCCCGACCCACGGGATGGCTCCCCGCACGTTCTCGACCACCATCGGAATGTGATGCCCCGCCGCCGCGCACGCCTCGCGTTGGATGCGGAAACAGGCATCGAACAGGGTATTGAGTTCGGGCACGGTTCGCGACCCGGTATAGCCTTCCGGGAATTCCCCCTCGCCCCTGAGCGCCCGCGCGATTTGCTTCCCCCGTGACCACGGCATTGCCATGTAGCTGTATTCGGTGCATGGCGGGGAGGCCACGATCAGCCCGGCGTCCTTGAACTGCGAACCACGCAGCGTCAATACGTCCTGCAAGACCACACTGGTATGCTGTGGTCGCGGAACCCCAAATTTCCCGCACATATCTTCAAGGTCGAACCCGACCACCCGCCAACCCTCGGCGATCAGCCCATCGGACCAGCCGAAAAGGCCGCAAAAGAGGTCGATGGCGAGAGGGCGGGTCATTTTAGTGAAGCGGACACAGCGTCGGGCGGGAACCACCTGATCTCGGGATGCCCCCGGTAGCCTCGCTCCCAGACCCACCATGCATAAACAATCATGCCCCCTATCGGGTTATCCAGACCGCGCTCGCTTACCTGCACGCGCTTGCTGAAAACCCAGACCCGGGCTGGTGGGTGGTCTTGGAAGAATTGGTAACGCGCCTTCGATTCAATGAACTGGAACCGCAGGAGCCATGCATGTTTGCGAGCCTTTAGTTCGATGGCCTTAGTGATAAATTCCAGGGCCAATCTATAAGGCGGATTGGTGACAATGGATTGGCACGACACCATGTGCCTCCACGCGAGAAAGTCCGTCGCGGTGTGCGTCTTGTACCCCTGAAAGAAAGGTTCGTTGGCGCGCACTTCGTACCCGTGGGTTTCGAGTTCTCCCACGATATGCCCGGCCCCCGCACAAGGCTCCAGCACAGGGCCGGGGAATGTCTCTACATTCAAAAGCGCCCGCGTTACGGCCGGGGGTGTGGGGTAAAAGTCGTTCGGGTGCCGATCAACCCCGGCGCTTGACCCTGCTACCTTGTGAAACCCGGCCATTAGCCCATTTCGGCGAACAGCGGCGCATCGCCCGTAATGATGCGAACGGTCACGCCACAGGCCTCCACAACATCACGCTCCACTCTCCGTGCGACCCGGCGAGGCCGACCACCAGTGGCACCCTCCACCCTTCCAGAAGGCGGGGGAGCCACGTTTGCACGGGGAAGTACTTCGTCTCGCAGGGGTAAGTCACCACACCACCCTCCACCGTGTGGGTTGGGCGCTCGGCTCTCCGTCTTCGTTCACTCCCCAACAAACGCCATCAGACCAGCCCGACGGAGGCTTCTGGTCGCTGACGACACACCAGCCGCCGCAATCGGTTTCGGTGCTACCCAACAGCCCGCCGAGCCATGCCACAATGTACTGGCCATGATCGGGGATCGTGACCCAGATATGCGTTCCGTCCCGCGGAGCGGTGTCCATCGGTTGCCAAGTCATCCCCAGAACCTCTTCCATGCCCTGATCGGGTGCCGCCATGCGCACCGCCAGCAGGTGTTCATATGCGTTGCCCCGAGAAACCCCGGCGCATGGGCCAGGACGCCGTGTTTGCAAGGGCTGTGGCCAGCATAAAGGTTCATGGCGACACGTTCACGTCAACCCCGCCGAGACCACGACCTATCAGCGCCCCTGCCGCGACCGTGGCGACCGGGCCGGCGACGACCTTCGCGACACCGAGAAAGGGGTTCTGGACGGCGACCGCGCCGGCGGGCATGACCTTCCCATCACTTTCGACCGTGTAGACGGCCCCGCGAGAGAAGGCCCATTCCTTGACCGTAGTGGGGCCGTCTGTAAGCGTGGTGATCCCTTTGGTTGCGCAGCCCGCCAGCAGGACAGTTGCTGCGATGATGATCGGTTTCATGATTTGATCCTCACGATTTCGACCCGTACCGGGGCCATTGTGACATTGAACAACTTCATCTTGAGCGCCGATTCCCGTGTGATCGGCACCTCCTTGCCCTTCACATCCTCGACCACCAGGTTCCCGTCCTTGGAATAGACGGCATCGGCCCGGTAAGTGGCGACGGTGACATATTTTCCGTGATGTTCGGCCAAGACGTCCAACGGGACCGCGACCTGGAAGCGGAGATCCTGAATCTCCCCCCGCCTCTCCATCGCGCAGAGTTGCCCGAATCGTATCTGCTCGGGCTTGCTGGCGAGATACCAATATTTCTCGGATCCGCAATTGAGGCACGGCCCCTTCGTCGGGTTGACTACCCTGCAATCCTTGCAGGCCCAGCCCGGCTTGCGGGTGTTGAAGATCGCGAATCGGGTGTAGATCGCGGTTCGGCTGCTGATGGCCTTTTTCATGGTTTCGCCTTGGCGTGGAACGGATTCCGACCCATGCGATAGGGCCAGAGAGGACAAGCCACGATATGACACCGCGCGACCTCGGCACGATTGCCGCACACACAATCGAGGCATTTTCGGCGTATGGCCGCGACAGGGGCCTTATTACGGGGATAGTCGGAACAAAGGGTATCCATATGGGCCAACCCACGGGAAAAGGCGAGTTCGTTCGGAGTCTCCCCATTACCCCGGTCGTCCCCGCTCAGGTTTGATTTTCCGGGCATCCCCCATACCCCTTCGGGCACCCGTTCACCATATCGGACTTGATGCCGTAGTAGTGCCGGCCGGTGCTATCGGTGAACGGATCGTCATCGACAAACACTTGCTCCACCCAGACGGTCGGGGAGTACCCCTTCCGCGCCCAATAGCTGCGGATAACCCCCACCAGCACATCGGCCCCCTTTTCGGTCGAATAATCGATCATAGCCCCCCCGGCGTTGCATCATCGATGTGTCGAGCCAGCGTGTTCGCCCAGACCTTCGGGGAGCCCGGTGGCGGTTCGGACTTTGCCCATAACCGGCCCCACAGCCGTTTGAGAAAGGTCATCACATATCCTCCGGCATGACGAGATAGTGCCCGCCCTCCGCCGCCCACCGGATAATCCCGTCGAACAGCCTGTTCATCTGTTCCGTGGTCATCAGGCGGGTCACGGGGATTTCGTACCGCCCGGTCATGAGGCTTAACTGCTGTTCCCAGCCCAGCGCCGGGGATCGGTCAACCACCATCTTCTGCCAGAACTCCCGGAAATCGTCGTCCTCGGCTCGCATCATCGGCACGGCAACCGCCAACTTCATCTCGGCCCGGCATTCCTCCATCGTCTCGCCGCTCTGTTCCGCCAGCTGGGAAAGAAGAAAAAACATCGTCCGGTTCTGTTCGACCGTCCGATCCCGGCCCTTCTTCACCTGCACGGTGAAGGGGTACTTCATCAGCGAGAGGCGCTTGAACAGCGCACCCCGCCCGAAGTCATCCTTGATGATGCTTGTTGGCATAATCCTGGTACATTTCTCTTGCGAGGGCGCGGAACGCGGCGCGGAGCAGGCCAGCCGGAGCCAAATTACGGAACAGCAACATTTCTCCCTTCGTGTGCCCCACAACATGGTGGTACCGGCACAAAGGCAGTGCCTCGTCGTCGCTGCTTTTCAGTCCCTTCCCGGCCGTCCCGATGTGCGCCGGGTCGCTCGGCCCCACGAGCCCGCAAATGGCACACCGCTCCGTGCGAAGCCAATCGAGATATTTCCTGTCGCGGATGATAGGCCGCATGTCAGAACGGAATCTCGTCCCCGAGACCCGGTTGCTCAGCCCGCCGTTCCGGGGTATGCGGCGTGAAGGCCAATGACAGGAACTTGCCCTTCTTCCCATCTTTGATCCAGGCGGCGATTCGCATCCGGGTGCCGTTGATAGTGGCTGTCCCCGTGTAGTCGGGGTGGCGGTCGGTTTTCTTTTCAGCCTTGAAAAGAGTCCCGGTATTCTCGCTGTGTTCGTATGTCATCGAAGGGCCTCCAACACCCTGTCTCGTTCGGCCAACAAGGCCGGAATTTCTTGCCGCAGCGCCTCGATAAACTTCTCGTCGCGGTGCTGGCGCTTGACCGCCATTGGCAACTCGGGGTGGTGAAACACGAGGTCGCACCAGTCGCGCTTGCAGATCATCATCTGGCCTTGGACCTGTGCGATATAGTCCGGCGGGCAGTCCTTCCGCATCAGTGCCCGAACGTGGTTTTCGGCCTTCAGGCACTTGACCTCGATCAGCCCAAACGACCCGACCAGTCCGTCCGGCGAACACCCCATCGTCCGGTCGTCGTCGGTCACGAACCCGGTCTTGGTAATCTCGACATCGCGGTCGAATTCGTACCGGGCAATGGCCTCGTCCTCGAGCTCGCGCCCCCGTTCCGTCCAAGTGTTCCCCTCCCATGCGTCCGGGGTCTTGCCGGCGTAAAGTTCGATGGCGAGCGTGATTGCATAGGTCGAGGCAGATTTCGACGGCTCCCCCTTGCTGGTGACGATCTTCGAGAATTCCGACGCCGTCGGCTTCCCGAGCCGCAGCGCGTACCATTCCTCGGAACGCTGTTCGACGGCGTGAAGAATCATTTTGCTTCCCTCTCCGCCCATTTGGTGACAACGAAGCGCCCGAACGGGCCTTTGCAGAACGGGCGGAAGTCCCCAAGCCCGACGCGCTTCCCGGCGGCGTCAACCAGGTTGCGAAGCAACTTTGGGGTGATCAGATCGGGGTCCAGGTCGATTCTGAACGCCAGCGACCAATCCTCGAACATCGGCCGATGGCGAAGTATCCTCCCGCCCGTTGCCGGCATCCGAACGGGGCGGCTGTCAACCGCCCACGGATGTTTCGACTTGATCGGCAATACGATGGGATCGACGGCGACGCAGGCCGGGACAATGCTCGACCTCTGCGTCGTAATCTTGCTCCGCCCAACCTTGAAGTATGTCCCCGCGTCGATGATGGCACGGAGCAGATTCGCCGCCGGGATAACCGGGCGTCCGTTGTTGTCGAGATAGAGCAATGCTTCGGCTTGTTCCCTTGCGCTGCCCCGGTCGTTGTTGGTGCTCGGCCGCGTGCCCTCCGTCGCCTCCTGTTGTGCGGCATCCGTGAAATTGTGGCACAGAAGCGGCGTAACCCCGCTGATCGTTACATCAATATCCATCGCTCTTGTCCTTTCCTAAAACCATGCCATGCCACGGCCTGCCACGCCCTGTCCTGCCGAACCCAGCCCCGCCATGCCGTGCCCTGCCGCACCAAACCCCGCCATGCCCAGCCATGCCGTGCCTAGCCCTGCCGCGCCCGGCCATGCCTCGCCTAGCCACGCCGAGCCGCGCCTAGCCACGCCCTGCCAAGCCGTGCCCGGCCATGCACTGCCAAGCCATGCCTTGCCCAGCCGCGGTGATGTCATTTCGCCCGCTTCTGGTCCAGAAGTTTCATGGCCCGATCGAGATCCTTGGCCGGCAACCTGTCGAGACTTGGAATCTTGAAGTAGGCCAGGAACTTGCCGTGATCCGCCCCCGTCTCGCCCAACAGGGCCAACAACTCGTCGTGTTGATCCTGCGAGATGGACCCGCCCGCCGCGTTCCCGTCGTCGTCGCTGCGCACGATGTTGAAGGCCATTTCCAGGAGATACCGCCGTCCGTAAGTCATGGCGGATCCCGTGGCATGGGTCAGGGTCATGTTGGCCTTGCCCTGCAACCCCGTCGTGGACACCGGAATGTCCGCCCGATAGGATTTCGTGTGGCCGGAGCGGTGCCCGATCAAACAAACGACCCCGAGATGCCCTTCCTTGGCTTCCGCCGTGTCGAAGCTGACCGAAAACCCGTGGTGCGCATAGATCGGCCGCAGAGCCGCATCCAGGGCCGCATAGGTGGCATATTTGGATCGGGTCTGAGGGTTCGTCGCGTCCTTGACCACATGCTGCATTTCGGCCTGTACCTCGGCCATCGCGGCATTGTATTCCCGTTGTGCCCGTTGCCCTTCCAGCCGCTCGTACATTTCGGAGAGCTTCATCATCTTGTCAACGTCGATGGCGGGGTCGGCCGCCGCACGAGTGATTGCGGAAAGCAGCGACCCATTATCAGCTGGGAGTTGTTCGCTCATATCGCCTCTCATGGTGTTGTCAGTGAAATGTTGACGAACGGCCGTTCCGCCTTGTCGGGCCACCGGCCGATCTGGGATTCGACCTCGCGGTTGATGTCGGTTTTCAGGTCTTCGATGTCATCGAGCGCCGTCGCGACTATCTCCACTAAGTCAACAACTTGAGCGGAGAGATTCTTGAGAGTCGCTTGGCTCGCATCGGGGAAAGACTTGCGGTCAATGTTGCGAATCGCATTGGCATGGCCCTTGATGATGGCCAGCCGGCCCCGCGCACGGCATAACTCGGCCCATGCCGCGTCGTACCATTCGGCGTATGGTCGGCCATCCGGCAGGGTTGCCGGAGGTTGCGGTTCTTTCATTGCACTGCTTCCTTGGCGATGGCGACGAGATCAATGGGAGTCTCTGTCGCCGCCATTTTTGCCGCCCGTGCCGCCGCTCCCTTCGCTGCCATTCCATTCGCCGCCATTGCATTCGCCGCCGATGCTGCTGCCGCCGCGACCCCCAAGCACCGCGTCGCCCGCACCGCCCGTGCCGACCTGTCCTTGCCGGACAGCCAATCTTCGGCCCAGCGGTTCCACTTGGGTTCGTGATAGACTGCCTTCGCTGCAAGAATGCCGAACTTTGTAGCTTGTTCCCGCGTGACCTGGGGCGCCTCAATTTCGCGCAGAACCTTGATGCGGGTGCAGCCGAGTTTGGTGCCATCGTCCTGCTCCACGTTGGCCTCGCACTCGAACATTCGCGGCCATACGAAATTCGCATGAACGGGGTTCATCAGCACCGCCAAGATCGGGTCGGCATAGGCGTGGAGATAGGCGTCGCTGCACATCTTGCCGCCCCCCGGCGCGGTGAACTCGGCCCTGGCTTCCCACCGGCCGAAGCCGCCGTGAGTTCGCTTGTAGGTATCGGTGAGTTTGTAGACGACCGTCATCGAATTCCTCCTTGCCAACGGACCATATGCTATCCATAATCGTGGTTCAAGGAAAATCGTCACCCCGGAGTGATTTTTTTGCCCCTCCCCCACAACACCGATGCCGAGGTCGCAATGCTCGGGGCGATCCTGGTCAACAATGACGCCTACCACCAGGTTTCGGGGTTCCTGCGGGCAGATCACTTCCACGAGCCGGTTCACGGCCGCATTTACGAGGCGTCCTCTCGCCTGATCGAGGCAGGGAAGCGGGCCGACCCCGTAACCCTGGCCCCCCGTTTCGCGCATGACGAGGCGCTGACCGAGGCCGGCGGGGCCGGGTTTATCGGCCGTCTCGCGGCCAGTGCGGTGACGTTCGTCCACGCCGAGGACTACGGCCGGATCATCCACGACATGGCCCTGCGCCGGCGGTTGATATCGACCGCGGAAGCGATCACGGCTGCGGCCCACGACGAACAGCTGACCACCGACGCCCTGCTGGCGGAAGCGGAACGAAAATTCATCGAGGCCACCGAAACCAGTAGCGGTGGGTATCAGCAATTTGCTGATTTTCTTGATGAATCGGTCCAGCACACCGAAAAGGTGCGAGCCGGTGAAATTTCACCGGGCCTCATGACCGGCCTTCCCGATCTCGACCGGTATCTGGGCGGGTTCGGGTCGGGGGACTTCGTGATCGTCGCCGGCCGGCCGTCAATCGGGAAGTCCCTCTTTGGCCAGACCATCGCGGTCAATGTCGCACGAGAAGGCCTCCCGGTGGGGCTGATCAGCCTTGAGATGCAGGGGCGGTCATTGGCCCACCGAGCACTAGGTGCCGCCTCAGGGGTCTCCTACGCCGCTCTCAGGCGTGGTCAGGTCGAGGATGGTGAAATGCGGCGGGTTGCGGAGTGCCTGCCGGACCTGAAACAATTGCCGATCTGGGTCGATGCCGAGCGGGGCCAGACTATGGCGGCGATCCGGGCGAGGGCCAGAAAACTCAAGCGCCGGAAGAAAATCAAGCTGTTGATCGTTGACTATCTGCAACTGGTCGCCCCGCAGGATCGGTACAAGGGCAACATGGTAGCGGAAACGACCGAAATATCAAACGGCATCAAGACGTTAGCCGGAGAACTTGACATTCCGATTATCGCCTTGTCGCAGCTGAGCCGGGCCGTCGAGGTGCGGACGGACAAGCACCCGATGTTGGCCGATCTCCGGGCCAGCGGCGCTCTCGAACAGGACGCCGACGTTGTCTTGGGGCTTTACCGCGAGCACGCATATCAAAAGGAGCCGCCGGAGCGGGCCGACAAGCGGGCGGATTGGGAGGAGAAAACGAATATCCTGGAGGTCGGCATCCTGAAGCAGCGCAACGGGCCGCTCAAATGGGTTGACTTGTACGTCAACCTTGAGACCGGGCTGGTCGCCGGGCTGGAACGATGAACCAATGTATCATGCAACCCAAACGGAGAAGAAATGACTGAAACCAAGACCAGGCCATTGATGAAATGCGGGTGTGTCGCCCAAGGAGTTCGGCGGGCACCCGGGGAGACTGCCGAATTCCCTTGTTGTGTGATTCATGATTGCACAGACGTTGCGGATGAAAGACCAGCACTCGATGGCCGGAAGGCGCGGTGCTATTGTGGGAAAACCGTGCCATCCGGGTATGATTTGGCCTTCTTTGAGTATCGCGGGTCTGGCAGTTCGGAATTCGAGGCGCGTGGCCCGCAAAAATTCGATATGTATTATTGTGGGCACGCAGGGTGGGATTAACTGCCTGCCCGCACCGAAGCCGGGCGACCTGTTCGAGTAGTTGCGAACGGGGCCGGGCAGGACTACAATATGGAAGCCGGGGTTGGGGTCGCTCCCCTGTCTCGCCATCTCGGGACTCCCGGCTCTCCTTTGCCTAGATGGAGGCTGCCATGCCCAAACAAGCCGAAAAGCTACAGCGCAACCTTCGCATCCGGCCGGAAGATGCGGAGCGGCTACAGGCCATCGTCATCAAGGTGGTTGACACATCGGCAACACCCGACGGCCTCTTGGACGGGCTGCTCTCGGGAGGGGTTCATTCTCGGCGACATGCAGCCTATGCGCGCGGCCTTTTCGATGTGTGCGTGGCAGTCAAACAGTGGTTCGAATCGGAGGGCACGCGGCGCGGAACCCCGGAGGCGGCGTCATGAGCTCACCCCGCCCCGGCGGCTGGTTCCGAATGTACGATTCGGTCCTCGACGACCCGAAACTACAGAAACTGTTACCTGAAACGTTTCGTGGTTGGGTGAACCTTCTTTGCCTGGCAAAACGCTACGACGGCGATCTCCCTGGAATCGATGACATCGCCTTTGCCCTTCGCCTGGAAATCGACGACGCACAAAATCTGATCGACACCCTGATCGAAGCCGGGCTTCTGGAAATGGCGGGAAACAGCCATTTACGACCCCATAATTGGAGTAGCCGACAGTACAAGTCGGATACATCTACAGAGAGAGTGAAACGTTACAGGGAACGGAAACGAAACGTTACGAAACGGTTGCATGAAACGGCCCCAGAGTCAGAGTCAGAGTCAGAGTCAGAGTCCCCCCCTATAATCCCCCCCAAGGGGAAAACGAAAAAGGGTACTCGTTTCCAAGGGCCTGTACCGACACCTTGGAGGCAATGGACCATAGAGAAATTCGGAGAGGGGTTCCCGACCGAGAGAGAGGCGGAAAAATTCACGGACTACTGGCTGGCGCGAGCAGGGGCAGGCGGCGTCAAGCTGAATTGGGAGGCGACGTGGCGAAATTGGTGCCGGACGGCGGCGGAGAGATTGGGGATGAACGGCAAGCCCGTGACCGACTACACCGACCCTGAGGAGCGGCGGAAATGCATCCGGTACTACGTCGAGCACCCGGACTCGAAATATCGGTGGGACGACCGCTGGGGGCCGAAGCCGACGGCGGCGGAAATCAGGGCTTGCCAAGAGGACAAACCGAGCTTATATTTGATTAGCGATTAGTACAGGATATCGAAATGAAATCGAGGAAGCCCCCCGGCCCGCCGAAACGGTTCAGTGCCCGCATCTGCGTGATGTTGACCGCGGATCTCCGTGAGAGGCTGGACGAGAAGGCCGAACGGCTTGGTCTCAGCCGGGGCGCGGCCGTTCGGGATGCGGTCGCGGATTATGTCAATGATGGGGCGGCCCTGATCTCCAGACAGGTGGCGCGCGGGCCTTAGGCTCGGGTGAATGCCCTCGATCCCCGCCCCGCCGTGCCCCAGGATACTTCACGCGGTGCCGGCAACCCGTTGGGCCGGTCAACGAGAGGCGGGGGAAGCCACCATTTCCATCCATGCTTTGGCGTGGTATAGTCCCGGGGCCAAGGAGGTGACGGAATGAACTACGCCAAGCTGAAAGCCGAGGTCACGACCGATCCCCTTGGTCGCGGGTATTCGGCTATGACCGATGCGGAGGTCGCCACGAGCCTGAACGTGGCTGATCGACAACGAGCACGCGAGCAAATGTCGGGGGACGAGGTTTTCCAACAGACGGACGGGACCGAGTTTGCGGGGCTGACCGATACGAAACGACAGCTTTGGGTGGCATTTTGCGCCCGCGATGGTATCGACCCCCGGGCTCCGGCGAACAGGAATTTCGTGAAATTCATCTTCGGGGCCGGGGCGAAAACCGTTTCTACTCTTGAAGCGGCGCGTATGGAGACGGTCAGCCGAGCGAATGAACTAGGGGCAGGGGTCATAAAGCCTGGCGATATCAACCATGCGAGGTCGTTATAATGGCTATAGCAGCAGACGCGCTTATTGATTTCTTTGGAACGGCTGATGCGCTCGGGACAACGACTTCGGCGGTGACGGACGGCTCTTTTTCTGACGGCACAAACGACCTGACGGCATGGACGAATGACGACGATGCTCCAGAGGCGGCGGCCATTCTTACGATGCAGTATGCCTCTGGAACCCTTGACGCCAACCCCTATGTGAATCTTTATGCCCGGCTCATTGACATTGATGGCACCACCGATGCACCAGTGCCGGATGCGAGCTACAAAGAAAAATATCTTGGTCGGTTCAAGATTGATACGAACTTAGCGGCCACAACGGACAATGCTCATGCGGAAGACATTGACCTGCCGAACACCGAAACTTCTCAAGTATACCATTTCTATATCGAAAACCAGACAGGGGTAACAATATCAGCCGGGTGGGAGTTGACGATTGTCCCGAAAACGGTTGGGCCGCACGCATGACGGTCTTGGTTCGTACCGAACGCTGGGCAGACGAGAAGCCGCTGGGGCCAGTCGAAATCGATTGGGCGAATCCATTGACGGCGGGGTTGGTAGGATTATGGCTGGTTAACGAGGGGGCGGGGGCGGTACGAGACCTGGTGCATGGACTCGATGGAGTTCTGACCGGGAATGCGGCGTGGGGCGCAGGCTTTGACGGGCGGTTCGTTCAATGCCCAGGGACCACGGCGGATTATATTGATATCCCCAACAGTCCCATTCACGATATTCTCTACACTTTGACGGCGGGCGTCATATTTACTCCGAGAGCATTGAATTTTTCATCGTATCAAGGAATCTGGCGGCGCGGGGCTACAACAGACGCTTCAGGCCCGTCTAATATTAATTGGATGATTCAGGGCAAAAGCGCAACGAGCATACTGCAATCCGCCGTCAAAACGGATACAGCCATCAATGACTATGTAAATAGCTCGTACAATTTGACACAGGACGTTTCGTCTCATGCAACAACGACGATTAATATCTCGGAGGCATTGTTGACTTTAATTGTCGATGGAACAAAAGATACGCTCGCGCTTACAGGAAGCCCCACTCAAATAGCGGGTGGGGCAACTAAGACGTGGCTGGGCCGGCGAGCGGGCGGGGCAGTCGATGCCGATATCCATTTGGCATACGTTCTTGAGAGGGATTGGGCTGAAGAAGAAATACGAGAATATCAGATCGCCCCTTATCAAATTCTCAAACCACGGAAGCGCGCGTACTATTATTTCCCGGCGGCTGGCACCCCGCTGTTCATGCATAACAAGTCCCTGAACGGTCTCGGTTCCGGCGGCCCGTTCTTTCACAACCCGCTAGGCTGACGCGATGAAGCTCGCCCTCAAGAAAGCCTCGACCAGCGTTACGGTGAATGTGTTCATCCAGGATTCGTCCTCGACCACGGGCGCGGGCCTGACGGGGTTGGTTTTCAACAGCGCGAGTCTCACCGCCTACTACGCGCGGCCTCGTGCCGCCGCCGCCGCCATCACGCTGGCCACGCAGACGGTGACGGGGGCATGGTCCTCCGGCGGCTTCGTCGAGATCGACTCAACCAACATGCCGGGCTGGTATCGCCTCGATATCCCGGACGCGGCCCTCGCTACGGGCGTGGATCATGTTGCCATCCACCTCAAGGGCGCGACCAACATGGCTCCGTTGCCCTTGGAAATCCAACTAACCGATGTAGACTTGAACGACGGCGTGCGGGGCGGGATGACTGCTCTCCCCAACGCTGCTGCCGACGCGCCGTTAGGGCTGCCCATTTCGGACGCCGGCGGGCTCGATCTCGACGCCAAGTTGGCGAATACGAACGAGATCACCGTCGCCCGCATGGGTGCGCTGACAGACTGGATCGACGGTGGGCGGCTTGACCTGATTCTTGATATCATCGCGGCCGATGTCGTGAATCTCGACGGCGCGGCAATGCGCGGGACCGACAATGCCCTGCTGGCGGCGAGCGCCCCGACGAACTTTGGCGACCTGTCGATCACGGCGACGACCGGCCTTGTTTCCCTCGCCGCCGCGCAGACATTCGATATGACCGGCGACGTGTCCGGGTCGGTGGGTTCCGTGACGGGCGCCGTGGGGTCTGTCACAGGCAACGTCGGGGGCAACGTGACGGGTTCGGTTGGCAGTATCTCGGGCGTGACATTCCCGACCAATTTCGGCGACCTTGCCATTACAGTAACGGCCGGTGAGGTGACGGTCGGGACGAATACCGACAAAGCGGGATATTCGATCAGCGGGACCAAGACGACCTTGGATGCGCTGAACGATCTGTCGGCGGCCGAGGTGAACGCCGAGGTGGTCGATGCCGTGACCGTAGATACGATTGCCGAACTCCCCCAAGGGAAGCCGACCGCGACTCCGACCATCGCTACCGCGCTGATGCTACCCTACATGGCCCTGAGGAACAAGATCGACATTACGTCGAGCGCCAAGGAAGTCCACAACGACGCTGGCACTGTGATTTGTAAGAAGGCGCTGACGGATGATGGGTCCGTCTACAGTGAGGCGGAAATGGTTTCGGGGCCGTAATGGCGATCGACAGCGCGGCAAAGCGGAAGGCAATTTCCGGGATCCCCTTGTTGATCCCCGGGGTGACGCCGAATGCCACTCCCGACGCCGCCTGGCGGCAGCAATCGGGGTGGTCGTATTCGGGCATTACGCCGGATTCGCCGAGCGTACAGACTCAGTTTACCGGGCTTATCGCGAATGCCGGGCGGCTTTTGACTCGCACCGCTTGATGGCCTCCCGCACGCGGCTGACCATGCCCGGCCTGTATTCGCCGGAGGTGAGTTCCCGTTCCAGCTGTCGCAGGGCTTTGACCGCGGCGTCCCTTTGGGCTTCCGCGAGGGTGCGGATCGGCTTGTCGAGATAGGGGCTGGTCATGGCGGCCTCCTATGCTAATCGTACTGCGCGATTCCCCAATCGAACCGCACCGCTTGGCGGTCGCGGTGGTTACACGGCACGGGCAATACCGCACAGGCGCTCCGGTCGCTACCGCGCTTGTTGAGTTCGAACCCCACCGCCCCCAGCCGATCGGATAATTCCTTGGCGGCCTTGGCAAACCGGAAGGTTGGTTCCATCGGCGCGATGACGACGGCGTTCAAATGAGGGCGCGAGCAGCAGCACCCGTCTGAAAATGTTGCGTAAATCCTGGCTTTCATGGTGTGGGTTCCTTCCGGCTGAGTTGCTGCGACATATCCCGGGCGTTCAGGTGGAGTGCTCGCCCTCGTGGAATGCGGTGTTAGTGATTTGCCGCAATTGCTCGGCATAGTAGCTGAGGTCGCCGGCATCGGCCCAGGTGATCTCGTCCGGGTGGCGGTTGAAATGGTCGGCGCTCCAGGCTTGGAGCCGGGTCAGCATGGCGTCGATCTCGGCCTTCTTGGTGATAAAGGCGCGGAGTTCGTCGTGGCTGTAGGTTGTCATGGTTCCCTCCTGTCTGTCAAAGTCCGAGTTGCGGGTTGAGTATCCCGGGCCGGGTGTAACCGTCGGGCAGCCGGGCGGTGCCGAAGGCATCGAAATGCGCCCTGGGGTCGAGGGCGCAGGCTATGTCCCTCGCCTTGCCGACCAGCGCCAAGGCGCCGGCGTGGTCGTCGCGGAACGGGCCGGCCAAGCACCGGTAGTCATGCCCCCGCACGATGGTGATGTAGTAATTGCCCGGGCGCGCGTCGGGCTGTTGCTGCGTGTTGGCGGGTCTCATAGTTTCCTCCTTTGGTGACAATCCATACCAGCCGCCCGGAGGGCGACTGATAGAGAGTGTCACGCTGCGAGTTTTTCTCCACAGACGGGGCAGGGCTGGCAGAATTCGTCCCCTGTCTCGAGGTTGAGGTCGATTCGCGGGAAATATTCCCTGGTGTCCCGGCCGGCGGGGATCGCGCAACAGTGACGGCGGGCGTGGTGGCGAGTCCAGCCCGAGGGCAGATTCTGTGCCTTGACCGCGACGGTGCGGTGGTCGGCCAGCGCGACAAATCGGTCGCGTTTGTCGGCGCTCGGGAAGACGTGGAGCGAGCCGGCGACCGTCCCCGGCATGCAGGCCAGGGTGAAGCGCGGCCCGAGGGCGTATGAGAATGCGTAGAATCGCGTGGCCATGACAATTTCTCCTGTTCTCGGCCTTGATCGGCCGTGCCGACCGCCCCGCGAGGCGGCCGACAGAGGCGGTCAGTAGCCGAAACTGATTCGGTCCTCGCGGGCGGCTCTGGCATGGTCGCCGCGACGGTGTTTCTCGTCCGCCGCTGACTTGCGGGCCGACTCGTTGTCCCATACCAGCCGCTTGGTGCCGTTGCGATAGATATTGCGGCCTTTGCGGCGGATTTTCTTGCCTGCCGGCGGTGCGTCGTGTCCGTCGGCCTCGATCACTTCGAGGCTGAACGTGTGTTGTTGCTTGTCGATTCCGTAGCTGTCGGCCGTGACCCGCGCCGTGACGGTGCGCTCGCCGAGCTTGACCGGCCGGCGGTACGACCCGCCCCAAACGGCTTCCGTAAACCGGATCGTGTCGCCGGTTACAACGTCGCCAGTGCAGTTCACCCATTTAGGCATGACGGGTCTCCTTGGTTAAGTGACGGTCCATACCAGCCGCCCCGCGAGGCGACTGATAGAGGCGGTCAGCCGTTGAGAAAATGCTGCCAGCGCCGATCGCTGGCATCGTTGCGGCGGTCTGCGACCGCCTGGGCCTCCTCGCGGGAGGCATAGACGCCGTCGAGGTCTTCCCGGACTTCCCAGTCCGGGTAATGCCCACAGTTGTAATGATATGGGTTTGTGTCTCGCAGCGAATACCGCATTGGATTCTCCTCCTCTTCTGGTGACAGTCTGTGCCGCCGGCCCCGAAGGGTCGGCGACAGAGGCGGTCAGGTCGTGAGTCTCGCGACGCATCGCGCGATCACGAGACCTAGGACGTAGCCCTCGTGGAGGGCGCCGGTCAGCACGGCATCGCGGGCGCCAGCGTAGTCGGGTCCGGCGACAAAGGATTTGATCTCCTCGCG
Organism: Paracoccaceae bacterium; assembly: GCA_046757205.1. GTDB lineage: Bacteria > Pseudomonadota > Alphaproteobacteria > Rhodobacterales > Rhodobacteraceae > JBHHXR01. The sequence continues at coordinate 17,373 of JBHHXR010000025.1, forward strand.
CATGATCGCGACGGCGGCGGCGACGTTATCGTTGGGGCCGCCGGTATTGCGGATTGCGCCCGTTCTGATGACACCGCGCATCACGGCGTCGGCAATCCTATCGATGGGATGGGGGTCGGTCATGAGATGGTCTCCTCGGGTAACGTCTATCCATGATTATAGGATAGGCCGGGGCGGTGTCAAGAGGTTTTTTCGGGTCGGGCGAATTTTTTTCGAGGTTGCCCAATGGCGGGAAACCGCGTAAAATGGGGCATGGCCAGCAGCGCGATCACCAGGCGCGACCCGGTTTGATGTATGCCCCGCCCCAACTCGCGAGCACCCAAGCTGACGTTGATGCGCCGGCGCTTTGCCGAGCGGTTTGTTGAGTGCGGAGTCGGGAGCCAAGCTGCCAGAGACGCAGGATGGACCGGGCCGCGACCCGATCAATGGGCCTATGAGACGCTGAGAATGACGGAGACGCAGCAGTACATAGACGAGCTCCTCTCAGAGGCAGAGGATATCGACAGACTCTCACCAGCAGCCATACTGACGGCGCTCCTCAGAGAGTCCAGGACCGCGCAGCATGACGGGGCGCGGATTAGGGCGCTGGAATTGTTGGGGCGCGCCAAGCGCATGTTTGTCGATCGAGTTGAAACAGAAAATGGCGATATTCTGGGGAATTTAGAGGCTATCCGGCGGGATTTTGGCGAGGATATTGCCCGTGCGTATGCCGAGCGGCTTGGAATCGACCTGCCAGACCCGCCTCACTAAGCCGTTGTTTCCGTTGACCTTTTCTCAAAATTTCCTATAATGGCCATTATGCGACAACCTGTTTTGAGGGGTGCGCGTGATGATTTTCGGCGGTTTTCCGGGGGATTTCTCGGCGGGCCGGGGGCCGGGGCACCCCCCTCGGGGTGCGGGTGCGGGTGCTATCCCCCTCCCTACATCCGGCAGATTTCAACCGGGGGTACGCAAAATCGCGGGTTTAGACCGGAGGTGGGCTGTTTTTCTAACGCGTAGGTTGATAGATGGGGTGATTTGGTTGGTGGGTATTGTATCTGGGTATGCTGGGGGGTATGGTTTGTCTGGCATTTGGAGGGTGGCATGGCGAGTTTGTACATCACGGAATACAAGGAACTGGCTGAGGCTGGGTCCGGGGTTCGGGTTCAGGCGGGAGCGGAGCCTGCGGTGAAGCGGACGAAGCTGGCGTTCACGACTTCGACGGCGCATGCGTTTGCGTCGAACTGTCATTTTGTTCGGCTGGTTTCGGACGCGGATTGTTACTTGGAGTTTGTGGGTGACACGTCGACTCCGACGGCGACGGCGTCTTCGTCGTTGATGAAGGCGAATGTTGTGGAATTTTTCGGGGTTCGGCCGAACTCGAAGATGGCTGTTTACGATGGGGTGAGCTGATGATGGGTCAATCCGGGGGTGGGGAAGTTCTTCCGACGATCCCCAAGGATGTATTCGGGTTTCTGGCCTTTGTCGCGGACGTGAAGCGGCACAAGCCGGTTCTGGATGCGTTCGTTGGGGCCTGCGAGCGGCTTGAGAAGGCGAATGCGGTCAAGGGGACGGTCGCCGAGATCGAGCGGCTGGAGGCGGTTGCGAAGGCATCGGCCGAGAAGGCCCGGGCTGTGGTGGCCGGGGCCGAGAACGAGGCTGTTCGGGTTCTGGAGGCGGCGAAGAAGGAGGCCGCCGATCTGACGGGGGCGGCGGTGGAGCGGCGCCGCAAGTTGGATGCGGCGGTTGCCGATCTGGTTCGGAAGCGGGACGAGATCGAGGGCGAGGTCCGTGGGAAGCTGGCTTCGCTCGAGTCTCGGGAGAAGGCGGTATCGGCGGCGGAAGCCCGGTTGAGTGCCCGGCAGAACGCCCTGGATGAGAAAGCGGCCGATCTGGATCGTCGTCTCGGGCTGATCAAGGGTGCTCTGACGTGAGTCTTCTGGTCGCGACGCCCATGTACGGGGGCGTGTGCGACATCGCCTATTTTCAGGGCTGTCTCGATCTCAAGGAATTTCTCGTCGGAGAAGGCATCGCCCACGACTGGCTGGTGGTGGACAAGGAAAGCCTGGTTCAGCGGGCGCGAAACACGATCGCGGCGGCCTTTCTCCAGACGGATTATCGGAAATTGCTGTTCATCGACGCGGATATCGGCTTTACGGTCGATGATGTCGGGAAGCTGTGGAATCTCGATACGGACGTTGCGGTCGGGGTCTATCCGATGAAACGGATGGACAAGTGCTGGTACGCGGCGTGGGTGAACGGGAAGCTGGTGACGGACCTGGATTTCGACGGCCCGGTGGAGGTCGATTACGCCGGCACCGGGTTCATGATGATCGATCGGGGCGTGTTCGAGAAGATGAAGTCGGAGAGGATCCGCCACGAGGAAGGTTCGGGGGAGTGCTGGGCGTTTTTCGACCCGAGGGTGGAGAACGGGGTGTATCTCTCCGAGGATTACGCCTTCTGCGAGGATTGGCGGAAGCTCGGGGGAAAGGTGGTCATGGACCCCACGGTGAAGCTCTCCCATATCGGGAAGTGCGAGTATGGACCTGAGTTGGCTGCAAAACTTCGGCCTCGGTGAAACGCAGCTTCCCGATCTCGCGGGAGCGTTCTCCGGGCGATTGACCATCGCCGGCGGCGGAAGATGCGTCTGGAGCGATCTCGAGGGCCACTGGAACGGGGACGTGATGTGCGTCAACGATATCGGGATGCACTTTCCCGGGCAGGTCCGGCACTGGTATTCCAACGACGCGAAGATGCTGGCCAAATGGTCGGCGGCCCGAAGGCCGTTATTGGTGGCCAGGCAGGAGCGGGCAATTCTCCATCATTCCTGCAATCCGGGGCACATCCATTGGCCGTGGCCGGGGCACGGGTCGTCGGGGCTGAACGCGGTCTACACCGGGCTCGGGCTGGGCTACGACGAAATCTTTCTGGCGGGGATGCCGTTGGACGATTCCGGGCATTATTTCGACCCTCCGTGGGTGAAGACGAATTTCGTCCGGGAAGTCCCCGAACGGTACTGGATCCGGGCTCGGGATCACATTTTCAAGGGCCGGGTGAAGTCGCTTTCCGGCAGATCGAAGGAGATTCTGGAAGGGTGAAAAAGAGATTCCGCGAACCGGGGCCGGGGTGCTGAGCCCGGCTGAAAAGAGGCTGTGGCTGGCGCTGAACCGCCAGCGCGTCGTGACCTATGACGACGCACTGGATGTTATTGTCGGCGACAAGGATATCAACTCTGCCACTCCGAAGTATGCCCAGATATTCGCGCACAGGATGCGGGCGAAAAACTACCGCATCAGGACGATACATGGAGTCGGGTTGACCGTCGCCGAACCGGAGGGCGATTTTCTGGACCGCGATCTCAGGCTGATACGGAAGGACGGGCGATGGCAAAACATCCCGACATTGGAATTCCGGGCGTTGTCCGTCCTGGGGCCGAACAAGACCCCGGCATGGCGGGTCCAATCCGCGATATGCGCGGGGTCGAAGACGGAAAATCCCTACAGGCTTCGAATGACCGTGATGTGCAAACTCAAGAAGACCCTGGAAGGAACCGGGCACGGAATCGAACAGTCGAACGATTCCGAGACCAGAGATGTCGAATGGTACAGGCTGGTGGGGACTCCGGCTCCGAAACCTGAAAAGCTGACGCCCACGGAGTTCTTTCTATGGGAAGCCATGAGGTTGCACATTCTCGTCCCCTACAAACGTGCATTTTTAGAGATCGGGTCCGACAGCATGGCCTACCTCAGCTGTTTGCTGTACAGGATGAGGAAGAAGGGATACCCGGCCAGGGCCGTTTATGGAGAAGGGATCACGGCCGTACGCGATACTCTTCGGAAGGCCCCTCCGCAGGTCTTGGACGCCCTGGGTCTGTTCTCCGGGGGCCTGGTACCGGGGTCCATCATTTTGGAGAAGATGGCGGAACGGGCCAGGGGGCCGTTGGGAAGATCGAACAGGCAAACGCTCATGTCGAGGCTCAAGGCCGCGGTGGAGGGGGGCGGGGACAGGCTGGAATGGTCGGGGCCGACCCGCCCCATCGAAGACAGGGTATACAGGATCACAAAATGAAGGCGGCGTTGTCGGGCCGGTTTGCCGTGGAACCTGCGATCATGGCGGGGATAAGGCAATACGCGAAAACCGTCAATCTCTGTTCTGACGCCGCCGGCGTTATCCGGTCCGCCACGAGCAAGGAGATTTCGGAAAAGGCCGATGCCTTGATGACGGCCGTGAAGGAGCGGTTCCATCCTCTCAAAATCTACGGAGAAATATTGGAGAGGATCGGTGTGGATCATCCCTTCCAGAGGTAGGCCCTACAACATCGCAAGACTCGCGAAGCGGTTGAGGAAACTCGAATCGAAACCGGATATCCGGCTGCGCGTCGATTACGACGACCCGGAGCTTGCCGCGTATCACGGATTGAAGCTCGGGGACAGCTGGGATATCGTCACCGGCCCCAGGAAGCCCTTGAGCGCCATATATAACGAATTCCCGCCGGATTGGCCGTGGTATGGCTTTATCGGCGACGACGTGATGCCGGAAACGCCCGAATGGGAGGACGTCATGGTCTCCGCTGCCGGGTCCGATGGCATGGCCCACCCGAGCGACCCGGCGCATTTCGTCCTCGCGGGGGCTCTGGTGCGGGAAATGGGCTGGATCGCCCTCCCCGGGCTGGACCGGATTTACATAGATACCGTGTGGAAGGATATTGCGGAGGCCCGCGGCGTGTTGAGAGACGTTGGCCCCGTCCTGTCCCATCGGCATTTCTCCAACGGCGGGGCCGTGATGGACGCAACCTACAGGAAGCGTCGCAATGTGGAGGACAGGGCCGTTTACAAGGCGTGGCGTCGTTCGTTTCTCTCGACGATGGCCTGAAGAAAACCTACGAATGGGCGGAATCGCAAATCTGACCGGCCCGATTGTCGTCATGGCGGTGCCCAGGTGCGGCTCCTCGATGGTCGCCGGGGCCTTCGCCCG
>JBHHXR010000026.1:0-22226 GCA_046757205.1 Paracoccaceae bacterium
AGACGATGTTGAACGCATCCATGCACGCCTCCGGATCAGCCCGGACGGCCGCGGGCCGCCCCCTGCCCCCGGATCATACAGACATGCAGATGTATTTCATCTCCAGATAGTCCTCGATACCGTGGCGCGAGCCTTCGCGGCCGAGGCCGGACTGCTTGACCCCGCCGAAGGGCGCGACCTCGGTGGAAATCAGCCCGGTATTCACCCCGACCATGCCGTATTCCAGCGCCTCGGCGACGCGCCAGACGCGGGAGAGGTCGCGGGCGTAGAAATACGAAGCCAGCCCGAAGATGGCGTCGTTGGCCTGGGCGATCACGTCGTCCTCGTCGTCGAACCTGAAGAGCGGCGCGACAGGGCCGAACGTCTCGTCATAGGCGACCATCATGTCGCGGGTGACGCCGGTCAGGATGGTCGGCTCGAAGAAGGTGCCGCCGAGGCTGTGGCGATGGCCTCCGGTAACGATCCTGGCGCCTTTCGAGGTGGCGTCGGCGATATGCTCCTCGACCTTTTCCACCGCCGCCATGTTGATCAGCGGCCCGGTGCCGACGCCTTCCTGCAGCCCGTCGCCGATCTTCATCTTCTGCACCGCGGCGGCCAGCTTCTCGGCGAAGGCGTCGTAGACGCCGGCCTGCACGTAGATGCGGTTGGCGCAGACGCAGGTCTGGCCGTTGTTGCGGTACTTGGAAATCATCGCGCCCTCGACCGCGGCGTCGAGATCGGCGTCGTCGAAGACGATGAAAGGCGCGTTGCCGCCAAGCTCCATCGACATTTTCATGACCTGCTCGGCGCCCTGCGCCAAGAGGATGCGGCCAACCTCGGTGGAGCCGGTGAAGGTCAGTTTGCGCACCTTGGGGTTCTCGCAGAATTCCTTGCCGATGGGCGACGAGGATTTCGACGTCACCACCGAAAAGATGCCCTTCGGAACCCCGGCCCTTTCGGCCAGCACGGCCATCGCCAATGCCGAAAGAGGCGTCAGCGCGGCGGGCTTGGCGACGAAGGCGCAGCCGACCGCCAGCGCCGGGGCGACCTTGCGCGCGATCATCGCGTTGGGGAAGTTCCACGGCGTGATCGAGCCGACGACGCCGACCGGCTGCTTGATGACGACGATGCGCTTGTCGGGCTGGTGGCCGGGGATGGTTTCGCCGTAGACGCGCTTGGCCTCGTCGGCAAACCACTCGACGAAACTGGCGCCGTACAGCACCTCGCCCTTGGCCTCGGCTACCGGCTTGCCCATTTCGGCGGTCAGGATGACGCCGAGGTCGTCGGCGTTGGCGACCATCAGCTCGTACCACTTGCGCAGCACTGCGGAGCGTTCCTTGCCGGTCTTGGCGGCCCAGTCCCTCTGGGCATCGTAGGCGGCGTCGATGGCGCGGGCGCATTCGGCGCGGCCCATGTCTGGCACCGATGTGATCACGTCGCCGCGGGCCGGGTTCACCACATCGAAACTGGCGCCGCTGTCAGAGGCCACCCACTCGCCTGCGACAAATGCGCGGTCGGCCAGCAGGCTCGGGTCGTTCAGCAGCGATTTGAGATTGGTCTGGTCAAGCATTGGACATCTCCTCCGGCGTCATCGGGCGCATCGGTTCATCTGGTGGAAATCGACATCAGAACAGCACAAAGAGCGCGGTCCCTCAAGGCCAATCGACCGCCGAAAACGAATGTTGTTTTCGCTGGCGGTTACGATTTTTTCATGAAAGATTGCGCGACATTCCGGCAACTCTGACCAACGGTGCGTGAAAAGGGGGCACCCGGCGATGGACAACATGGTGTCGGCCGTTTTCGTGATCCTCGGACTCGCGGCGCTGATCGCGTTCGTGTTCTTGCGCCGCGAGGCGCAGCGCGACCGCGCTTCGAGGATCGCGCGCTCGAAACTCTCCAAGAGCGATAGGGCGATCCTGAAGGCCAACGCCGTGAACTACATTCTGCCGGTGCCGAATCCCGACGTTCCCACCGAGAGGGAAGATGGCTTCGGGTTGCGCGATGTCGCGTGGCAGGCGACCGAGAAAATCCTCGACAATGCCCGTCCGGACCCGCAGGAACTCGCCGCCCTCGACAAGGGCGCCATGGTCGAACTCATGGCGACCAAAAAGGACGGCAACATTGCCGCGCCGATCGTCGTCAGGATACGCAGTCTTCTGAAAAACGACTATTTCACCGGTGAAATCCAGGAAGACTCGGACGGCGAACTGAGTCTGCGGGAAGGTCAGGCGCTGACCTTCCACGCCAACCACATTCAGACCGTCCTGCCCTGAAGTCCGGACCGGAAACGCCCTCTGAACGAACCGGTGAATGCCGGCAACGCCGCCGGCGCGGCCGAGCGGTCGCTCCGGGCGTCCATCTGTTTCCCGATCGAATGGCGGCGGATACGGTCAGTCCAGCAATCGCAGGATATACCTGCCGTATTCGGTCTTCAGGAACGGCTGCGCCAGCGTGCGGAGATCCTCGCGCGCAATGAATCCCATCAGATAGGCGACCTCTTCCGGGCAGCCGATCTTCAGCCCCTGCCGTTTCTCGATCGTGCGCACGAACTCGCCGGCCTCGATCAGGCTGTCATGGGTGCCGGTATCGAGCCAGCCGAAGCCGCGCCCCATCCGCTGCACCAGAAGCCTTCCCTCGTGCAGATAAGTCTCCAGAAGCGTGGTGATTTCCAGTTCGCCGCGCGGCGACGGCTTGATCCCGCGAGCCCGCTCGGGGGCACTGCCGTCAAGGAAATAGAGCCCGGTCACGGCGAAATTCGATTGCGGGTCTTCCGGCTTTTCGACGATTGAGCGCGCCCGCCCGGTTTCGTCGAACCCGACCACGCCGTAGCGCTCCGGATCGGCGACCTGGTAGCCGAACACGGTGCCGCCCTCCTGCTGGCCGGCGGCCTCCTGCACCAGTTCGGCCAGGCCATGGCCAAAAAAGATATTGTCACCGAGGATCAGCGCCGACGGCCCGCCTTCCAGAAATTCCTCCGCCAGGATATAGGCCTGCGCCAGCCCGTCCGGGCTCGGCTGCACGATATAGGTCAGCTCCAGCCCCCAGCGGCGGCCGTCACCCAACAGGTTCTTGAACTGGAACTGGTCCTGCGGCGTCGTGATGACGGCGATCTCGCGGATCCCGGCGAGCATCAGGACGGTCAGCGGGTAATAGATCATCGGCTTGTCGTAGAGCGGCAGAAGCTGCTTGGAGACCGCCATAGTTATCGGATAGAGCCGCGTGCCCGATCCGCCGGCCAGAATAATTCCCTTGCGCGCCGTCATCCTGCCTTCTCCAGCTCTATCAACACCCGTTCGAGGCTGCGCCGCCAGTCCGGTTGCGCGATGCCATAATCCCGCGCGATCGCGGCGCAGTCGAGGCGGGAATTCCTCGGCCGCCTTGCCGGGGTCGGGTAATCCGCCGTCGCGATATCGGTCACGTCGACCGCCAGCGCCGCCTGGCCGAAGATCTCCCTGGCGAACCCGGCCCAGCTGACCGCCGGCGCCCCGGCGAAATGATAGACGCCGGTTTTCCCGGCGCCGGCGAGAAAGGCTCTCGCCATCGCCAGCAGCGCGGCGGCGATGTCGGCAGCGGCGGTCGGGTTGCCGATCTGGTCGGCAACCACCGAGAGCGCCTGCCTCTCGCGGCCGAGCCGGAGCATGGTCTTGACGAAATTCGCCCCGTGCGCCGAAAACACCCAGGAAGTGCGCAGGATCGCCCAGTCACCGCCGGCCGCCGCCACACCGATATCGCCCGCCAGCTTGCTTTGCCCATATATGCCGAGCGGACCGGTGGGATCATCCTCGCGCCACGGCCGGTCGCCGCTTCCGTCGTAGACATAATCCGTCGAGATGTGCAGAAACGGGACGCCGCGCGATCCGGCTGCGGCGGCCATCGCCGCCGGCGCCTCGGCATTGACCGACATCGCCAGCGCCGGTTCCTGCTCGGCCTTGTCGACCGCCGTGTAGGCGGCGGCGTTGATGACGATCTCCGCGTCCGTCGCCTTGATCGCGCGGGTGCATCGCGCCGGGTCCGAAAGGTCGGCGTCCGCCCGCCCAAGCGACTGCACGTCCGGGTCGAGGCGGCGGATTTCACGCGCCACCTGACCGCTGTGCCCGAAAAGCAATATCCGCATCAGCCGGCCCCGAGCCGCTGCCGGGCGCCGGGCCGGTCCCACAGCGGCCGCCACCAGCTCTCGTTTTCCAGATACCACCGGACGGTGCGTTCGATACCGTCGGCCAGCGTCACCGAAGGCTGCCAACCCAGCTCCTCGCGGATGCGCGTCGGGTCGATGGCGTAGCGCAGGTCGTGGCCGGGGCGGTCGGCCACGAAAGCGATCTGTTCGGCGTAGTCGTGGTTCGACGGACGAAGCTCGTTCAGGGTACGGCAGATCATCCGCACGAGATCTATGTTCCGCGCCTCGCTCTCGCCGCCGATATTGTAGACCCGCCCGTTGGCGCCACGCTCAAGAACCGTCAGCAGCGCATCGGCGTGGTCTTCCACATAGAGCCAGTCGCGCACGTTCCGGCCCTTGCCGTAAACCGGTATGGCCTGCCCGTGGAGCGCGCTCAGGATAGCGACGGGGATCAGCTTCTCGGGAAAATGATAGGGCCCGTAATTGTTCGAGCAATTCGTGATCACGTAAGGCAACCCATAGGTCTCCCCCCACGCCCTGACCAGATGATCGGAAGCCGCCTTGGAAGCGGAATAGGGCGAATTCGGCGCGTAGGGCGTGGTTTCGGTAAACCTGCCCGTCGCACCCAGCGTGCCGTAGACTTCGTCGGTCGATATGTGGTGGAAGCGGAAACCCTCGGGCCGGCCTCGGGCTTGCCAATACGCTCGCGCCGCCTCGAGCAGCGTATACGTGCCGTTGACATTCGTTTCGATGAAGGCCCCCGGTCCGTCTATCGATCGGTCGACATGCGATTCCGCTGCCAGGTGCATGATGGCGTCGGGACGGTGCGCGGCGAGGATGCGGTCCAGCGCCGCCCGGTCGCGAATATCGGCATGTTCGAATGTGTAAAGTTCAGATGGCGCGACAGATGCGACATTCGCCGGATTTGCCGCATAAGTCAGGGCGTCGACGTTGACCACGGAAATGCCCCGCGAAACGGCCAGCCTGACCACCGCCGAACCGATGAACCCTGCGCCGCCGGTCACGAGAATCTTCAATCGTCGCCTCCAAACCTGAACGGGCTGTCGAACTCGGCAAAGGACGGGGCCCGCGCGTCCTTTTCCGAAAGCAGCGGATCGACCCCGTCCAGCCCCCAGTCGATCGCCAGATCCGGGTCGTCGAAACGGACCGAACCCTCCGATTCGGGCGCGTAGAAATCTGTGGTCTTATACAGAACGACCGTGTCGTCCTCCAGCGTCGCGAAACCGTGCAGGAACCCGCGGGGAACCAGAAGCTGCCTGCCATTTTCGGCGGAAAGCTCGCACGCCACCCATTTGCCGAAGGTCGGCGACCCGCGGCGCGCGTCGACTGCGACATCGATGATCCGCCCGGCCGCGACACGGACAAGCTTGTCCTGCGCGTGCGGCGGTGCCTGGTAGTGCAGCCCGCGCACGGTTCCACGGCTGCGCGAATAGGAATGGTTGTCCTGAACGAATTCCAGATCGAGCCCGGCGCCCCGCATGGCGCGGGCATTCCAGGTTTCACTGAAATACCCCCGACTATCGGAGAATCGTCGGGGAATCAGGACCAGAGCTTCGGCAATTCCGGATTCGACAATTTCCATTCAAACAACCATCACGTCGGCGATTCCCCGATTCCACGTATGCGAATCATCCCGTGCCGCCGAAATAACCGTCAATTTTGTCGAAAATTCAAATGGATTGGGCGTTTGCGCCGTTTTTTTGTACCACTTTGTGATTTGCTGAGGCATATTCTAAAGATCGTATTAGTGAGAGGGTGCGTTATGAAAAGCCTAGTCTTAACCTTGTTCGGTCTCCTGTTTGCGGCGACAGCCTTTGCACAGGGATCGTATATCATCCAACCGGGCGACCGTCTGGATGTGTCGGTTCTCGAAGATGCCAAACTGAGCCGCAGCGTTCTTGTCCGCCCGGACGGGCGGATAACCCTGCCGATCGCCGGAACCATCCAGGCCGCCGGCCGTTCACCGGAGGCGGTGCAGGCCACACTGACGGAACGCCTGGCGCCCGGTTTCTCGATCACGCCCACGGTGACGGTGTCCGTGGCGTCGCTCGGGGCTCCGCCAGTGGCCGGAGCGGCCGCGACGATCGACGTTTTCGTAATCGGACAGGTCGGTTCGCCGGGGTTGATCCAGGTCTCCCGGAATTCCACCGTCCTGCAGGTCCTTGCGCAAAGTGGGGGCGTCGGCCAGTTCGCCGCCGATTCCCGAATTCAGGTTCACAGTACCGATCGCCGTTCGGGAAAAACGACGATGCGGCTTTTCAACTATGCCGCGATCGAATCCGGGCGCAACCTTTCGTCTTTGACGATGCGCGTCCACGATGGGGATGTTATAGTCGTTCCGGAACGGAACCTCTTCGAATAGGAAACCTGATGGGATGGGGACATCAATAACAGGACTTTTGGCTAGAGCAGGCAGTGCCGCGGCCATATGCACAGCGCTTTCGGGCACCGCGGCATTCGCACAGGCAGTAACATTGGTTGGCACCGTGAACGAGAAACTCTCGTTCACGGACAACTTCGCCCTTAAGCCCAGTTCGGCGGGCATCACAACGGCGTCGGTAACGAATTTCTCGCTTACCGGCACGACACGAAATCAGACCTCGACGCTGAGATTCCGCGCCGCGACGGACATGGTCTATCGCAGAGACCCCGGCGGCGGCAGCAACTTCAAGGGATTCAACCCGAACATCCGCGCAAGTTACAATCTGACCGGTCAGACGACGTCATTCAGCGTCGGCGCCAACTACTCCGACCAACCGATCAACTTTCTGACGCTGCCGCCGGATGTCGTGATTCCGCCCGGTGGGACCTCCACCATCGATCTGGTAACCAGCACCTCGAACCGGCAGCGAGTCGGCGCGAATGCGGGGTTCAGCCATCAGGTCAATTCCAACAATTCCATCAACGGCAGCGTCAGGTACGGTGAAACCACCTTCGATGCCGGCGCCGGGACGCTCTTCGATTTTCGCACGACCAATGTGTCGCTGGGATGGAACCACGCTTTCAATTCCCGGCTGGATGGCACCGTCACCGCCGCGTATTCGATCTTCGATTCCGACGACCCGACGCGTGGCCAGGCGAGAACCGCGACCGTTTCCGCATCGGCGAAGTGGGCGCAGACCAGGAATGTCACGTTCAACGGAACCCTCGGGGTAGACCATACGTCGCAAGACACGCCGACGACGACTGTCGACTCCACGGATTTTTCCGGGCAACTGGGTATCAATGTCCTGATCCCCTCCGGCGACGTCAGCGCCACGTTGGGCAGGTCCCTGTCGCCCGGCTCGGGCGGCGCCCTGCTTCAAAGCACGACCTTCGGATTGAGCGGCATTTACAACGTCAACCGTACGTCCCAGGTTGGCATGTCGGTGGGCTACACCAAGGACGAAGTCCTTTTTGGCGCCGGCTCCAGTTCCTCGTTGCTGACGATTTCGCCGAGTTATTCCGTCAACCTGACTTCCACGGTTTCGGCGAAGGCGAGCTATACGCTGCGGACATCGGATTCCGGTGGCAGCAACGGAACGTCGCATGCCGTGACATTCAATCTGACCAAGAAGTTCAACCTGCTGCCCTGAGGCCGGCGGTACGGACCGACCGGACCTCCGGCGGCAGGGTCACTCTGCCGGTGCGCTCGCAAGGGCCTCGATCTTCTTTCTTGCTTCGGCAATCTGCGGCAGCGGGGAATCCTCGCCGGCAAGCTTGATTGCCTTTTTCAGCTGCGCGATGGCCTTTTCCCGCTGCGAGGTTTCCGCCAGGGCCATTCCGTAGTGGTAGGCCACTATCGGATTGTCCGGCAAACCGGTCGCAGCCATCTGCAGCGGCACCAGCGCCCGGGAGTAGTTGCCCTGCTTGTACAGAACCCATCCGTAGGTGTCGTTGAAGGCCGGTACGCCGGACTTTCTCAGCCTTGCGGCAATCCTGCGCGCACGCTCCTGGCTCTCCGCGTCGTTCCTGTGATCGGACAGGAGGCTGGCCAGGTTGTTGGCCAGCACCAGCGAACCGGGCGACTTCCGGTAGAGTTCGTCAAGAATGGCGATCGCGGTATCGAAATCGCCCGCTCTCTCCGCCCGTGACGATCGGATCAACTGGATGTCGGTGTTGTGCCCTGTCGCCTCGGCGCCGGCGGCAAGAACCTGATCCGCCTCGTCTGACCTGTCGGTCTCTTCCAGCAGGTTCCCGAGGGCAATGTAGGCTGGGGCGAAGTCCGGTTTGGCTTCGATCATGGCGCGATATGTCTCTTCGGCGTCCTTCGCTCTTTCCGTCGATTCGAGCACGGCCGCCAGCAGCATACTGGCATTGGTGTTGTCCGGGTTCCTGGACAGTTCGGATCGCAACACTTCCTCGGCCTTCGCGACCTGTCCGGTTTGGAAATAGAGCTGCACCAAGCCGGCCAAGGCCCTGTCGTTCGGCTGTTCGTCGAGGATCTTCTCGATCCTGGCGATACTCTCGCCAAAGCGTTTCTGCCCGGCGAGGGTCGAAACCTCGATCGACTCGGCCGCCAGACCCTGGCCTTTCGGATCGATCGCGCGCAGCGTTCTGGCAACTTCCAGCGCGCCTTCCCAGTTCTCCCGGCGCAGGCGTATATCGGCGAGCGCCTTCAGCAGGTCCGTATTCGCGGGGTGCACCCGCGTTGACGCGACGATAACATCTTCAGCAAGCGGCAAATTGTCCTCCGACGCCAGGAAATTCGCATATGCCAGGCTCTCCGCCACGCCGCCCTTGGATACGTCCACTGCCTGCGCCAGGCGGTCGCGGGCAAGGTCCGGGCTGCCGTTTCGGACATGCGCCTCCGCCAGCATCGACAGGATTTTCGCGTTGTCGGGACTTTGGTTCAGCGCCGTTCGCAGGTGCTGGATGGCAATCTGCGGCTGGTCGTCGTTGATCTCGACCTTCGCCTTGAGCATGAGGGCGTCAACATCTGAATCGTCGATGGCCAGTACTTCGGAGACCAGCGGCATGGCCGACTCGCGGTCGTCGGACGCCAGGTAGAGCTGGGCGAGAAGGATCTTTGCATCCGCTTTCTCGGCATCGTCCCTGGCGTCTGCAAGCAGTGAACTGGCTTCCTTGAAGGCGTCCTCGGACCTGCCCATCTGGTAATCGAGGCGCGCCAGCGCGGCCCGGAATACGCGGGCGTTCACATCCCCGCCGGCCAGCCGGACCAACTCCTCGCGAGCGGCATCGAGCCCCTTGGTCTGCTCCAGAAAGGTCACCACTGACATGGCAAGTCCGACATCTGCCGGGTCCGTCGCCGCCAGATCCCGAATGGCTTTTTCCGCGCCCTCCAGGTCGTTCCGCCCGAGATGCCATCTGATCATTGACTTCCGCACTTCGAGGTTGTCCGGGAAGAGCCCGATCATCCGTTTCAACTGATCGCCGAGGCCATTCTGGTCTCCGATGCGTTCAAGCGTGATCAAGCGGATCATGTGCAGTTGCAGGCTGTCCGGCGTCAGCGCCAGCGCCTTGTCGACCTCTTCCAGCGCCTTGTCGTTCGCCCCTGTGTCCGCGTAGGACGCGATGACGACAAGTCTGGCGGAAAGTTGCGCGGGATCCTTTTCGAGAACGGATCGGGCGAGGTCGATCGCCTCGTCACGCTTCTTCTCGTCGCGATAGTCCAGCGACGCCCGCATTCCCAGAAGTTCCGGATCATCCGGCGCTTCCTTCAGGGCCGCTTTGAGATGCCGCTCGGCAGAATCCCACTTCTGGAATTGCAGCATCAGCGCGGAAAGCTTGCGGCGAGCGTCGAGGTTTCTCGGCTCAAGCTCGACAATCAGGTTGTAATGCGCAATCGCCTTGCCGGGCTGGCCTTGCTCCAGCATCAAGTCGGCGAAGTCCATCCGTGCCGCAACCAGTTTGCCATTCAGCTTGAAGACATTGCGAAACTCCACAATGGCCTTCTGGACCTCTCCTTCCGCCAGAAGCGTCTTGGCGCGTTCGTAGTGTGCCTGCGCGCGTTCCTCCGCCGTATCGCAAGCGGCGAGGAAAAGTCCAAGCGCCAGGACCGGCAGAATTCGATGGATGCTGGAAAAAAGTTTCATTTTCGAAGTCACTCTCGTTGCTCGATGCGGCGTATCCGGCGTCGGGCTGTTGACGAGCCCGTTCCTTGCCGGGCTATTTGGGTACAAACCTCGGCAGTGTTTGCAGGTTGAGACCGATAAATTCCCGAAGCCGCGCGTCTGCCGTTTCCTCGTTCGAATGAATGTTGGTCACGAACCTGACAAGCGCACCGTCGGATCGCCCACGCGTTGCAGAATCCAGCATCGTGTAAGCCTTGGACGCAAAGTCGTTGTCCAGCCTTCTACCACGTTGCTCGAACCAGTAGTAAACGAGTTGCCGGTTGAGGCCTCTCTGGATGATCGCACGGTTGAAATTCACGATTTCCGTACCCTGCGGCGTCTCTAAACTCATCGTGCGGCTCTTCCATTCAGAGACTTCCCAGCCACCGACCGGGATACAGACCTCGGGCGAATGAATCCCCGCTCCGCTGGTCTGCGAAAAATAGTAGGCGACGAACAGATTGACAGGCGGCCGACCGTCGGAAGACACGTATGTGGCGTCGATGTAATCGTCGGCCTTGAGTACGTTTTCGACTGCGGGATCAAGCAGATCGCTGGTGCCACGCCAAGCCCCGATTCTGAGCGGATAGATCGCCAGAGGGTCGCGTTCCACGCGCTCGACCGCGCGGGCGGGCGCAAAATAGTATGCGGAGGTGATCAGAGCCGCGACAAGCGTAATAGACACAAGCGCGCCGCTCAGCGGCATCGAAAGCATCCGCCGCGACGGGCCGATCACCGGGACCGGGTCCAGATCCAGGGTATCGGCCAACCGGCGCCTGTCCCGCGAAATTCTCTGAAGAAGAACGCACTCCAGAAACAGCACCGCGATGGAGGCCGCGAAGATAACCCAGCCTTCGAACAGGTGAAGGAATCCGTTCGCCTGCTCGATGCCCCATCGGTCCACGAGCAGCCCGATCATGCCGATGCGGAAACTGTTCATCAGGATAGTTATCGGCCCAGCCGAAAGCACAAGGATGAATTTCTGCCAGACCGGTCCGCGGTAGAGGACAGCGAACAGAAAACTGAAACTGGTGAGCGGGAACAGATAGCGCAGCCCGCTGCATGCCTCGGCGACCTGGAGCTTGAAGACGCCCAGATCGATCACGTTGCCTTCCAGAAAAACCGGAACGCCCAGTGTGCGTATCATCCCGACGCCGATTTCCGACGACATGATCTGCAGGCTGATCGACAGTTTCCAGAACAGGAAATTCGGCAACGGAAGCATGAAAATCAGGTAAAACACCGGCACCCAGAATCTCAGGCCGTACCGCCAGCCGAATGACAGCAGAACGATGCCTCCGATCCAGATGATAAGCCCGTATGTCACCACATCGGGGATGTTGGTGATGTCGCCCGCCAGGGTAACCAGGATCCCGAAAAAGGAGACCGCGAAGCCCGGCCATCGCGAACCGCGGTTTACCGGCGGCTCGACGGAATGGTATGCCCGAAGGAACAGAAACAGCGCAATCGGCGGGATCAGCCACCCATAACTGTACTCGTCGCGCGACCATGCTTCCGGCAGCGAAACAAGGCCTTCCCACGACAGCGCGACCATGACGAAAACCAGAATCGCAAAGGCTACGATACCCCAGCCCTCCTGTAATCTGGATTCGATCGCCGTAACTCGCCTGACGCTCGCGGACTGTGAAATCATGACCTGTCCTTGCTTGGCACTAACGCAGTCGTCCCGTAACTGCGGGAATCTGACAAACCCGGTTTGCCGATGCAACGCCGTTGTCATCCCGCGGCCGGGAATTCCCGCGACTGCGCGCCTGGTGCATCTCGTTCAGTAGCCGGTCGCGCGGAAAACGACGCCAACGGTCTTCATCAAAATGCTCAGATCGAGTGAAAAACTGAGCGCTCTGGCATATTTCGTGTCGAACTCCGCCCGTTCCGAAAACGAACATTCGTTCCGGTCGCTGATCTGCCAGAGGCCGGTGATTCCCGGTCGCAGCGAGTAATAGGCGTCGCCGGGGTAGAGGCTCATTTGCTCCGGCATCATCGGGCGCGGCCCGACCAGACTCATCTCGCCGCGAAGAACATTGTAGAGCTGCGGCAGTTCGTCGAGCGACGACATCCGCAGAAACCGGCCAATTCGCGTAACCCGCGGGTCGGACTTCAGTTTTTGTGTGGCATTCCACTCTTCGCGTGCCGACGGATTTTCCGCCAGGTACCGTTCCAGCCGTTCATCGGCATCCGCTACCATGGTGCGGAGCTTCCAGCAGGTAAAGGTCTTGCCGTTCCGGCCGACGCGCGGCTGTTCGTAAAATGGCGACGCGCCGTCCCGGCCGATCACCAGCGCCGCCAGCAAGATCAGCGGAAGGACCACCGGCGTGAAAACGACAATCAGGAAGATGTCGAAAAAGCGCTTCAGGAACTCGCCATAGAACGTCGGTTCGGGAACGCTGCCCGTGGTCAAGACACCTCTGCCCGGCGACACGACGTCGCCATTCACCTTCGAATAATGAAACATAAAGGCCCCACCCTCACGATTACTTGTTACTCACCCACATCATAACCCAGATTCGCCAGTCAGTCGGCTGCAAACCCGATGATCGGGCATTATCGGAAAATTTTTCGTAAAAAACAACAACTTCCGACGCGGATATGCAGCGATTGCAATTCTGCCTCGCTTGGTCACCCCCAACAAGCAAATTTTGGTCAAATACAGTATGTTCACAGAAATTTGGCGGATATGTGGCAACCCTGCCGCGCGGTTTCCGGACAGAACATTTTCGTGATCACGGAGCGCGCGGCCGGGGTCAAGGCACGAATCGATTCCGAATTGCTGCGTGCGCGCTCCGGTGGCGGAACCGGGCGGAAACAAGTCCGCCGCGACGTTCCCAAGGAGCCCGCCGGCGGGATGCTTCCATGCCGGAAAGGGCGGTGACTCCCCCCTTATGGCGCCGAAAAGAAGTCCGGACCGGCACGCCCGCGAAGCGATGCAGCGGCATCGGAGCCGATGCGCCGCGCTTCCGTCGCCAGGCCCGTGATGTCCTCGCGCAGACACTCGCTGCCGTCCGGCCGGATGATCTCGCCCCTGAAACGCAGCCCGCCCTTGCCGTCGAGTTCCGCGAGACCGCCGATCGGCGTCTGGCACGACCCGTCGAGACCGGCAAGAAACGCCCGCTCTGCGGCAAGCCGCAGGGCGGTCGCGCCGTCGTTTATTGCGGCAAGCAGGGGCGTCGTGACCCGATCGTCCCGCCGCTGCTCGACACCGATGGCGCCCTGCGCCACGGCCGGAAGCATTTCCTCCACCGGTACCGGCGTCAGGGGAATGTCGTGCCTTCCGAGCCGGTTCAGCCCGGCGACCGCAAGAAACGTCGCCTGCGCGACCCCCTCGTCGAGCTTGCGCAACCGCGTCTGCACGTTGCCCCGGAACTCGACAACCTTCAGGTCGGACCGCCGGTAAAGAACCTGCGCCCGCCGCCGCAGCGACGACGTGCCGACGACGGCCCCCGCCGGCAATTCGTTGAGCCCGGCGAATTTCCACGACAGAAACCCGTCGCGGACATCCTCGCGCCGCAGGAAACACCCCAGGACCAGCCCGTCCGGTTGGTCGACCGGCATGTCCTTCATGGAGTGCACGGCAATGTCGATCGACCCGTCAAGCAAAGCCTCTTCGATTTCCTTCGTAAAGAGACCCTTGCCGCCAATTTCGCCGAGAGGCCGGTCCTGCACCCGGTCGCCGGTCGTCTTGATGACGACGATTTCAAACGCGCCGGCCGGCAGATCATGGGCGTCCGACAGCCGGTCGCGGACCTCGTTCGCCTGGGCGAGGGCAAGCGGCGAACCGCGGGTGCCGATGCGCAGCGGGGTATCCGGCGAGGGTGGCATGTCTTTCATGGCGCGAACCTACCGGCATGCTCGGCGACGTTCAATTGCACAAGCGGCCTTTCCCTTGCCCGGCACCGAATATATGTTCCGCCGGATACGAGGTTCGAGGCGGCCATGAAAACAGACGAAAAGTCGCTGATCCGCGCGTTGCGCGGCGAAATCCTGGATGTGCCGCCGGTCTGGATGATGCGGCAGGCGGGCCGCTACCTTCCCGAATACCGGGCGACCCGCGAAAAGGCCGGCGGTTTTCTCGACCTGTGCTACAGCAGCGATCTGGCGACCGAGGTGACCCTGCAACCTGTTCGCCGCTACGGTTTCGACGCGGCGATCGTCTTCGCCGACATTCTGCTGGTGCCGCAGGCGCTCGGCTCCGATCTGTGGTTCGTGACCGGCGAGGGCCCGCGCCTTTCGACCGTCACAAGCGCCGCCGATCTCGGAAAGCTTGCCCGCCCCACCGACATCCACCAGACCCTCGCGCCGATCTACGAGACGATCCGGCGCCTGCGCGCCGAGCTGCCGCCGGAGACCGCGCTGATCGGCTTCGCCGGCGCGCCGTGGACGGTTGCGACCTACATGATTGCCGGGTGCGGAACGCGCGATCAGGAACCGGCGCGGCGGCTGATGTACCAGGACCCCGATACCTTCTTCGGGCTTATCGACCTGGTGACCGAGGCGACCGCCGAATACCTGCTGGCGCAGGCCGAAGCGGGTGCCGAGGCGATCAAGATATTCGACAGTTGGGCCGGCGCCGTTCCCGGAAACGCATTCCGCGAATGCTGCATCGAACCGGCGCGGAAGATCGTGGCGCGGTTGCGCGACAGATTCCCCGACCTGCCGCTGATCGGTTTCCCGCGCGGCGCATCCGGCGGCGGCTATTCCGGTTTCGTGAAAGAAACCGGCGTCGACGGCATTGCGATCGACACCTCGGTGCCGCCGGATTGGGCGGCGGCCGAGTTGCAGGGCTCGGCCTGCGTCCAGGGCAACCTCGACCCGTTGCTTCTGGTGGTCGGCGGCGATGCCCTTGTTCGCGAAACGAAAAGGATCGTCGCCGCATTCTCCGGCGGGCCGCATATTTTCAATCTCGGCCATGGCATTACGCCGGATGCAGACCCGCGAAACGTCGAAATCATGCTGCGCGCGATACGGGAGTGACGGTGCGGCACCGATACGCCAATGAGCTGCAAATCTGATACCGGCGCGGCAAAATCCGCCATTTCAGTTGCAGAATCAACGTACTGAACTTACTTATGTCGCAATTGTTGCTTAGACGAGCAAGCTCGTAGGGCTGCGGTGACGTCATCGCGGTGCGTATGGATGTGAAATGACAGAGAACCTGCAAATTTACACGGAATTTTTCGGGCTGGGCGCGCGACCGTTCACGCTCCTGCCCGACCCCGATTTCATTTATTGGTCCGACGCGCATCAGCGTGCCTACACGATGCTGGAGTACGGGCTGATTACGCATGCGCCGATCACCGTCATCACCGGCGAGATCGGCGCAGGCAAGACCACGCTGCTGCGTGAACTGCTGAAGAAATGCCCCGATGACCTGACGGTCGGACTGGTCTCGAACGCCGCCGCCGACCGTGGCGAAATGCTGCACTGGGTGATGATGGCCCTGGACCAGTCGGTCGATCCGGAACTCTCCTACGTTCAGACATTCCAGCGGTTCCAGAACTTTCTGATCGAGGAATACGCGGCCGGCCGGAGAACCGTTCTGATTTTCGACGAGGCCCAGAATCTCACCGTGGAATCCCTCGAAGAGCTGCGGATGTATTCCAACATCAACGCCGATCAGGACGAGTTGCTCCAACTGGTCCTCGTCGGGCAGCCGCAACTGGTCGATCTCCTGAACGACCCGCGTCTGGTTCAGTTCGCGCAGAGGGTGGTCGCCGAGTTCCATCTGCCGAACATGACGGATGCCGCCGTCGAGGCCTATATCCGTCACCGCATGGCGGTTGCCGGCGCCAAGCGGCAGGTATTCACCGCCGCCGCCTGCCGGGAAATCTTCGAGGCCTCGAACGGAACGCCGCGGCTGGTCAACCAGGTATGCGATTTCGCGCTGGTCTATGCCTATTCGCTCGGCCGCAAGACAGTGGACGACGCAATCGTGAAGCGCGTCCTGAAGGACCGCAGACGGTTTGGGGTTCTACGCCGGCAGCCGCCCCAGGATGGAAGAGAGCTGCCGCCCAACGCAGTAAGTATCGTCTCAGACAGACGTTGATGTTACGAGTCCAAAGATGAACAGTTCCGATCTCCGATTCTATCTCAGGATCTTCGCCCGGCGCCTGCCGCTGATAATAATCGTCTGGCTGCTGGGCACCGCCGTCGCCGTGTCCATAGCCTACCTGTTGCCGCCGGTATTCAGGGCCAAGGCGACCATTCTGGTGCAATCGCAGCAGATCCCGGGGAACCTGGCGCAGACCACCGTTCCAATCAGCGCCGTCGAGCAGATACAGATTCTGCGGCAGCGGCTTCTGACCCGCGAGAACATGCTCGAGATCGCCGACCAGTTCCATATTTACGACGACAGGCCAAACCTGACCCGCTCGGCCATCGTGGACGACATGCGCCTCAATACCAGCTTCGCGAACCTGCGGCTGGCAAATTTCGGCACCGGCGGCCGGAACAGCCCGGGCGGCGCCACGGCATTCGAGATATCCTTTGCCGCGCATTCCCCGTCACTGTCGTCTCAGGTGACGAACGAGTTCGTCACCCGCGTGCTTGAGAGGAATGTGGCGCTGCGAACGGAAAGGGCCACCGAGACGCTGGATTTCTTCGAACAGGAGACCGAGCGTCTGGCAAAGGAACTCGCCAGAACCGAAGCGAAGATTCTGGAATTCAAGAGGGAAAACGCCGGCGCCCTGC
The DNA here is from genome assembly GCA_046757205.1 of Paracoccaceae bacterium. Lineage (GTDB taxonomy): Bacteria > Pseudomonadota > Alphaproteobacteria > Rhodobacterales > Rhodobacteraceae > JBHHXR01. The sequence continues at coordinate 16,873 of JBHHXR010000026.1, forward strand.
CCAGCACGCTGACTTTCCGGCAGTCTCAGGTGTCGGCGCTGCAAAACCGCCTCATGCAACTGGAAAGCAGTGAAGCTTCGCTGCGCCAGACGGTTTACCTTGCCGAACAGGCGCTGGCCAATCCGCTGCGGGCGGCCTCCCAGGCTCCGAAAACGAAAAACCAGCAATTGCTGGAAAAACTCAAGACCCAACGGGCCCAGCAACTCGCCGTTTACAGCAGCACGCATCCGTCGATCATATCGCTGGAAAGTCAGATAAAGGCGCTCGAAAAAGTCGTAAGTCAGGAAATTCTGGACGCGGCAAAGAATCCTCAGGCCTCCGCGCTTCCGGGGAACCAGTCGCTGGTTAATCTGAAGACGCAACTCGACCTGATCCTGAACCAGAAGGAATTCGTGAACGCGCAAATCATCGACCTGAAGAAGTCGATCGACGATACGCCGAGGGTCGAGGTCGAACTGAACAACCTGAACCGCGAATACGCGAACCTCCAGAACCAGTACAACGCCAACCGCTCCAGCAGCGCCCAGGCGGCGACCGGCGAACGCATCGAACTGCGGCAGAAGGGCCAGCGTTTCGAAGTCGTCGAACAGGCAACGCCTCCGGAGGCGCCGGAGAGCCCGAACCGGATAGCGATCGCGGTCGGCGGCAGTTTCGGCGGTTTCGGCTTGGGTATCGCGATCGTAATGCTTCTGGAGTTTCTGAACAGCAGCGTACGTCGGCCGGCCGAACTGATTTCGAAGCTCAACATCCAGCCCCTGGCGACAATCCCGTATATCGTGACGAGACGCGAACGTTCGCGCAAGCGCTTCGCCTTTGTCACCGTGCTGTTTCTGGTCGGGGTCACGGTGCCCGCATCGCTCTATGCGGTGCATTACTATTACCTGCCGATCGATCTGCTGCTGCAGAATGCGATCAACAAGATCGGACTTGAGGACCTTGTGGCCCGAATGGGCGGGCAAGGTTGAGCTATGGAGTGTGTAATGAGTAGGAAGGCCCGGGCAGGAGGCCGGAGAGATCATGGAAAGAATTAGGAAAGCTATCGAGAAGGCGCGGCACGAGCGTGTCGAGACGACGCCTCTCAAACCCGTCCGCAGCCCCCTGGCGACGGCGCGCGACACCGCGCCGCGCATCGACGATGTAAACGAACGCTGGAGCGCGCTTCCGGCCTTTGCGCCCGATCCCCGAACCGTCAGGCGCGGCCGCATCGTCACGATCGAGCAGGAGGATCCGGCCTTCCTGTCTTTCGACAAGCTGCGAACCAAGCTGCTGACCACGCTTCGCCAGAACAACTGGACCAGTGTCGGCGTGACATCCGCCACACCCGAATGCGGCAAGACCGTACTGGCGGTAAATCTTGCCTTCAGCCTGTCTCGTCAGCCGGAAACACGCACCGTTCTGGTCGATTTGGATCTGCGGCGCCCTGCCATAGCCAACCTTCTGCGCGTCGAAACCGGCCATTCCGTCGCCACCGTCATGGCGGGCAAAGCCTCGTGGAAGGATCACATGGTGCGGTTCGGCGGCAATCTGGCCATCGCCACAAACAACCTGACGGTAAAAGCCTCTGCAGAACTGCTGCAGACCAGGCGCGCGGCGCGGGCGTTCGAGCAACTCAGGGAAACCTACCAGCCCGACGTCATCATCGCCGACTTGCCGCCGATGCTGTCCACCGACGACGTGATGAGCTTCCTGCCCAATGTCGACTGCATGTTGCTTGTTGCCGCCGCCGGGGCATCGACGATCGATCAGGTCGACGATTGCGAGCGCCAGCTCGCCGAACAGTCTCATGTGGCCGGTGTCGTGCTGAACAAGTACCGGTACGGCCAGGACGAGGACAGTTACTACTACTGAAACGCCAGACCAAGGCTTGCGCGGGCGCGGCAGGCATGCCTGAATCGCGCCATGACGACGTGGCGCCAACCGCCGGCCGCAAGCCTTTTTTCCTGCCTCGACCGGACATGGCCGGCGCTTGAATTCCGTGCCGTCGGCCCGTGGACCGTACGTTCCGGCGGCGGCGGCGGACAGCGGGTTTCAGCCGCGACGCTGGATTCCGCGCTGGCGGCCTGCCGGGAAGATCCGATGGCGCTGGCCGAGCGCGAGATGCGGCTTCTGGGCCAGCCGGCGCTCTTCATGGTCAAGGACGGGCAGGTGGGGCTCGACCGGGCGCTGGCAAACCGGCGCTACCGGGTCGTCGATCCCGTGGCGGTGCTGGCGGCGCCGGCCGGGAAACCAGCCGGGGCGCTACCGCAGTCCGGTCAGGCGGTTTTCTGCGCCGAACCGACTTCGGCGCTTCGGGAAATCTGGGCGGCCGGCGGCGTCGGACCGGCAAGGCTCGCTGTCATGCACCGTGTGAGAGCCCCCAAGGCGTACCTGCTCGGCCGGTACCGGAACGGACCGGCGGCGGCGGCCTTCGTCGCACTTCATGACGGCATCGCGATGCTGCACGCGCTGGAGGTCGGCCCGGCTTTCCGGCGGCGCGGGGTCGGGCGGATGATGTCGGCGGCGGCGGCGGGGTGGGCACACGCTCAAGGGGCGCATACTCTGGCGCTTCTGGTGCTCCGCGCCAACGCCGCAGCGATCGGCCTTTACAAGGGGATGGGCTTGGTGGAATGCGCGGCGTATCACTACCGGAAGAAACTGGAGCGGACGAAATGACCAACAAAGAACTGCCGACTGCGCTCGACCTTCCCCCGACCGATCCTCTGCCCGAGGCGACAGAAAAGTATTTCCGCGTCTGCAAGGAAAAACTCGGCCTGATACCGAACGTCCTTCTGGCCTACGCCTTCGACATCGACAAGCTCGATGCCTTTACCGCGCTCTACAACGACGTGATGCTCGCCGACAGCGGCCTTTCCAAGCTCGAACGGGAAATGATCGCGGTGGCGGTCAGCTCGGTCAATCACTGCCATTATTGCCTGGTGGCACACGGCGCCGCCGTGCGCACGCTGTCCGGCGATCCGGCGCTGGGCGAGACGCTGGCGGCGAACTACCGGGCGGCCAATCTGTCGCATCGGCGCGTCGCGATGCTCGATTTCGCCGTCCTGATGACGGAAGCGAGTTGGAAGATCACCGAGGACGACCGGCAGCGGCTTCGCGACGCCGGCTTTTCCGACAGGGACATCTGGGACATAGCGGCGGTCGCCTCGTTCTTCAACATGTCGAACCGCATGGCCTCCGCCGTCGCCATGCGGCCAAACCCGGAATATCACGCTCAGGCACGCTGAGCTTGCCTCGGGCAGGTGTGTGGCCTAGAACCAGAAGTTATATTGTAACCGGAGACTGACGAATGGCCGTAGCCTGCGCGGACTGCCGGCGCCAGCAATCGGCGATCGGGGCTCTCGCCGCCCGCGGTGTAAGGCTTACCGGCCTGCGCCGCGACGTCCTGGACGTCCTGCATCACGCGAGAAAGCCTCTCGGGGCCTATGATCTCTACGAAGTGCTGAAATACGATGACCGGGCCTCGGCGCCGCCGGCGGTCTACAGGGTGCTGGATTTCCTCGTCGGCCAAGGGCTCGCGCACAAGCTTCAGACGGTCGGCGCCTACACCGCCTGCCACTGCGAACCCGGGACGCACCAGGCGATATTCCACATCTGCCGGAATTGCCGCACCGTGGCCGAGAGCGCGGCCGGCGACGAACTTGCCGCCCTCGGCGACCGAACATCAGCGATCGGCTTCCGGGCCGAACACCTGACCGTCGAGATCACCGGGCTTTGCAGGGATTGCGCGCAACCATGAGCGATCCGCTTCTGAAAGTCGACGGCCTGTGCGTTCACGAAGGCAGACGGCACCTTCTGGACAATGTCTCGCTGGAGATTTCCGGCGGAGAAATTCTGACTGTGATCGGTCCCAACGGCGGCGGCAAGTCGACACTCCTGAAGGCCGTCATCGGTGCTGTCAGGCCGTCCGCGGGAACAATATGGCGCAAGCCCGGGCTGCGCATCGGATACACGCCGCAGAAGGTACAGCTCGAGCGCACCATGCCGATGCATGTCGACCGGTTTCTTGCACTTTCCGGCAACCTGAAGAAGGGAGACCGGCAGAAGGTCCTGAATGTCGTCGGCCTGGAAAGCCTCCGGCGCGTGCAGCTCGTCGATCTGTCCGGCGGCGAGTTTCAGCGGGTTCTGCTGGCCCGCGCCCTGCTGCGTTCGCCGGAGCTTCTTGTCCTCGACGAGCCGACGCAGGGCCTCGACCAACCGGGCGAGGCGAGCTTTTACCGTCTGCTGTCCGATGTCCGGGCGAAGTCGGGCGCGGCGGTGCTCATGGTCAGCCACGACCTGCATGTGGTCATGGCGCGATCGGACCGGGTGATCTGCCTGAACGGCCATGTCTGTTGCTCGGGCCTGCCGGAAACCGTATCCGCCGATCCGTCCTACAAGGAACTGTTCGGCGATCGCGCCGATCTGGCGATCTATCATCACGAACATGACCATTCCCATTTTCACGGGAATCACCGGCATGGATGATTTTCTGCTTCGCGCGGCGCTCGCCGGCGCCGCCATAGCCGTGGCGGCGGCGCCGCTGGGCTGTCTGGTGGTCTGGCGGCGCATGGCGTATTTCGGCGACGCCACCGCGCACGCGGCGATTCTCGGCGTTGCGCTGGGACTGGCCCTTTCGCTGCCGGTGATGCTCGGGGTCGTCATGGTCGCGGCGGCGCTGGCGGTGGCGATCACCTACTCGGGCGTGCACTCGCGTTTCGCGATGGACACGGTTCTGGGGGTCTTCGCCCACTGCGCGCTGGCGAGCGGTCTGGTTTTGGCCGCCGTCCTGCCCGGCGTGCGGATAAACTTGCTTGAAACCCTGCTCGGCGACATACTTTCGGTAACGGCCGCCGACGTCGCCACCATCTGGGCGGGCGCGGTCGGCATCTTAATGGTCTGGGGCCTGCGCGGACGGCGGCTGGTGAACATGACGCTGAGCCCGGAACTCGCGGTGGCGGAAGGTGGCTCGGCGGTCCAGGACCGGCTTCTCTTCTCGCTCTGCCTGGCGGTTTTCGTCGCTCTGGCGATGAAGCTGGTGGGGGTCCTGCTGATAACCGCGATGCTCATCCTGCCGGCCGCCGCCGCCCGGCCGCTTTCGCGCACGCCGGAACAGATGGTCGGTCTGGCGGCGGTGATCGGGCTCGTCAGCGTTGGCGCCGGCCTGGCGCTGTCATGGTTCCACGATACGCCCGCCGGTCCGTCGATCATCGTCGCGGCCGGTGCCGTGTTCCTGCTGACCAACGGTATCGCGCGCGCGGCCCGATGACGCTGCCTACCAGGCGTCCGGTCCCTTGCCTTTGAAATGCTGCGCCAGAAAATCGATGAAGGCGCGGACCTTGGGCTGGGTGTATCGTCCCGGCGGATAGACGGCGAAAATG
>JBHHXR010000027.1:0-22149 GCA_046757205.1 Paracoccaceae bacterium
GTTGCTTGGGGTCGGATTGGTGATGCGGCCGAAGCTTTGGCCGGGCAGGCAGCCGTGACCGGACCCTGATCGCCGGGAGCCCGGCACTCGCGCGCAGGGTTGCCTTTTCCGATCGGCGAAACACGCGGATTCCAAGGACCTGTTGCGCCCGACGGACCTTTGCCACTGAGTTGTTGGCGGCAGGTTTCATAAGGTGTAGGTGAGCGCCATGACCGATGCACCGAAACCGGGCGAGCGTATCGCCAAGCGGCTGGCGCGGGCCGGTGTGGCGTCGCGCCGCGAGGCGGAGCGGATGATCGCCGCCGGACGGGTCGAGGTGAACGGGCGGCGGATCGACGGCCCGGCGGTGAATGTCGGGCCGGCGGACGTGATTGCGGTCGACGGCAGGCCGGTGGGCGAGCCGGAACCGGTGCGGCTCTGGCGCTACCACAAGCCGACCGGTCTGCTGACAACGGCGCGCGACGAGAAGGGGAGGGCGACGATTTTCGACCGGTTGCCCGGGGACATGCCGAGAGTCATCAGCGTCGGGCGGCTCGACATGAATTCCGAGGGCCTCATGCTGCTGACCAATGATGGTGCGTTGAAGCGGCGCCTGGAACTGCCGTCGACCGGCTGGCTGCGCAAGTACCGCGTGCGCGCAAGGGGAAACCCGAACGAGGAAGACCTGCGGCCGCTGACCGAGGGCATCACCGTCGGCGGCGAGAGATTCCGGCCGATGAAGGTGTCGATCGACCGCCAGAAGGGCGCCAATGTCTGGCTGACCATCGGCCTGCGCGAAGGCAGGAACCGCGAGATCAGGCGCGCGCTGGAAATGGTGGGGCTGGTCGTCAACCGGCTGATCCGGGTCTCCTACGGGCCGTTTCAACTGGGCGATCTGGCGGCGGGCGAGGTCGAGGAAGTGCGCGCAAAGGTGCTGCGGGAACAACTCGGCATCGGCGCGGGGCCGGCGGCCGGGTCGAAAGGTCCCCGGCGGATCGGGCGCTCGGCGGTGCGGGACAGGACGCGCTCCGGTTCCTGACCGTGCGCCGGTGGCGGGTGCGGGAGCCTCCGGCGGGGATACTTGCGGAACCCAGAAAGGCCGGGTTGCGGGCGTTTTCCCGGGCGGCGCGTTCCCCGGCCGCGCCGCGAGACCGGTATTTCGGTTGGACAGCGGCGGCTGTGGGGGTAACCATCTCTGCGATGGACTTCGTAAATTCGCCTTCGCCGAATTTCGGACCGCGCCGCGGTGTGGCGGCGCCGGACATGGTGGTGCTGCACTGCACCGCAATGCCCGACGTCGATGCGGCGCTGGCGCGCCTGTCGGACCCGGTGTCGGAGGTGTCGGCGCATTACCTGATCGGCGAAGACGGCACCGTCTGGCGGCTTGTCGAAGAAGAACACAGGGCCTGGCATGCCGGTCTGTCCGCTTGGGGCGGCGTGCGCGACGTCAACTCGCATTCCATCGGGATCGAACTGGCGAATGCCGCCTCGCTGGCCGCTAATCCGCCGTTTCCGGAACCGCAGATGGGCGCGTTGGAGGCGCTGTTGGCGGATATCGTTCAGCGATGGCGCATTGCGCCCGCGCGCGTGCTGGCGCATTCGGACGTGGCGCCGGGGCGCAAGGCGGATCCGGGACCGAAGTTCGACTGGCGGCGGCTGGCGCTGCAAGGCCTTTCGGTCTGGCCCGCGGGAATGCAGGGGGCGGAGGTCGCGGGCGATCCGTGGACCGCGTTCAAGCGAAGCGCCGAGAGGGCCGGGTACCGCAGCCCGGCGGGCGGTGGCTGGCCCGGCGTTCTCGAGGCCGTACGGCTGAGATTTCGTCCCGCGGCCCTTGGTGCGCGGTTCGATGTGCGCGACGCCACGCTGCTGGCGGCGCTGGCCCGCGAGCATCCCTGCATTGACCCGGATGCGCCGAGCGCCTAGATCAGCGTTGCGGATGGCCGGATGGCCGCGCGCCCGCGCCAGCGGGGGTGAGGAAAGTCCGGACTCCAGGGAGAAACGGCGCCGGGTAACGCCCGGCCGGGGAGACCCGAGGGAAAGCGCCACAGAGAACAGACCGCCGCCGCGCACGCGGAGGCAAGGGTGAAACGGTGGGGTAAGAGCCCACCGCCCCCTTGGCGACAAGGGGGGCACGGCAAGCCCCGCCGGGAGCAAGGCCAAATAGGGATCGCGCGGGTGCATGCCCGGGCCTCTTCCGCCCAGCGATCCGGGTTGGCCGCACGAGCCGCGCAGCGATGCGCGGCCCAGATGAATGGTCATCGGGCGGTTCTGCCGCTCACAGAATCCGGCTTACAGGCCATCCGCAACGCTTCCGGGAAAAACCTCGTGCTTCTTGACGCGGGGTCTTTTGTGTGATTCGCTTCCCCCTACACAAAAAAAATGCCGGTTTTTCCTCTGTTTCTGTAGCGATCGGCAGATCAATTCGCCATTTGAGCGAAAAACCGAGCACCACATATAGTAGAGGGAAGTTCGCAATCCGCAATACTTGCTAATACAAGCCGTTTGAGCCGTTCCATTACGGACGAAAATGCAACATCCGCATTTGTCCCATGAAATTCCATTGATTTCCATGAAATCCCATGCTAGGCATCTCAGCACGGGTGGACTTGGACACATTCCCCACCAGGCCACAGAGCCACGCCGACAAAGAAACAGAGCAGGTTTCATGCAGGCACCAAGTCCACCCGTACGAACATAGATCCGACGCGACAGCGCACTGGCCGAACAAGTGCCCGCGCAGTCGGGCAGGCCCTGAGAGGGACAGGCGGCGGGACGTGGGTGAGCAGCACGGTCCCGCCGTTGCCGTTTCGGGGGCCGGCGTGAGAGGCGGGAGAGAGGAAACGTGGCACGGCGTTTCAGGGGTGAATCGGTCCACAAGGTGGACGGCAAGGGCCGTGTCTCGATACCCGCACCTTTCCGCCGGGTTCTGGAAGAGGGCGATCCGGACTGGAAGCCCGGCGACAATCCGACATTCGTACTGATCTACGGGCGCAAGGGGCGGCGCTGCCTCGAAGGCTACTCGATGCTCAGCATGGAGCGGGTCGACGACATGATCTCGGAGATGCCGCGGTTTTCGCGCGACCGGGAAATCCTCGAGCGGATGCTCAACACCCAGTCGGTCTACGCCCATGTCGACGAGAACGGCCGCATCGTGCTGTCGGCCAAGCTGCGCGAACGGATCGGCGTCAAGTCCGAGGCGGTGTTCGCCGGCATGGGCGAAAAGTTCCAGATCTGGGAACCGGGCGCCTATCAGGAGGACATGAACAGCATCGACCAGCTGCTGAGCGAGGTCGACGAGGAAAACGATCCGTTCGCCCGGCTCGATCGATACCGGCCGGAGAACTGACCGGTGGCGGGTCCGGGGATCGGGGCGGCCGGCAACGACAGTCCGCATGTTCCGGTGCTTCTGGAGGCGCTGCTGCGCATCGTCGCGCCGGTCCGCGGCGTCTGGCTGGACGGTACATTCGGGGCCGGCGGCTACAGCCGGGCGCTGCTGGAATCGGGCGCATCGCGGGTCATCGCCATCGACCGTGACCCGGAGGCGCTGGAGCGGGCCGGGGACTGGGCCGGAAACTACGGCTTGGCGCTGGTGCTGATCCGCGGGCGGTTCGGCGAGCTCGACCGGATCGCCGCCGCCGTCGGCGTCGAGAAGCTCGACGGCGTGGTGCTCGACATCGGCGTGTCGTCGATGCAGATCGACCGGGCGGAACGCGGGTTCTCGTTTCTGCGCGACGGGCCGCTCGACATGCGCATGGAGCGGGAGGGCATGTCGGCCGCGGACCTCGTCAACCGCGCCAGCGAGCGGGTGCTGGCCGATATCCTCTACCAGTTCGGCGAGGAACGCGCGTCGCGCCGCATCGCCAGGGCCATCGCCGCGGCCCGCGCCGCCGCTCCCATCACGTCGAGCCTCCAGCTTGCCGGCATCATCGCCGGTGTTCTGCCGCGCCCGCGTCCGGGACAGCCGCATCCGGCGACCCGCAGTTTCCAGGCGCTGCGTATCGCCGTCAACGACGAACTGGGCGAACTGGTTCGCGGGCTGACCGCCGCCGAGGCGGCGCTGGCGGAGAACGGATATCTGGCCGTCGTCACCTTTCATTCGCTGGAGGACCGGATCGTCAAGAGGTTCTTTCAGCACCGGTCGGGTGAAGCGCCGAAAGGCAGCCGGCACGCGCCGGCCGTGCAGGCGGAAACGCCGCGGTTCAGGCGCGTCACCGCCAAACCGGTTTCACCGACGCCGGAGGAAATAGCCCGCAATCCGCGCGCCCGGTCGGCCCGGCTGCGCGTTGCCCGGCGTCTCGCGGCCCCCGCCGCGCGCATTGACCCGCATCTGCTGGGATTGCCGACGCTGGACATCCGCAAGGAAGGTTTCGCATGAAGACCTGCGTGTATTTGCTGGCGGGTTTCATGGTGGTGGCCGTGGCCACCTGGGCCTACCGGGTGAACTACGCCACGCAAGGGGCGATCCAGCGCGTGGACAGCCTGCGCGCGCAGATCGCCAAGGAGCGCCAGGCGATCGCGGTTCTTCAGGCCGAGTGGGCCTATCTCAACCGTCCGGACCGTCTGCGCACGCTCGCCGAGGCGCATTTCGAAGAGCTCCAGCTCATGCCGCTGCATCCCGATCACTTCGGTACGACGGCGATGGTCGACTTTCCGCCGCAGAAGTTCGAGTCCGTCCAGGCCGCTATCGAGGCGGTGATGGGCCAGGGGGGCAATCAATGATACGCCGCCCACTGCGACCGCTCGCCCGGATCATCCGGGCCCGTGCCGAAGGCGACGATCCGCGCCGGATCGAAGCCGAGGAACGAGCCGCCCGCCTGCGTGGCCAGCGCGCCCTGGAGCGCCAGCGGGCGGAGCTTCGGCTGCTTCTGGTGTGCGCGATGTTCGTCCTGCTGTTCGGCGTGGTTGGCGCCCGGATGACGCTGCTGGCCGCCAGCGATCCGCTGGAACCGCGCGCCTCCGGGCTCGATACGCATATCTTCGCACAGCGTGCGAACATCGTCGACCGGAACGGCTCGATCCTGGCGACCAATCTCGTCACGGCCTCCTTGTATGCCCAGCCTCGACTAATGGTCGACAAGAAGGCCGCCGCCGAGGGCCTGGCCCGGATCTTCCCCGACTTGGACAGCGGCGAGATGCTGGAAAAATTCTCCTCTGGCCGCAAGTTCCTGTGGATCAAACGAAAACTGTCGCCCGAACAGCGCCAGGCGGTGCACGACCTTGGCGAGCCGGGGCTCCTCTTCGGCCCGCGCGAGTTGCGCCTTTACCCCAACGGCCGTCTGGCCTCCCATATCCTGGGCGGCGCCGGGTTCGGGCGCGAAGGCGTGCACGCCGCCGAAATCGTCGGTACGGCGGGCGTCGAGCGGCAGTTCGACGCCCGGTTACGCGATCCGAAAACGGTGAACGAGCCGTTGCGGCTGTCGATCGACCTGTCGGTACAGGGGGCGATCGAACGGGTCCTCGACGGCGGCATGAAGGTGATGAACGCGCGCGGCGCGGCGGCGGTGCTGATGGAAGCCGACACCGGGCGGATCATCGCGCTTGCCTCGCTGCCGGACTTCGACCCCAATCACCGCCCGTTGCCCTTTGTCAGCGGAGACCCGTCGCTCAGCCCGTTGTTCAACCGCGCCGCGCAGGGGGTTTACGAACTGGGATCGACCTTCAAGATATTTACCGCCGCGCTGGCGATGGAAAGCGGGCTGGCGACGCCCGACACCATGGTCGATACCCGCGGGCCGCTGATCTGGGGGAAGTACAAGATCCGGGATTTCCGGGACCACGGGCCGAGGCTGAGCCTTACCGACGTCATCGTGAAATCCTCGAATATCGGGGCGGCGCAGCTCGCGGTGGAGGCGGGCGCGAAGGCCCAGCAGGACTTCCTGCGGCAGCTCGGGCTTTTCGAGCCGACACCGCTGCAATTGCCGGAATCGGCCGCCGCCAGGCCGCTGCTGCCGCCCAACTGGTCGGAGCTTTCGACCATGACGGTCTCCTACGGGCACGGGATTGCGGCAACGCCGGTGCATCTGGCGGCGGCCTACGCCACCATAGCCAATGGCGGGTTGAGGGTTCGTCCGACACTCCTGAACGATGCCCGCGTACCCGACGAAAGCGACCGTGTGATCTCTGAGCGCACGTCGCGCCATGTCCGCTCGATGCTGAGGCAGGTGGTCACGCGCGGCACCGCGTCGCTGGGCGAGGTGGCGGGCTACCAGGTCGGTGGGAAGACCGGAACGGCCGACAAGCCGAAGCCGGGAGGCGGTTACTACAGACACCGGGTGATCGCGACATTCGCCTCGATTTTCCCGGCACTGGATCCCAAATACGTGCTGGTCGTCGCGCTCGATGAACCGGAGGAACGTTCGGGAAGGAAGCCGCGGAGGACGGCGGGCTGGACGGCGGTGCCGGTGGCCGCAGAGATCATCCGCCGCATCGCGCCGCTCATGGACATGCGGCCGATGCGCGATGACGAACGCGACGGATCCGGTTCGGGCGTGACACTGGCCAGAAACTGAGTATTCCTTGCCCCCCGCGTTGAAGGACCGTAATCCGGGATGGAAAAATCCGGCAGATCGCTTTCCGAGCTCGGTCTCGGCAATCTTGAATGGCACGGCGCGCCGGCGGACGGTTCCGTGACGGTGACCGGTCTGTGCGTCGACAGCCGCAAGACCGAACCGGGCAACCTCTTCGCCGCCCTGCCCGGCACGGAGGTTCATGGCGCGGAGTTCATACCCTTCGCCGTACGCATGGACGCGGCGGCGGTGCTGACCGACGCGGAAGGTCTGAAGATCGCCGAGCGGGCGATGCAGCCGGTGCCGGTGCCGGTGCTGGTCAGCGGCGAGCCGCGCCGCTCGCTGGCGCTGGCGGCAGCCTGCTGGTTCGAAGCGCAGCCCGCCACGATGGTCGCGGTGACCGGCACCAACGGCAAGACGTCGGTGTCGACATTCGTCCGGCAGATCTGGGAGGAACTGGGCGAAGCGGCGGTCAACATCGGCACCACAGGCGTGCATGGCGCCGTCACCGCGCCGCTGGGCCATACGACGCCGGAGCCGGTCACGCTGCACGCGCTGCTGGCCGAGCTTGCCGGTCGCGGCGTAACGCACGCCGCGATGGAGGCATCGTCGCACGGGCTGGCCCAGCACCGGCTTGACGGGGTCCGGCTGAAGGCCGCCGCGTTCACCAACATTACCCGCGACCACATGGACTATCACGATGAATTCGTGAACTATTTCGCGGCCAAGCTGGCGCTGTTCGAGGGCGTGCTGCCGCCGGCGGCGGCAGTGGTCGTCAACATGGGCGACCCGTTCGGCGAGAAGGTTCGGAAGACGGCGGATGCGCGCGGGCAGACGGTTCTGGCGGTGGGCCGGTCGGAGAGCTGCCCGCTGCGGATACTCGACACCCGTTTCGACGCCGCCGGGCTCGACCTGCGGTTCGCCTGGCATGGCAAGCCGCACCTGGTGCGGCTGTCGCTGATCGGCGGGTTCCAGGGGCACAACGCGCTGATGGCGGCGGGGCTGGCGATCGCCACCGGCAGCGACCCCGACGCCGTATTCGAGGCCCTGCCGAGGCTGACGACCGTCCGCGGGCGCATGCAGCTTGCCGCGCGGCGGCGCAACGGCGCGACCGTCTTCGTCGATTACGCCCATACGCCGGATGCGCTGGCCACCGCGCTGAACGCCCTGCGCCCGCATGTGCTGGGCCGGCTGATCGTCGTCTTCGGCGCCGGCGGCGACCGCGACAGGGGCAAGCGGCCGCTGATGGGGCGGGCGGCGCGCGACGGCGCCGACGTGGTGTTCGTCACCGACGACAATCCGCGCACCGAGGACGCGGCCGCCATACGTTCCGAGATCCTCGCCGCCTGTCCGGAGGCGACGGAAATCGGCGACCGGGCCGAGGCGATCCTCGCGGCGGTCGACGCACTGGAGCCGGGCGACACGTTGCTGATCGCCGGCAAGGGACACGAAACCGGCCAGATCGTCGGCAGCGATGTCTATCCTTTCGACGATCTGGAGCAGGCCAGCGTCGCGGTGGCGGCGCTCGACGGGCTGGGGGCATGACCGCGCTTTGGACTTCGCGGGAAGCTGCGGCGGCCACCGGCGGCGAGTGCCGGGGCACCTGGTCGGCGACCGGGGTTTCGATCGATACGCGCACCCTGCAACCGGGCGATCTGTTCGTCGCCCTGTCGGACCGGCGCGACGGGCATGATTTCGTGGCGCGGGCATTCGCCGCGGGCGCGGCGGCGGCGATGGTTTCGCGCCTGCCGGACGGGGCGGCGGCGGGCGCGCCGCTGCTGGTTGTTGCCGATGTTCTGGATGCCCTGTGGCGCCTTGCGCGGGCGGCCCGCGCCCGGTCGGCGGCGCGGGTCATCGCGGTGACCGGTTCGGTCGGCAAGACCGGCACCAAGGAAATGCTGCGCACCGCCCTGTCGCGGCAGGGGGCGGTCCACGCCGCCGAACGCAGTTTCAACAACCGGTGGGGTGTGCCGCTGACGCTCGCCCGGATGCCTGGCTCGACGGATTATTGCGTCGTCGAGATCGGCATGAACGCGCCGGGCGAGACAGCGCCGCTGGCCATGCTGGCGCGTCCCCACGCGGCGATTGTCACGACGGTCGACGCGGTGCATACGGCGGCTTTTCCCGATGTCGCGGCCATTGCGCGGGAGAAAGCGGCCATCTTCGAGGGCCTGGAGCCGCCGGGAACGGCGATCCTCAACCGTGACGACGCCACTTATCCGGTGTTGCTGCGCAAGGCGCGCCGCTGCGGGGCGCGGCCGGTCAGGTTCGGTTCTTCCGGCAGGCCGGAGTTTCGGCTGCGGCGGGCATTTCTTTCCGGCAACTGCACGACGATAAGGGCGTCGGTCGGGGATGCGCCGCTGATATTCAAGCTAGCGGCGCCAGGCCGCCATCTGGCCATGAACGCATTGTCGGCGCTGGCCGGCGTGCAGGCGCTCGGCGCCGATGTCGGCCTCGCCGCGGTCGCGCTCGGAAGCTGGAAGGCGCCGCCGGGCAGGGGTTCGCGCTGGCGGATCGGGCTGGGCGACGGCGACATAGACGGCGGCGTCCTGCTGATCGACGAGAGCTACAACGCCAACCCGCGCTCGATGGCGGCGGCGCTCGAGGTTCTGGCGGCGGCCGAGCCGGAAAACAGTGTCGGCAGGGTGGCCAAGGGACGCCGCATCGCGTTTCTCGGCGACATGCTGGAACTCGGCCCCGGGGCGGAAGCCCTGCACGCCGCCATCGCGGCGCTGCCGCAGATTGCCGCGATCGACGTGATCCACACTGCCGGGCCGCTGATGAAATCGCTTCATGGCGCCCTTCCGCCGGAGCGGCGCGGCGAGTGGCACGCGACTTCGGTGGATCTCGCGGGCCGCGCACGTCGGCTGATCGACGCCGGAGACGTGGTGATGGTCAAGGGTTCCCTCGGCTCCCGTACCGGATTGATCGTTGACGCCATCAAGAATTTGGGCAATGCCCGCGCCCAAGACGCAGCATAAGGGGACGGCAGTTGCTGTACTTCCTGAACTATTTTTCCGACGGCGGCGACGTCTTCAACCTGTTCCGCTATATCTCGTTCCGTTCCGGCGGAGCCTTCTTCACGGCGCTGATTTTCGGGTTCGTGTTCGGCAAGCCGCTGATCAACCTCTTGCGCCGCAAGCAGAAAAAAGGCCAGCCGATACGATCTGACGGCCCGGAGGGGCACATTCTCGCCAAGGCCGGAACGCCGACCATGGGCGGGCTTCTGATCCTCAGCGCGCTGCTCTTTTCCACCCTTCTCTGGGCGCGCTGGGACAACGGCTATGTCTGGATGGTGCTTTTCGTCACCGCCGGGTTCGGGCTGGTCGGTTTTGCCGACGACTATTCCAAGGTAAAGAACCAGTCGTCGGAGGGCGTCTCGGGGCGCATGCGCATGCTGATCGGGGTCGCGATAGCGCTGGTTGCCGGGCTTTGGGCGATGGTGCTGCATCCGGCGGGCCTGTCGGGCCAGCTCGCGTTCCCGGTGTTCAAGAACCTGCTGATCGATCTCGGCCCGCTTTTCGTCCTGTTCGCCATGGTGGTGATTGTCGGTTCGGCGAACGCCGTGAACCTGACCGACGGTCTGGACGGCCTTGCCATCATGCCGGTGATGATCGCCGCCGGCACGCTGGGGATCATCGCCTACATGGTCGGGCGGACCGACTTTTCGGAATATCTGGACGTGCACTACGTGGCGGGAACCGGAGAGATCACGGTGTTCGTGGCGGCGCTGATCGGCGGCGGGCTGGGGTTTTTGTGGTACAACGCGCCACCTGCTGCGGTGTTCATGGGCGACACCGGGAGCCTGTCGCTGGGCGGCGCGCTCGGCGCCATCGCGGTGGCCACCAAGCACGAGATCGTTCTGGCCATCATCGGCGGGCTGTTCGTGGTCGAGGCGCTGTCGGTCATTATCCAGGTCCTGTATTACAAACGCACCGGCAAACGCGTGTTCCTGATGGCGCCCATCCACCACCATTTCGAGAAACTCGGCTGGGGCGAAAGCCAGATCGTGATCCGCTTCTGGATCGTGTCGGTGATACTGGCGCTGGTCGGGCTGGCGACGCTCAAGCTCAGATGATCCCTGTTCGCGGATATGCGGGGCGACGGGTGGCGGTTCTCGGCCTTGGCAGATCCGGCCTCGCGACGGCGGCGGCATTGCGGGCGGGCGGGGCCGAGCCGGTGTGCTGGGACGACGACGAGGCGGCGCGGGGAATTGCGGCGAAGGAGGGGTACGGCGTCGCCGACCTGTCGCGCGAACGAAACTGGCAGGACGTCGTCGCCCTGGTGGTTTCGCCCGGCATTCCACATCTCTATCCGGCGCCGCACGCCGCCGTCATGCGGGCCTGCGAGCTTGGCGTGGCGGTGGACAACGACGTCGGCCTCTTTTTCCGCTCCTTCGCGACGGAGGCATGGGAGGCGTTCGACCGCGCCCCGAAAGTCGTCTGCGTGACCGGCTCGAACGGCAAATCGACGACGACGGCGCTTGTCCACCATATTCTGACGGAGGCCGGACGCCCGGCGCAGATGGGCGGCAATATCGGCCGTGGCGTGCTCGATCTCGAACCGGCGGCCGACGGCGAAGTTGCGGTTCTCGAGGTCAGTTCCTACCAGGCGGAACTCGCCCGCGCGCTCCAGCCCGATATCGCGGTCTTCCTGAACCTTTCGCCCGACCATCTGGACCGCCACGGCGGTATCGGCGGTTACTTCGCCGCCAAGGCGCGGTTGTTCGAGATGGGCGGTCCGGAACGCTCCGTGATCGGGCTGGATACCCCGGAAGGGCGCTTTCTGGCCAACCGGATGCGCGAAAACGCCAATGACGGCGACCCGGTGATCTCGGTCGCGACCGGGCGGAAACTCACCGGCCATGGCTGGCAGGTTTTTGCGCGGCGGGGTTTTCTGGCCGAGCGGCGTCGCGACAGGCAGGTCGCCGCCATCGACCTGCGCGACATGCCGGCGCTTGCCGGCGAACACAACCACCAGAACGCCTGCGCGGCGTACGCCGTGTGCCGCGCGCTCGGCCTGGCGCCGCGGCAGATCGAGACCGGGCTGGCTAGCTTCGCCGGGCTCCGCCACCGCGCCCAGACGGTGGCCGTGATAAACGGCGTGCGCTTCGTCAACGATTCCAAGGCCACCAATGCCGATGCGGCGGAGAAGTCGCTTCGGGCCTTCGACCGCATCCGCTGGATAGCCGGCGGGCGCCCGAAGGAGGGCGGGATCGAGAGCCTGAGACCGCTCTTCGCCCGGATCGAAAAGGCGTATCTGATCGGCGAGGCGGCGGACGGTTTCGCCGCGACGCTCGGCGACATTCCGTACGTGACCGCCGGCACGCTGGAAGCCGCCGTGACAGCGGCAATGGCGGAGGCGGCGGCGGGCGATACCGTTCTTCTGGCGCCCGCCTGCGCCAGCTTCGATCAGTTCGAAAGCTTCGAAGCGCGCGGGGAGGCGTTCGAGGAACTGGTCCGGAGCAAGGCCTGAGGCGGTCCCGTGACAGCCGTCGCCGGTTTCCATCCCGCCGGCTCCGGTTTTCGGAAATCGCCCCGGACACGTACGCAACCAGCGGTTCGGTTCCTTGCCTAAAACATCGCGCCGTGGTTTCTGGTGCCGGGCGGGAACCGGCGAGAGCGGATCGGGCGATGGCGACGGAAAGAAACCTGCAAGTTTACCTGGCGGCCAGGCCCAGGGGGATTCCCCGGCCCGAGCATTTCGCGTTGCGTGAACAGGACGTTCCGGCCCCGGGCGAAGGCGAGTTCCTCGTCCGCACCGAATTCTGGTCGGTCGATCCGGCGATGCGCGGCTGGGCCAACGACGTGCCGAACTACTCGCCGCCGGTGGCCATCGGCGAGGTGATGCGCGCGTTTTCGGTTGGGCGGATCGTCGCCAGCCGACATCCGGATTTTGCCGAGGGCGAGGTGGTCTCGGGCCTGTTTGGCTGGCAGCGCTATGCGGTCAGCGACGGGGCGAATGTCGAGCGGCGCGTTACGGAAAGGGATCTTCCGGCATCGCTTTCGCTGGGGGTGCTGGGGCTGAACGGCATAACCGCTTATTTCGGTCTGACGGAGAGTTGTGCCGCGAGGGCAGGCGACACGGTTGTGGTTTCGACGGCGGCCGGCGCGGTCGGCTCTGCCGTCGGGCAGATAGCGAAGATTCTCGGGTGCCGGGCCGTGGGTATCGCCGGCGGTCCGGAAAAGGTGCGCCTGTGCCGCGACGAATTCGGCTACGACGCGGCGTTCGACTACCGTGCCGACGATCTCGACGCGGCGCTGTCGGAAAGCTGCCCCGATGGCGTCGATTGCTATTTCGACAACACCTGCGGGCCGATCTCGGATGCGGTGATGCGCCACCTCGCGCTCGGCGCGCGGGTCACGGTGTGCGGTACGGCGGCGGTCCCGGACTGGGATCCGGTTCCGCTCGGGCCGCGCGTGCACCGGCAACTTCTGGTCAACCGGGCGCGCATGCAGGGGTTCCTGATCTTCGACTACAAGGATCGCTACGCGCAAGCCGTTGAACGGCTGGCGGGTTGGGTTCGCGACGGCAGGCTGCGCTACCGCGAACACGTTCTGCACGGCGCCGAAGCCGCGCGCGACGCCATAGGCATGCTTTACAGGGGCGAGAACCACGGCAAACTTCTGGTGCGTCCTGACTGAGCGGCGATTGGCCCGAAACACGCATTTGAGAGAGACAGAATGACTGCACTGAGCCGCCGGACCTGGGTTCCTGATGACTGCGAGAACCTTGTTCAGAAACTGGCAGGGCAGGCGTCCGGTACGGGAAGCGAAGCTCTGGCCGGGCGCATAGAGAGCCTCGCCGAGCGTAGCCGCGTCATCCACGAGCGCGAGTGTTTCAACCTGAACCCGGCCACCAACGTTATGAATCCGCGCGCCGAAGCCCTGCTTGCCGCCGGTCTCGGATCGCGCCCGTCACTGGGATATCCCGGTGACAAATACGAAATGGGGCTGGAGGCGATCGAGGAAATCGAGGTGATCGCGGCGGAACTGTGCGCGGAGGTGTTTCAGGCGAGTTATTCCGAGATACGGGTCTCCTCGGGGGCGATGTCGAACCTTTACGCGTTCATGGCGACCTGCCGGCCGGGCGATCGGGTCATCGTGCCGCCGGCCACCATCGGCGGTCATGTGACGCATCAAGGCGCCGGCTGCGCCGGGCTGTACGGGCTGGAAATCCACGAGGCGCCGATCGACGCCGACGGGTATTCGGTCGATCTGGACGGGCTGCGCAGGCTCGCCCGGTCGGTAAATCCGAAGCTGATCACCATCGGCGGAAGCCTGAACCTGTTTCCGCATCCGGTGCGGGAAATTCGCGCGATTGCCGACGAGGCGGGCGCGCGGGTGTTGTTCGACGCGGCGCATCAGTGCGGTATCATCGCCGGCCGTGCCTGGCCCGATCCGCT
This sequence comes from Paracoccaceae bacterium, assembly GCA_046757205.1. Taxonomy (GTDB): domain Bacteria; phylum Pseudomonadota; class Alphaproteobacteria; order Rhodobacterales; family Rhodobacteraceae; genus JBHHXR01. The sequence goes on from JBHHXR010000027.1 coordinate 13,891, forward strand.
GGCTGACGGTGCGCATCTGATGACAATGAGCACTTACAAGAGCCTCGGCGGACCTGCCGGGGGCCTCATCGTCACCAATGACGCGGAAATCGCCGAGCGGCTGGACGCCATCGCCTTTCCCGGCATGACGGCGAATTTCGACGTCGCCAAGTCGGCGGCGCTGGCAATGACGATGCTGGACTGGCGCGAGCACGGGCCCGGCTATGCCGCCGCGATGGTGGAAGTCGCCCGCGCGTTCGCCCAGGCGCTCGACGCGGCGGGGGTTCCGGTTTTCGCCAGATCGCGCGGGTTCACGCGGTCGCACCAGTTTGCCATCGAGGCGGCGGCCTACGGCGGCGGGCAGACGGCGTCGAAGGCGTTGCGCAAAGCCGGATTCCTCGCCTGCGGCATCGGCCTGCCGCTGGCGCCGGTCGGCGGCGATCTCAACGGCTTGCGGATCGGCACGCCGGAACTGGTGCGCTGGGGCGTGAGCGTCGCCGACATACCGGAGATTGCAGCCCAATTCCGAGCCGCGCTGACGTCCGGCGCGCCGGAACGGCTGGCCGCCGGGACGGCTGGTCTGCGCGCCCGGTTCGACCGGCTGCATTTCATCGACCCATAGGGTGAGCGGCCCGGCGCCGCCGGCAGCCGGGCCATGGCTCGAAATGCTGGCGCTGAGGCGGCGAAGCCGCTACACTGCCGGCAAGGAATAAGAGGGGCCGGACCCGCGCCGCAGAAGGCGGGCGGCCCGCACAGGCAGTCGCAGGCAACAACTTGAGGAAAAGCAGTCCGGCATGACGGAAATGGTATTCGGAACGGTCGCCTCGAAACCGGGCGAGCCGATCCTGCCGCGCTGGTGGCGCACGATCGATCGCTGGTCGCTGGCGGCGATCCTTCTGCTCTTTGGAATAGGCATCCTGCTCGGCATGGCCGCCTCGGCGCCGCTGGCGGCGCGCAACGGTCTGGACGCGTTCTACTACGTTACCCGGCAGTCGGTGTTCGGTGTCGTCGCCATCGGGATCATGCTTGCGCTGTCACTCACCCCGCCGGCGGTGGTTCGCCGCTGGGCGGTGCTCGGGTTCTTTGTCGCGCTCGCGGCGATTGCCTTTCTGCCGGTCCTCGGGACCGATTTCGGCAAGGGTGCCACGCGCTGGTATTCGCTGGGCTTCGTGTCCGTCCAGCCCTCGGAGTTTCTGAAACCGGTCTTTGTGGTCTTTTCCGCCTGGCTGATGTCGGCAAGTTTCGACATTTCCGGCCCGCCGGGAAAGCTGATCAGTTTTGCCGTCGCCATCATCCTCGCCGGTCTGTTGGCCCTGCAGCCGGATTTCGGGCAGGCGTCGTTGATCCTGGCAACCTGGGGGCTGATGTATTTCATCGCCGGCGCGCCGATGCTGCTGCTCGTGGGGCTGGCCGGGTCGGCCATCGGTGTGGGCATGTATGCCTATGAAAATTCGGAACATTTTGCACGACGGATCGACGGCTACTGGGATTCGACCATCGATCCGACGACGCAGATCGGTTACGCGACCAACGCCATCCAGGAAGGCGGCTTTCTCGGCGTCGGGGTCGGCGAGGGCACGGTGAAATGGTCGTTGCCCGACGCCCATACCGACTTCATCATCGCGGTGGCGGCGGAGGAGTACGGGCTTATCCTGTGCCTCGTCATCATCGGGCTGTTCCTGACGATCTCGGTGCGGTCGTTCCTGCGCCTGCTGCGCGAGCGCGACCCGTTCATCCGGCTGGCGGGGTCCGGGCTGGCGGCGCTGATCTCGCTGCAGGCGATCATCAATCTCGGCGTCGCGGTCCGGCTGCTGCCCGCCAAGGGCATGACGCTTCCTTTCGTGAGCTACGGCGGCTCCTCGCTGATCGCCGGCGGTATCGCCTTCGGCATGCTGCTGGCCTTTTCCGCCCGGCGGCCGCAGGATGGCATGAGCGATCTGATTGGAACCAGGCAGTAACCGATGGTGGAGGCGCCGCTTCTCATAATCGCGGCGGGCGGCACCGGCGGGCACATGTTCCCCGCCCAGTCGCTGGCCGAGGAGATGCTGGCGCGCGGCTGGAGGGTGCACCTTTCCACCGACGCCAGGGGAGCGCGCTATTCCACCGGGTTTCCCGAGGCGGTGAAGCGGGAAATCGTCGCTTCGGCGAGTTTCTCGCGCGGCGGTGTGCTGGCGCGGCTGGGCGCGCCGTTCCGGATCATGACCGGTATCCTGACGGCGGTCGCCGCCATGCGCGCCGATCGCCCGGCCGGCGTTGCCGGTTTCGGCGGTTATCCGGCGCTGCCCGCCATCGCCGCGGCGGCGGCGCTGAAGGTGCCTTGCCTGATACACGAACAGAACGGCGTGCTCGGCAGGGTCAACCGGATATTCGCACGTCGCGTGAAAAAGGTCGCCTGCGGCACCTGGCCGACGAATGTGCCCGACGGCGCGAACGCGGTGTTCACCGGAAATCCGGTCCGCCAGGCAGTGCTCGTCCACGCCGGCGCGCCATACAATCCGCCGGATGGAGCCGTCATCGACATCCTGGTGATCGGCGGCTCGCAAGGGGCGCATCTGTTCAGCGAAGTGGTGCCGGAGGCACTGTTTCGCATGGAACCCGATCTGCGCGGACGGCTGCGGGTGTCGCAGCAGGCGCGCGAGGCGGATGTCGAACCGGTCAGGAAGGCCTACGCGACGCTCGGGGTTCCGGCCGATGTCCGGACCTTCTTCGATGACGTGCCGGAACGAATGGCACGCGCGCAGCTTGTCGTCTCGCGGGCCGGGGCGTCTTCGGTCGCCGACATCTCGGTGCTGGGCCGGCCCGCCATCCTGGTTCCCTACGCGGCGGCGACCGACGATCACCAGAGCGCCAACGCGCGGGGCCTCGCCAACGCCGGCGGCGCTTTCGTCATCCCGGAAGCCGAATTGAGCGCGCAACGGCTTGCGGCCACGATGACAGCCATACTATCAGACCCCGAAGGCGCCGCCGCGATGGCTGCGGCAAGTCTCACGCTGGGACGGCCCGATGCCGCCAAGGCGCTGGCCGATCTCGTTTTCGAAGTTTCCGGAACAGGACAGGAATAATGAACGCAGCCACCAGACTTCCCCACGATATCGGCGCCATTCATTTCACCGGCATCGGCGGTATCGGCATGTCGGGCATCGCCGAGGTCTTGCTGAACCTCGGTTATCAGGTCCAGGGCAGCGACATCAAACAGGGCCCCATCACCGAGCGTCTGCAGCGGCTCGGCGCGCGCGTTTTCATCGGTCAGAAGGCGGAGAATCTCGAGGGCGCGGAGGTGGTCGTCATTTCCTCCGCGATCAAGTCCGGCAACCCGGAACTGGACGCCGCGCGGCTGGCGAAGCTGCCGGTGGTGCGCCGCGCCGAGATGCTGGCCGAACTGATGCGGCTGAAATCCAATGTCGCGATTGCCGGAACCCACGGCAAGACCACCACCACGTCGATGGTGGCGGCACTGCTGGATGCCGGCGGCATGGACCCGACGGTGATCAACGGCGGCATCATCCACGCCTACGGCTCCAACGCCCGCATGGGCGCCGGCGAATGGATGGTGGTCGAGGCCGACGAGAGCGACGGCACCTTCAACCGGCTGCCGGCGACGGTGGCGGTTGTCACCAACATCGACCCCGAGCACATGGACCATTACGGCAGTTTCGACGCGCTGCGCGGGGCGTTTGACACCTTCGTTTCCAACATCCCGTTCTACGGCGTCGCCGTCTGCTGCACCGATCATCCGGAAGTGCAGGCGCTGGTCGGACGGCTGAACGACCGGCGCGTGGTGAGCTACGGGTTCAACAAGCAGGCCGACGTACAGGCCGACAACCTGACCTACCAGAACGGTGCGGCGCATTTCGACATCGTGCTGCAGTCGGAGGATGCGAGGATAGACAACGTCACGCTGCCGATGCCGGGCGACCACAACGTTTCGAACGCGCTGGCGGCGGTGGCGGTGGCGCGTCATCTCGGGATCGGCCTTGGAGATATCCGCCGCGCGCTGGGCAGTTTCGGCGGCGTGAACCGGCGGTTCACGCGGGTCGGATCGTGGAACGGCGTGACCATCATCGACGATTACGGGCACCACCCGGTGGAGATCGCCGCCGTGCTCAGGGCGGCGAGACAGGCGGTATCGGGCCGTGTCATCGCGGTTCATCAGCCGCACCGCTACACCAGGCTGTCCAGCCTGTTCGAGGATTTCTGCACCTGTTTCAACGACGCCGACGTGGTGGTGATTGCCGATGTGTTCGCGGCCGGCGAGGCGCCGATAGAGGGCGCCGACCGCGACCATCTGGTCAGGGGATTGATCAGCCACGGGCACAAGCGGGCCTTGACGTTGGAAAGCGAGGGTTCGTTGCCGGAACTGGTCCGGGCCGAGGCGCGGCCGGGCGACATGGTGGTCTGCCTCGGGGCGGGGTCCATTTCGCAGTGGGCGCATGCGCTGCCGGAGCAGCTCGCATCACGAGCGGCCTGAGGGGCGGGATGGCGGAGGTTCTGGCGGCACTGTCCTGGATCGCGGTCGCCTCGGTGGCGGGGTTGACGCCGAACCGCTGGCACCGGACCATCGCCTACGGGCTGATCGCCGCATTCCCGCTGATCGCCTGGCCCGTGGCGCGCAACCAGGGGACACTTTACGGCGTTCTGTTCCTGTGCGTCGCCCTGTTCCAGCTACGCCTTCTGCTGATGCACTGGCTGCGGCGGCTGTCGGGGCGCGGGGAACGCCGGGAATGACGGACATTCTGGATGCATTGCCGCCGCTGAGGGGCCGGTTGACACCGAACCGGCCGCTCGCCGATCTTTCGTGGCTTCGCGTCGGAGGGCCGGCCGACATTCTGTTCCAGCCCGCCGACATCGCCGATCTGCGCACCTTCATGAAAGCCTGCCCGCCCGAGATACCGGTGTTTCCGGTCGGTGTCGGCTCCAACCTGATCATCCGCGACGGCGGCATCCGGGGCGTGGTTATCCGGCTGGGGCGGGAATTCAACGGTTTCGAAGTGATCGGCGATGGCTGCGTTCGGGTCGGCGGCTCGGCTCTCGATGCGCAGATCGCGAAGCGCGCGGCGGCGGAAGGACTGGACCTCGCTTTCCTGCGCACGATACCGGGCGCCATCGGCGGGGCGATCCGGATGAACGCGGGGTGCTATGGCAGTTATGTTTCCGACGTGTTTGTACGGGCGACGGCGGTCGACAGGTCCGGCCGGGCCGTGACCGTGAAGAAAGACGACATGGGCTTTGGCTACCGCCACACGCGCCTGCCGCCCGATCTGGTTATCGTTCAGGCGATTTTCGAATGTCCTGCGGCGGCGCCGGAGGCCATCGAGGAAAAGATGCGCGTGGCGCTGGAGAAGCGCGCCGCCAGCCAGCCGGTGAAGGAGCGGACCGCGGGCTCGACCTTCCGCAACCCGGCGGGGTTTTCGTCCACCGGCCGCGATGACGACGTGCACGACCTGAAGGCGTGGAAGGTGATCGACGACGCGGGAATGCGCGGCGCGCGCCTTGGCGGCGCGCAGATGAGCGAGATGCATCCCAATTTTCTGGTCAATACCGGTACGGCGACCGCCGCCGACCTGGAGAATCTTGGCGAACTGGTGCGAAAAAGGGTTTTCGAAACCTGCGGCATCACGTTAGAATGGGAGATCATGCGCGTGGGCGAAAAAGACTCACCGCGTGGCAACGCGACCTGACACGTCAACGGACGGCGGGGAGCGGGGATCGAGGCGGGCATGTCGAGCAGGACACCAGCCCGGATCGCAGTACTGAAAGGCGGCCCATCGGCCGAGCGGGAAGTCTCGCTTGTCTCGGGCCGTGAATGCGCGGCTGCGCTTCGGGACGAGGGATACGAGGTAACGGAGATCGACGCGGGCGCCACGCTTGCGGCGGACCTCGCGGCGTTGGAGCCCGATGCCGCGTTCAACGCCCTGCACGGGCGCTGGGGAGAGGACGGCTGCGTTCAGGGGCTGCTCGAATGGCTGCGTATCCCCTATACCCATTCCGGCGTGCTGGCCTCGGCGCTGGCGATGGACAAGCAGCGCGCCAAGGCGGCGTTTATCCAGGCCGGCCTGCCGGTCACCGAAAGCTTTCTTGCCGATCGCGAAGCGGTTCGGCGCGACCACGTCATGGCGCCCCCCTATGTTGTGAAGCCGAACAACGAAGGGTCGTCCGTCGGCGTCTATCTGGTTGACGAAAACGCCAACAGCCCGCCGCAGCTCGACGAAACCATGCCGCCCACGGTTATGGTGGAGAAATTCCTGCCCGGCCGCGAACTGAGCATCGGCGTTCTGGGCGACCGCGCCCTTGCGGTTACCGACATCGTGACGGATGGCTGGTACGACTATCAAGCGAAATATGAACCCGGCGGCTCGCGGCACGACGTTCCGGCCGATATTCCGGATGAAATTGCTTCCGCCTGTCTGGATTACGCGCAGCGTGCCCATGACGCGCTCGGGTGCCGCGGCCTCAGCCGGTCCGATTTTCGCTGGGACGAGGAGAAGGGGCTGGAGGGCCTCTTCATACTTGAAACCAACACCCAGCCGGGAATGACACCGACGTCGCTTGCCCCCGAGCAGGCGGCATACTGCGGCATTTCCTTCGGAGCCCTGGTGCGCTGGCTGGTGGAGGACGCGTCATGCTCCCGGTAAGGGTACAGCGCCGGGATCCGGCGCCCAGCCGCATCCGCTACCGGCTGCACCGGCTGTGGCTGCGGCCGGCCTTCCGAGCGTTGGTCCTGCGGGGAATACCGGCACTGGTCGTGGCAATTCTGGCGGCGCACTGGGCTGCCGATCCGGCCATTCGCGGCAAGATACAGGCCAGCGTTCTCCAGATGCGGCAGGCGGTGGCGGCGAGGCCGGAGTTCGCCGTGACGCGCCTGGAAGTGTCCGACGTCTCCGATAGCCTGAAAACACGGGTCTCCGAGGCGGTCGGGCTGAATTTCCCGGTGAGCTCGCTCGATTTCGACGTCGCCGATGTGCGCAGGCGGATCATGGCGCTCGACGCCGTGCGCTCGGCGCAGGTGCGGATCGGCGCCAATGGAACGCTGCGGGTCCGGGTCAAGGAACGGATACCGGTCGTGGTCTGGCGAACGGGCGGCAATGTCGAGCTGCTGGACGCGGGCGGCGTCAGGGTGGCCGGGCTGGAAAGCCGCGCGCAGCGGCCCGATCTGCCGTTGATCGTTGGCGACGGCGCCAATGACGCGGTCGCCGAGGCACTCGATATCATCAGCGCGGCCGCCCCGATTTCACGGCGGACGCGCGGCCTTGTCCGCGTCGGAAACCGGCGCTGGGACGTGGTGCTGGACAGAAACCAGCGTGTCCGGCTCCCCGCCGACGAACCGGTGGAGGCGCTGCGGCGGGTGCTGGCGCTCGATGCCGCCGACGAGCTGCTCGAGCGCGACGTGAAGGTAGTCGACATGCGCGACGCCCGGCGGCCGATCCTGCGCCTCAGTGCGCGCGCGTTGCAGGAATTGCGCCGTCTCAGGCGGATCAATGACGGAGAGGACGTATGACGCTCAGCCTTTTCGAGACCCAGCGTGCCATGCGCCAGCGCCGCGAGGCGGCCCTTCGCCGGGGTGTCGTTGCGGTGCTCGATATCGGGTCGTCAAAGGTCGCTTGCCTGATCTTGCAGATTGCCGCCGATCCGGCGGCCCCCGACCACAACTACTATTTTGACGGGGTAACGTATCACCTGTACTACAACCCGCGAGAAATGTTCGATATTGTGACCGGCGTGCGGGCCGGCCTTGATAGTTTTGGGCTGGAGGATAAGCAGGTTTGGGTCAACGAAACCAACGCCCCCCCCACCGACGATCCGTTGGAACCCCCGCCGGACGAGCCGCAGTTTGCCGTTTCGTCGGCGGAGCAGGCCGCCTTTGTCATTCAGGCGTTTGCCCTGCTGGTGGCGGGCGGGGCCGACCGCATAGCCCTGTACAAATTTCGGAACGACCCCGACGCGGCGGGGGTCATTGAACCGTTTGGGTTGTTGCGGGCCGATAACAGCCGCCGCCCCGCCTTTGACGCCTTTAAGGTGGTGACGACGTACTTTTCCGGCTACACCAATTACAGTTGGGTTCACCAGGGTAATTTTTACATCGTTACCCTTGACCGGGGAGAACAAACCACCACCGTCCTGTGGAACACGTCATCGGAAGACCGGCCGTTTGCCATTAACGCCATTGCGCCGCAGGCCATGCTGGTAGACCCCACCGGAGCCGTGCGGCCCATCACCGCCGCCGGGGGGGTGTACACCATTGTGCTGCCGGGGGCTACCTGCCCCGGCGAAGCGTGCGTCATT
>JBHHXR010000028.1:0-21939 GCA_046757205.1 Paracoccaceae bacterium
AGTCTGGTGAACTCCGGATTCGGGGGATCGGAACGGGCTGCATTCTGTTTTGCCTAACCCGCTTCCCCGCATCAAACCTGGGGAAGCATCTGAACAACGTCGACGAAGACAGCCAATATTCCGCCCGCATGCGATCAGCGGAATATCTCACTGAGGTCCTGACCGGCGCCCACGCCGTGAAGTTCGCGCAGGCGCAGATAGATCACCGTGGTGAAGGCGGAAAACAGAGCGTAGGCGCAGGCATTCCAGGCTACTGATAGAAGTGCCACGATAATCGGCGAGGCTTCGGCCAGTACAACTATCAAGCCACCGCCAGAGAAAATCAGGATCGAAACCACCCCGATCGCCAAGAATGCCAGATAAACAAGGCACACCACGCCAATGATCGGCCAGCGATACCCCTTGGTCAGTGCGGCACTCGCATGCAACCCGCGCCAGCCCGAGCCATCGATAAGGACCGTCTGGTAGAAGACAATGAATATTGCCAGAACGATAAGCCCGGGCAGAATCAGCGCCATGAATCCGACGGCCAAGAAAAACACAAGCACCAACGACAGGCCTGCCAACGGTAGAAAATTCTTCACTGCGTGAGAAAAGTAATCCCCAAGCGCCGACCGGTCGCCGACAGCAGCGTCGTAGCTCGCCATGACCAGGGTTGCGCTCACCACGACATACAAGAATATGGATACGAAAAGCAGAACAAAGTATTCCAGGCCGAAAACATCTGCCATTCTTCCAGCCGCCAGGTCTGCGGCGATCTGTTCTTCATCGATCAGGAACTCTCCCAAAAGCTGGAAGGCCAAGAGCGGGAAGAATCCCAAAAAGAAAAGCCGCGCAAAGTTCGCAAAGAACAGTCGCAGCGATCTTCCGATGACTGTGAAAACTCCGAATTTGCCGGAAGGAGCGTATCGATCGGTCATCGGGAATACCCGTGCTGTCTTTGTGGCTTTCCGGGTCGGTTGATATCACACGGGCCGCCGGTCCGGGGAATAATTGCGCCGGATGCCTTGCCGGTCAGGCACCGGTCTTCTTGTCGCCGTGAAACTTGTCCTCGCGCGCGTCGCCGAAGAGCTTCCGGTTTTCCAGATAGGCGCGCTGCGCGCGGTAGAACGCGCGCAGGAACGACTCGATTTCGGTATCCGGCACCCTGTCCGAGTATCCGATTTTCCGGCGAATTGTTTCTGCAACCTTGCGCAGCGAATCCCGGTGCTGTTGCAGCGCCTTGTATCTCAGAGCGGCCTCGCGCGTCTGCAGCAGCGCTTCGAGCGTCTGCAGTTCGAACTTTCCGTAATGGTCGAGCTGGTGCGGAAGAAACACGAACTGCCCGTCGTCCGACCAAACGCGTCCGACCGAGGCGACATCCGGCAGCAGAAGCGGCTTTGGAAGAAACACCACATAGGTGTTGGCGAGGATGTCGCCAAACCTCTGCCGCTTCCGGTTCATCAGCGGTACCGTGACAAGGATCGCGATCCAGACGAAAAGCGCCAGTTGCATCTGCCACGATAGCACGGGCGCAGCGACGATATACGCGGCCGGCACGAAGACCTCCATTTCCTTCATCAGGTTGCGAACGGCCACCGCATGCGGTTGCAGCGAACGTCCGTCGGCGCTGATGACGCGAAGATGTGTCAGCCGCTTGCCCAGCGTCTGGCCGTTCCACAGCAATTCGGAAAGTGCGTGGTAGGGTACGCGTATCCCGAAAAACAGCAGCGATCCGATGATGACCAGCGCGGTCCAGGGAACGATGCCGCTGTATCCCAGCGCCAGCAGGAGCGCCAGCACCGTGGTGACGGCGAGGAGGATATCGATAATCTGCGCGCCGATGCGGGCGCCAAGCCCGGCCACCTCGAATCGCAGCGGCACGCCTTCGGGTGGCAGGAAGGACTCCAGGATGCGTTTTTCGCGGCGCGTTTTTCGCGGCCTGTCGCGTCTGCGCCAGAGTTTCATTGCCGGCGCCTCTTCGTCCGGCCGGTAAACACGAAGTAGGCCAGCCAGAGCGCGCCCGTGCCCCAGCCGATGGCGATCCGGGAATTTACCGACTGGAAGAGTTGCCGGCCAAATCCTTCGAGCAAGGCGGCGACCAAAAGCATCGTGGCGGCGAGAATCGCAAGTTTCGTGGCGTCGCGCCCGGCGTTGCGAAGCGCGTCGCGTCTGGTCAGCCTGCCCGGGAAAAGGATCGCCAGACCCATCAGGAATCCGCCCGCGCAGGCGATGGCGATAGCCGATATCTCGGTCACCCCGTGGATGGACAGCCAGGCGAATATATCGATCCCCAGCCCGCGGTCGGCGTGCAGCGCGACAAAGGCGCCGAGGACGAGACCGTTGTAGAACGTGAGCGCAAGCGAAGGCGCACACACCAGGACGCCGAGCGAAAACACGAAAATCGCGATCTGCGTGTTATGCGAGAAAAGATAGCTTGCGAAAGCGCCGAGCTGGTCGAGCGCCGACATGTTGCGGTTGTAGATGTATGACATCAGTTCGCCGCGCGAACTGCCCAGCCCGCGGCCGCCGGTCAGACCCTCCGGCATGAACGTATTGTACCAGCTCGGATCGTCCTGAAACAGCAGGTACCCGGCGAGCCCCCCCAGCACGAGTGCAATATAGGCCAGGCCGATCACGCCCGCGGAACGGCGCACGGCGCCGGGGATGCCGGTGACGAACAGCCGTTTCATCAGGCCGTGCAGGCTTTCCTGCGGCGCGTAAACCGCCAGATAGGCGCGTGCGCACAATGCGTCGAGATACATGAGCAGGCCGCGGTCGAGCGAGATTTCACGGGCCAGCGACAGCGATGTCGTGGCCTGGCGGTAAAGGGTGGCGAGATTGCGGGCCTCCTGGAAGGTCAGGCTGCGCATTCCCTGTTTCTCAACCCTGCCGACGATGCTTTCCAGGTTGCGCCAGTCGGCTTCGCGCTCGGCGCGGAAACGCGATGATCGCATGAGTTGCCGCCGCTCGCTCATATCATTTCCCGCGCCTTGATCGTAAGATAGGTGGATACCAGTTCGGCGGTCAGTTCCCGCGGCTCCACGTCGACGCACAGAACACCGATGCCGGTGAGGCGGTCGAGGACGATCCGGCGCTCGCGCAGCAGTTCTCCGGCGCTGACGGCCTCGGCCACCGATTGCAGAGACCTGCTGGGCGCGCGGACACGGCGTTCAAGCGCGGGATCGCGGAGCGCGACAAAGACGATCAGGTGCGACCGGTTCAGTATCTGCACGTTTTCCACCAGCAGTTCCGCCGTCGTGGTATCGACGAAATCGGCGAACACCACGATCAGGCTGCGCCGCTGCAGGCGTCCGTTGAGATGCGTCATGGCGAGCGTGTGATTGCTCTCCACCGCCGAATAGGCAAGCGCGGCACTCTGGCTGCGCAAGCGCGGAAAGGCGGCGCGGCCGGGCTGCGGCGGCAGGTATACCCGTGGCTCGGCATCGAAGCTGAAAAACCCGACAAGGTCGCCGCCCAGACCGGCAGCCCAGGTAAGCGAAAGCGCGGCGTTGACCGCGTGGTCGATTTTCGGCAGTCCGTCGATCTCCTCGCGCATCAGGTAGCCGTTGTCGAGCGCAAGGATGATCTGGTGGTTTCGTTCCGCCCGCATTTCCTTGGCGACCAGGTCGCGGCGCCGGGCCGAACGCTTCCAGTCGATGTTGCGAGGGTCCATCCCGGCGGTGAACTCGCGCAACTGATGAAATTCCGATCCCTCCCCGCGCAGGACGTTCTCCTTCACCCCGTAGAGGGTGGAGCGCACCTTCACATCGATGCTGCCCGACTGCACCGGCCGGATGTTCGGAACCACCGAGATCTGCCTGTCGAGGCCGCTGCGGGGGACGATTTCCAGCAATCCAAACCGGCTCGGCCAGCGCAGCCAGAGCGACCGGAAGGCATAAACGCCGCGGTGCACCGCGGTAACCCTTGCTTTCCCCCGCGGCCCGGCCATGTCGAATTCACCCGATCCGGCGAGGCCTTCGGGAAAGGTTATCCGGGCGGCGATCCGGCCGGGCAAGGCGCCCGAACTGCGACGCAGAGAAAGCGATATGGTCGCTGCCTCGCCGGTAAACACCTCGCCGGGCAGGGTAAGCTCCGCTTCGATCGTCCTGCCCGACGGGGTGATCAGCGCGTCGGCCGCGACCCCGATCCCGAGAGCGCCCCAGATCGCAAGTGCCGTGCCTGCGGGCAGCATCGGCACCACGGCGATTATCACGTTCGCGGCGAGGGCCGCGAACACCAGAACCACCAGGAGGCGCGAGGGTCGCATCAGCGCGGCACCGCCAACTGATTGACGATGTTGTTGAGGATGTCGTCGGCTGTCCGGCCCTCGATCTCGGCGGTGGGGCCAAGAACAATCCGGTGCCGCAGGGCCGGCATGACCATCTTCTGGACATCGTCGGGTATTGCATAGTCCCGCCCCTCGAGCGCGGCGGCGGCGCGCACGGATCCGGCGATGGCGTCGGCGGCTCGCGTCGAGGCGCCGTGCCGGGTTTCCGGATCGGCCCTGGTGGCGCGCACGATATCGACGATGTAGCGCAGGATCGGGGTTTCGAGCCGGATGCCGTCCACCAGTTCGCGCGCTCCGGCAAGTTCCTCGGCGCCCAGAACCGCTTCGATACCGGACCGGCGGCTGGCCATGTCGAGCGGCAGCGCGGCGTGGCGGCGAAGGATTTCCGGTTCCGCCATTTCGTCGGGGAATTCGATGTTGAGCTTGAACAGGAAACGGTCGAGTTGCGCCTCCGGCAACGGGTAGGTGCCCTGCTGCTCGATCGGATTCTGGGTGGCGACGACGAAGAAATTGCCTCCCAGATCGTAATCCGTACCATCGATCGTCGCCACCCGCTCCATCATCACCTGCAGCAGTGCCGCCTGCGTCTTCGGCGGTGCGCGGTTGATCTCGTCGGCCAGCAGGATGTCGGTAAACACCGGCCCCTTGGTCAGCCGGAACGTGCTCGATCCGAAGTCGAAGATATTGACGCCGAGAACGTCACCCGGCATCAGGTCGGGGGTGAACTGGATGCGCCCGAAACTCAGGTGAACCGCGTCCGAGAGGCTTTGTGCAAGCAGGGTCTTGGCGGTTCCGGGCGGGCCTTCCAGCAGGCAATGCCCGCGCGCGAACAGTGATATCAGCAACAGATCGACGACGGCGTCCTGTCCGTGAACCGCCTTGCCGATTTCGTTTCTGACCCGGTCAGCCAGGCTGCGCAGTTCTTCCAAATTCATGCATCACCTTTTCAAGTTGGGTCTCAAATCGCTCGAGCCGCGACAACAGATCGGCGGGGGAGGCGGCGCCGGGGGCAAAGCGGGCAGCGTCGAACGCGTCGGAAAACGCGGCCGCGCCGGCGGCGTCGCGCCGCCGCAGGAGTTGCAGCACAGCCTTCGCGGGATCGCGCTGCCCCGCCGCCGGGCCCAGCAGGTCGCCGGCCGCCAGCCGGATGCGGTTTGCGACATGCGCCCTGAGAACCTCGGCATCCTTGCCGGCGAGACGCAGGAGATTGGCCTTGGCGCGGATGCTGACGTCCTTCGAAGCGCCGATCCGGTCGTCGAAAATCCGCGCCGGCGGGCCGAAGCGAACCCCGCCGCGCCACACCGCGACGATCAGCAGGGCCAGGAACCCGAGCCAGATCATGGTGAACGGCCACGCGAAGAACCGGGCGAGGTCCGCCCAGCTCTTGTGACGGACCGGCGCGGCGGGCGGCACGGTGATCGGATCGGCCGACAGGTCTATGACGACCGGCCGCCGGCCGGCCTCGTTGCGCACGAAATCGCGCGCCAGAACCGCGTTGTCGCCCAGCGACAGCCCGTGGTTGTTCAGAAAATCGGGATCCGAGACGGCGAGGAATTCGGTTCTTCCCATCAGGCAGCGGATCAGCAGGTGCCCTTCCTTTCCGCCGATCACCGACTGGCATCGCGCGGCGAGTTCGGAAACGAATAGCTGCGGAGCGTAGAGCGCCGCGCCCCGGCCTGCGGTGGTTCGGAGTTCAAGGAATTTGTCCTCCGGTCTCCGCAGCAGGGGAAAATTTCCCCAGACGGCTCTCAGACTGTCATTGATGCCATCGACCGGGGCCAGCAGCGACGCGTGCGCGTACCCGGAATGCCGGGCCGCACGGGTCCATTTCGGGGCGACCAGCAGGGTTTTCTGGTTCGACAGCTTTTTCCGCACGACAGCGGCGGCGATGTCGAATTCCGTTCCGCTTCCGAGCAGTTCCTCCTCGCTGGAGAACGGAAGATCGGTTCTCGTCAGGTTCGCGTCGTAGAGCGGCAGGATGCGCAGGCCGACAGCGTGCGGGCGGAACGCCGGGGGGCCATCGTAGCTGCGGGCGTCCATGCCGGAAGCGCTCAGCCAGATGGCAAGGCCGTCGATGCCGGTAGCGGAGCGCCCCAGCTGCGGGCGCGCTGCGAAAACGACCCAGAGCCCGACCCCGATAACGGCGAGCGCGATGGCTGCGGACGCCAGGTAGCCGGAGCCCCGGCCCCGCGAGACCGGCGCGGCGTTCATTTGCCTGCCTGCAGCATGGGGCGCACGGCGCTGACGCATTCTTCGAATGTCGCTTCGCTCAGGTCGCGCCCGCCGAACTGCACCAGTTCACCGGTGGTTACAAGTCGGCGCAGCGCCGGAAGATACTGCCAGTCCGGCGGCAGGAGACGCAGGATTTCGCGCGCCGTCAGGCTTCTTGCGAGCGTCAGACCGCGTGAGGCGGCGGCGGATTGCAGGCTGTGCCGCAGCAGCAGCACAAGCGCTCTTTTCCTGTCGCGCATGGCCAGGATTTCGGCAAGCCCCTTCGTCTGCGCGTCAGCGGACTTCCCCCCAACGGCAGTTCCGCCACCCTGGCGCCGTCCGGTGTCCTCCAGGCGTTGCACGCGCAGCGCTCCAAGGCCGCCTCCGGCGCGCACCAGGAGGATAACGAGGCCGGCAAACACGCCGCCGTAGAGCAACATGTTTTGCCAGTCCGGGGCCTGCCGCTGCCGGGCGGGCCGGCGCCGTTCAAGCCGGGGCGGCCGCCCGAGCGGTATTTCCCCGTTGAGCCGGTCGATATAGTAGAGCTCGGTCTCGATCCGGGAATACCGCACCGATTGCCGGTATGCTTCGCCGCTTTCCGTCCGCGGCATGTCGAGCCGCGTTGTCACGGGGCCCTCTCCGGAGGCCGCTGCCAGTCCCGCGAACAAGGCCGCCAGCGTCCATACCACCGTTTTTCCGGCAACAAATGCGCGCAAGCCGACGGCTCCTGTCTTTCAGGCCCAGCCATCAGGCAAGTATCCCCGGACAGCCGGCCGCCAGTCCCACTCCCGTCCGCAGCCTAGCGCGGCGCCGTGATCGGGGCAATCCGCGGTGCCGAGAGCTCAGGCGAAGTGTGCCGGGTGTGCTTCGCGGGCCATGTGGTCAAGAACACCGTTGACGAACTTGCTCTCCTTGCCTGCCGGGAAGAAGGCGGCGGCGACATCGACGAATTCGTTGATCACGACCTTCGGTGGCGTACCGGTTCCGAGAAGCTCCGCCCCGGCGGCCCGGAACAGCGCCCGCAAGGTGGGGTCGATCCGGTCGATCGGCCATTTCGCCACCAGTGCCCGGTCCGTCATCTGGTCGATCTGCGCCTGGCGGGCCACGGCGACCTCCAGCAGGCGGTGAAACAGATCGGTGTCGGCCTCGGAATAGGTGTCGCCGTCGATTTCCGCGCCGATCCTGTGCGTTTCGAATTCGGCCTGCACCTTGTCGCGCGGATCGCCCGAGGACTCCATCTGAAACAGCGCTTGGACGGCGAACAGGCGGGCCGCCGAGCGCAGGCGGCGGGATTCCTCGCGATCTCGCCGCCGAGTGCCCGGGCTCATCGGGAAATGTCTCCCGGTCCGGCTTCCCCGGCGACGCGGAAGGTGTCGCCCGGTGGTTGTTCCACTGCGGGCCGCTTGGCGAACCTGCGCTTGAGCGCGACCAGGTGCAGAGCCGCTTCCGCCGCGCCGCCGCCCTTGTTGAAACCGTCGACCCGAGCGCGTTCCTGGGCCTGTTCGATGGTTTCGACGGTAAGGATGCCGTTACCGACGCATACGCCGTCGAGGCCGAGCAGCATGAGCCCGCGCGAGCTGTCGTTGCAGACGGTTTCGTAGTGCGTCGTCTCCCCGCGTATGATGCAGCCGAGCGCGACAAACCCGTCGTATTGGCCGGCGCCGCTGGCCAACCCTATGGCCGTCGGAATTTCCAGGGCGCCGGGGACCTCGACCAGTTCACTGCGGCCGCCGACCGCGGATACGGCCTCTTCGGCTCCCGCGATCAGTTGATCGGCGATCTCCCGGTAATACGGCGCGGCGACGATCAGCATAGATGGCGGCCTGTCGAATTCCGGCAACTTGAGCGAATGGATTTTCTGGTTGGCGGCCATTTTCTCAGTCCTCGACATGCGGGATGGGCCGGGTTCCCGCAATCGCCAGGCCGTACCCCTCGAGCCCGATGACCTTGAAGCTTGGCGAGTTGGTCAGGAGGATCATTTCATGAATGCCCAGCGCCGCGAGGATCTGCGCGCCCAGACCGTACTGCCGCAGCGTCTGCGGAGATGGCGAACCGTCGGAAATCAGGTGATTGGTCATGTCGCGCAGCAGCACGACCACGCCGCGCCCGACCCGCCCGATTTCGCACATCGCGTCGGAGAGCTGGTGCGAGCGTCCCGGCGAAAGCGCCAGCATGTCCTCGAACGGATTGGCGACATGCATCCGCACCAGTACCGGCTCGGGGGAAGAAATGTCGCCCTTGGTCAGCACCAGGTGTTCGGTGTCGGTCGTCTCGTCGGTGAACACCCGGAGCATCCAGTCGCCGCCGTATTCCGACGTCACCGGACGCACGTCGGAGGTCCGGATGAGGTTGTCGTTGCGGCGGCGGTAGGCGATCAGGTCGGATATGGTGCCGATCTTCAGCGCGTGCCGCTGGGCGAACGCGACGAGATCAGGCAGCCGGGCCATCGAGCCGTCCTCCTTCATGATCTCGCAGATCACGCCGGAAGGATTGAGACCGGCGAGCCGGGCCACGTCGACCGCGGCCTCGGTGTGTCCGGCGCGCACCAGCACGCCGCCGTCGCGCGCGCGGAGCGGAAAGATATGACCCGGCGTGGCGATGTCCTGCGCGCCGGACGTGGGATCGATGGCAACGGACACCGTGCGCGCCCGGTCGTGTGCCGAGATGCCGGTCGTCACGCCTTCGCGGGCCTCGATGGATACCGTGAATGCGGTCTCGTGGCGGGACGAATTCGTCGGCGCCATCAAAGGAAGGCCGAGCGCGTCCAGACGCTCGCCCGTCAAGGCCAGGCAAATAAGCCCGCGCCCGTGCATGGCCATGAAATTGATCGCGTCCGGCGTTGCCATCTGGGCCGGAACGACAAGATCGCCCTCGTTCTCCCTGTCTTCGTGGTCGACCAGGATGAACATCTTGCCGTTGCGAGCGTCGTCGATGATCTCCTCGATCGACGAAATGGCGTCATGGTAGTCGCTATTCTCGGACATTTATGTCTCGGCTCTCAGTTGCCGGTTTCCGTCAGGCGGGCGACGTAGCGGGCCAGCGTGTCGATTTCAAGGTTCACGTCATCGCCGGCGCGGATGCTGCCCCATGTCGTTCTTGCCAGAGTGTGGGGGATCAGGTTGACGTCGAAGCGCGCGCCCTCGACCGCATTCACGGTCAGCGACGTTCCGTTCAGCGCCACCGATCCCTTCGGTGCGATCAAACGCGCCAGTTCGGCGGGCGCCTCGAGCCGCACCCGGAGACTGTCGCCCACCGGCTCGGTGCCGACGACCCTGGCCAGTCCGTCCACGTGGCCGGTCACGATGTGGCCGCCCAGTTCGTCGCCGAGCCTGAGCGCGCGCTCCAGGTTGACGCGCCTGTCCTTTTCCCATCCGCCGAGGTTGGTCTTCGAGACGGTCTCGGAAGATATGTCCACTTCGAACCAGTTGCCGTCCTCGGCCGAATGCCGCTTGTCAACCACCGTAAGACAGACGCCGTCGCAGGCGATGGACGCGCCGATATCGATGCCGTCGGTGTCGTAGTTGCAGCCGATGCGGGCGTGCATGTCGCCGCGCGTTGCCGTGGCCAGCACGGTGCCGATATCGGTGACAATTCCGGTGAACATCGAAGTGGTCCTGTCGTTTCCCCGGTGCAGGTGGTATCGCTTGCATTGAAGCACGGCAAGAGCCGGATTTAGGCCGGGACACGTTTCCGATTCCGGCACCGGCGGCGGCCGTGCGGGCAAGCCGATTGTTTTTGTGCGGATTGGCGGCTAGAATGCCCGCTGGTGGTGGCATATGGCGCGTAAACGCAAGTTCTTGTTTCTACAGGGCCCGCACGGGCCGTTTTTCAGCGATCTCGCGGCCATGCTGGAGGCGGCCGGGCATGAAGCCCGGCGCGTCGGTTTCAACGGTGGCGACGCGGCCTTCTGGCCCTGGCGCAGAAGCTATCGCAGCTATACCGGCTCCATAGTCGAGTGGCCGGGCGTCGTCGAGCGCATGTTCGACGAGGAGGGGTTCACCGACCTTGTGGTCTACGGCGACGCGCGGCCGTTCCACCGCTTCGCCTGCGAGGCCGCGCAGATCGCCGGCGCGCGCGTGCATTTCTTCGAGGAAGGCTATCTCAGGCCGTATTGGGTCACCTACGAGCGTGACGGCGTCAACGGCAACTCCCGGCTCAGCCGCCTTGGCGCGCAGGAGATCGCCGAATCCGTGCGCGGGCGGGAAACCAGACTGCCGGATGCCCCCGACCAGTGGGGCGCGCTGTGGCACCACGTCTGGTACGGTTTTCGCTACCACGCCAGCGTGCTTCTGGGGTCGGGCCGCTACCGGTCCTACATGTCGCACCGGCAGACCAGTCTGGGCGAGGAGGCATTGCGCAACGCGGTCCGGCTTATGATCCTGCCGTCGCGGAGCGCCTACAGGCGGCTGGCCACGCGCCGCCTCTTGCGTTTCGGGGCCCCTTTCCATGTTGTCCTGCTGCAGCTCAGTCACGATGCGTCGGTGCAGTTCCATTCCGATTTTTCGTCGATGAGCGAGTTTGTCGTGCGTTGCCTCGACGCCTTCGCCGCCGGCGCGCCGAAACACCATCACCTGGTGTTCAAGGGCCATCCGCTCGATGATGGCAGGGAGCCGTTGCGGCGGATAATATCGCGCCAGGCGCGTATCGTGGGCTTGTCGGGCCGCGTGTGGTACCTGCCGGGAGGCAAGCTCGGTGCGTTGCTTGACCGGGCGAGAAGCGCGGTGACGATCAATTCCACCGCCGCGCAGCAGGCGCTATGGCGGGGGCTTCCGGTCAAAGCGCTGGGCCGCGCCGTCTTCGTGAAACCGGAGTTCGTGTCGTCAAAGACGCTGTCGGATTTCTTTGCCGCGCCGGACGCGCCCGACACGGAATTGTACCGCCTGTATCGTCAGTTTCTTTTGGAGACGTCGCAGATTCCGGGCGGCTTCTACACCCGAAACGGCCGCGCCGAAGTGCTCCGCCACGCGGTCGATCTGATGCTGGCGGACAGCAACCCCTATGCCGCGGCCGGCAGGGATGGCCGCGACCGCCGGCCGCGCCTGGTGCACGCCTCCTAGAATTCGCGCCGACCGGCGCCGCCACCGGCCGCTGGACCGGGATGCTCAAGGACGGAATCACCTTCATGAAAGGTGACCGCGCCAACCACAGGGCTGCGCCTGCCGGTGGGCAGGCAGGCGCAGCCCGGGCCGCGCGCGACCCGGGCGGGATAACCGGACATGTTTCCACGTCAACTCATCATGAGCTAATCGCTGGTTTTTTGCCGCGATCCGATTTATCCTTTTCGGCAACAAATATCGATGCAAGTCGAACAGGGGCAGAAACGTGCAGTATTATTCCCAACCCTTCGGGCGTCGGGCGGTTGTCGCGGCGCTCTTTGTTGTGCTGGGCGCCTGCGCTCTGCCGCGGTCCGGGCCGAGCGAGGCGGAAATCCGCCGAAGTTCGGTCGATGCCGGCGGGGATGTGAACATCGTCGATGTCGACGACACCATCGCTCGGCTTACGCGGCGCGAACTGGCGCTCGGTTTCGACAGCAAGTTCCTGAAAGCCAAGTCGAGCAACGTGGATGTCATCAACCCCGGCGACGTTCTGTCGGTGACCATATGGGAAAACGTCGACAACGGGCTGTTCGCGACGCTGGGACAGAAAGTCACTCAACTGCCGGAAATTCAGGTCGATCAGAGCGGCACGATATTCATCCCGTTTGCCGGACGAATGCAGGCGGGCGGCAAGACCTCGGAGCAGGTGCGGAGCATGATTACCGCCAGCCTGGAGGCGCAGACCCCCGACCCGCAGGTCGAGGTGCGCCGCGTGCCGGGTGACGGGGCGTCGGTGACTCTGGTCGGCAGCGTCGCCGCGCAAGGGGTCTACCCGATAACCGCCGGTACGCGGAAACTCTCGGGCATGCTGGCAAGCGCCGGTGGCGTTACGATTCCGCCCGAAATCGCCCAGATTTCGGTGCAGCGGCGCGGGCGCACCGGGCGCATATGGCTGCAGGATCTGTATTCCGACACCAGCCGCGACATCGCCCTGCGGCCGCGCGACCGCATCGTCGTGGAAGCCGACCGCCGCGTCTACACGGCGCTCGGCGCCACCGGGCAGACGGCGGTGCCGTTCTCCAAGAAGGATCTGAATCTGGCCCAGGCGCTGGCCGAGGTGGGAGGCCTCAATTCCAGCATCGCCGACCCGACGGGGATATTCGTGTTCCGCATCGAGCCCGAGGATATCGCGCGGAAAGTGCTCGGCAAACCCGGCCTCGTGGGGCAGCAGAAAATGGCCTACGTGCTCAATCTGACGCAGCCGGGCGGCATGTTCGCGGCGCGCGAGTTCCTGGTCCGCGACGGCGATACCATCTACGTGACCGAAGCGCCCTTCGTCGCCTTCTCCAAGGTGCTTGGCGCGGCGCTGCAGAGCGTCAACTACGCGCTGGCCTTCGACGCGGCCTCGCGCCAGTTCTAGCCATGACCGCCGGGCAGCAGCGCCGGCTTGGCGTCTACAGCGCCGGGTTCTGGCGCCAGGGGCACGTTCGGCGCATTCTCGAACTCGCGGGATGGCAGGTCGTGCCCTTTGCGTCGCCGGCCTCGTCCGCGGCGATCGGCGTGTGGGGCAGAACCGGCCCGGCGCGGCGGGGGCGGGTTCTTTCCCGGCTCAGCGGCGCGGCGCTGCTGACGGTGGAGGACGCTTTCCTGCGGTCGCTTCATCCCGGCGTCCGGGGCGAGGCACCGGTCGGACTGGTGCTTGACGGTGACGGCGTGTTCTACGACGCCTCCCGTGCTTCCGGTCTGGAGAAGATACTGGGCGGCCGCGATCTGCGCGCGGGCGGGCTTCAGGAGAGGGCGGCGGCGGGCAGGGCATTGTTGCAGCGGGCCGGGATCTCGAAATACAACCCGGTACCGCGCGGGCACGGAGACCCGCCGGAGCCCGGCTATGTCCTCGTTGTCGATCAGCGGCGCGGCGACGCTTCGGTCCGGTATGGACGGGCGAGCGCGCGGACATTCGAGCGCATGCTGGCCGCCGCGAGGGCCGAGAACCCCGGGCGTCGGGTGGTGATCCGCTCGCATCCGCATGGCCGGAGCGGATATCTGGACCGCCGTACCGAGGGAGCGGATGTCAGCATCCTCGCGACGCCGGCCAACCCCTGGGATCTGCTGGAGGGCGCGCACGCGGTCTACTGCGTGACCTCGCAGATGGGGTTCGAAGCCGTTCTTGCCGGCCACCGGCCGCACCTGTTCGGCGTGCCTTTTTACGCCGGCTGGGGTCTGACCGAGGACCGTCAGCCCTGCCCGCGGCGGGCGCGCAGGCTGAGTGCCGACGAACTGTTCGCGGGTGCCATGCTGCTCTACCCGACATGGTACGACCCGGTGGAGGACAGGCTGTGCGGGTTTGAAACCGCCGCCGAACGCCTGGCCGATCACGCGGCAACCGCGTGGCGGGACCTGCGCCCGGCGGTCTGCACGGGATTTCGCCGCTGGAAACGGCCGCACATGAGGCGCTTTCTTCAGGGTTGCCCGGAAGCGCCGGCTTTCGTGAAGAACCCGCGCAAGGCAGTGCGCCGCGCCGCCGCCACCGCCAACGCGCGTGTCGTCGTCTGGGCGACGCGGGAGGCGGCGGGCCTCGCCGCCGCCGCGAAGGAAAGGAACCTGGATCTGGTGCGAACGGAGGACGGGTTCCTGCGCTCCGTTGGGCTCGGCGCCGATCTGCTTCCGCCGATGTCGCTGGTTTTTGACGATCGCGGCATTCACTACGATCCGGCCGCCCCGAGCAGGCTTGAAATGCTGATCGAGCGGGCCGCCGGCCTGCCGCGCGAACGGCTGTTCCGCGCCGCCCGTCTGCGGGCCATGATCAATGCCGCCGGGGTGACGAAGTACAACCTGCGAGCCGAGACCGGCGGCAACGGGCTCGACGTGCCGAAAGGAAGCGTCCTGGTGGTCGGGCAGGTGGAGGATGATGCGTCGGTGGCCCATGTCGGCCCGAAAATCGGCGGAAACGCCGGATTGCTGCGGCTCGTCCGAGAAAGCCGCCCGGGTGCGACGATCCTTTACAAACCGCACCCGGACGCCGAAGCGGGACTGCGGCCCGGCCGGATACCGCCGGGCATGGCGGACGGGCTCGCAGACGCGGTGATCCGGGATACCGGCATAGAGCAGCTTTACGGCCTGGTCGGCGAGGTCTGGACCATGTCCTCTCTGGCCGGGTTCGAGGCGCTGTTGAGGGGCGTCGCCGTGGTATGTCTGGGCACGCCGTTCTACGCCGGTTGGGGATTGACGGAAGACCGCGGCCCACCTTGCCCGCGGCGCACGGCGCGGCCATCGCTGGATGCCCTGGTCCATGCGGCGCTCATCGAATATCCGGTCTATCTCGATCCGCGCAGCGGGATGTTCATTCCACCGGAAATCGCGTTGCGCAAACTCTCGGGCCGGTTGGCCGGCTGCCCGGGCAATCTGGCACGGCTCCAGCGGCGTGCCGGACTTCTTGGCCGGTTATGGCGCAGCCGCCGGACGCCAGTCGCACAGGACGTCGCCATCCAGCCTGGAACTCGCAGCGAGGCGGAACCGGGGCAGGTTCGCTAGCCCGTCGATCCCGAGAGCGGAAAGCGCCGGCAGACCGTCGCCGCCGACGGCCAGACCGGCGGTGAAGGTCAGAATGCAGTCGACCAGACCGTCGGCAAGGAGCGCCGCCCCGAGCCGCGCTCCGCCTTCGCAGAAAACCCGCGTGATGCCGCGCGCTGCAAGCTCGGACATCAGCACCGGCAGGCTGAGCGACAGCTGTTCGGCGGCCGGCACCTCGATCAACTCGGCACCGAGTTCGCGCCAGACGCGGGCGCGGTCAGCCTCCGCGCCCGGCCCGTGGCACAGCCAGAGCGGCGGATGCCCGGCACCGGCGGTTCGCGCCAGACGGCTTGTCAGGTCCACCGAAAGCGAGCCGTCGACGATGACCCGCACCGGCGATCTGTCGGCCATCCCGAGATCGCGCACGTCGAGCGAGGGGTCGTCGGCACGCGCCGTCCCGGCTCCGATCATGATGGCATCATGGGCGGCTCTCAGCGCGTGAACCTTCCTGCGCGCCCGCGGGCCGGTAAGCCAGCGGCTATCGCCGGTCGCCGTGGCGATCCGGCCATCGAGGCTCTGCGCGAATTTCAGCGTCACCGACGGCCGGCCACGTGTCACCCGGCTCAGGAAGCCGGCGTTGACTTCCGCCGCCGGCTCCGCCAGCAGACCCGCCGATGTCTCGATGCCGGCGCTCCTGAGGCGCTGAAATCCGCGGCCGGAGACCTGCGGATCGGGATCTTCCAGGGCGATCACCGCGCGGGCGATACCGGCCTTCGCCAAGGCATCCGCACAGGGTGGCGTTCGGCCATGATGGGCGCATGGCTCCAGCGTGACATAGGCCGTAGCGCCGCGCGCTTCCGGTCCGGCCTGCGCCAGCGCAACCGCCTCGGCGTGCGGCCGGCCGCCGGGCTGCGTCCAGCCGCGCCCGACACAGCGGCCGTTCTTCACCAGGACGCAGCCGACCGCCGGGTTCGGCCACACGTTTCCCAGACCACGCCGCGCCAACCCGAGCGCCGTTCGCATCCAGCGCGTATCCTCCGGACGCGGGGGCATGGTTCAGGCGTCTTCGCCGGCCGGTTGCGCGGGGCGCAGTTCGGAGACGAATTCCTCGAAATCCTCGACCGCCTGGAAATTCTTGTAGACCGAGGCGAAACGAACGTAGGCGACGGTATCGATGCGGGCCAGCGTTTCCATGACGATCTGGCCGATCTGGTCGGATGGCACGTCGGTGTCGCCAAGCGACTCAAGGCGACGCACTATCCCGGAAATCATCTGGTCGATGCGCTCCGGCTCGATCGGGCGTTTCTGAAGCGCGATGCGGATCGAACGCTCCAGCTTGTCGCGGTCGAACGGTTCGCGCTTGTTGTTCTTCTTGATGACCACCAGATCGCGCAACTGGACCCGTTCATAGGTGGTGAAACGCCCCGCGCAGGCTGCGCAGTAGCGCCGCCGCCGAATCGCGACGTGGTCTTCCGCGGGTCGCGAATCCTTGACCTGCGTATCGGTGTTTCCGCAAAACGGACATCTCATGCGCCAAGCCTTTCTGTTCGTTGTGCCGTTGTAAGTCGAGAAATATCGGCGTTCAAGCCTTAGTATGGGTTGGGTGAAACCCCACCAGATATTCCAGTATCCGCCAGATATGGAAGCGTATCCGTTAACCCGTTCGGGCCGAACCGGACCTTCAGGGGTGCGACCTGCGCAACCCTTTCCGGCGCGTGCGTTCGACGAAATCAGGCAAGATGCGCCACGACCTGGCGGGTGTGCGGTGAATCCCGGTGTTCGAACAGGTAAATCCCCTGCCATGTCCCCAGCACCGGCCGGCCGCCGGTAACCGGGATCGACAGCGATGTCGCGGTCAGCGCCGCCTTGATGTGCGCCGGCATGTCATCGGCGCCCTCCTGCGTATGCCGCAGCCAGCGCATGGAAGGGGCGTCGGCATCGGGAACCAGCCTGCGGAAGAACTCCTGCAGGTCCCGCTGCACGTCGGGATCGGCGTTTTCCTGGACGAGAAGCGAACAGGACGTGTGGCGCACAAACAGCGTCAGCAATCCTTCGCTGTTGCCTGCCCGATCGACGAATTGCGCGGCGTCGCCGGTGAATTCGTAGAGGCCGGCGCCCCTGGTCCGGATGGTGATTACCGCTTGCATGCCATGGCTATAGCACGATCCTTGCCGCGCGGGCCCGCCAATTCCGGGCCTTCGGCGCACGTGCGCGCCGCCCGGTCAGGCCGCATCCTCGCGGATCCGGAGATACCCGGGGCGGCGGTACCAGAAACCGTTCGAAAAAGGCGCCGGAATGCCGAGCGCGGAGAGTTTTTTCTCCGCTTCCTCGGCGCTGCATTTCGCCTCCAGCGCATCGCGAAAGATACAAGCGACGGCAACCATGTCCTGGGTGTGCGGCACGAGCCGGAAATGATGCACACCGAAGGCCTGCATCTGCGCCAGTTCCGGCAGCAGGTTAACGTAGGTATGCGACAGCGTCTGGATGCCGTTGATTGCCAGGAAGCTCTCTCCGTCCAGCGTGTTGAGCGGCATGCCGTCGGGGTCGGACTCGCAGATGAACTGGCAATTGTCCTTGTGCCGCCCGTGCGCCCGCGCGTGATAGCAGCGCGCCGAAAGCGCCAGCGCCGCGCGGCCGAAAACCTGAACCTCGACCGGCGTTCCGAGGCTTGCGGCCGCCTCCGCCAGCTTTGCGACGGTGTCCCCGGGCAACTCGGAAGGCAGGCAGAAATGCGTCGCCCCATGATTGGCGAGGTGACGCATCGTTTCCTCGTTATAGACATTGAAATACTGGCCTATCCTGTGTGGGCGTCCGGTCAGGTACCACAGCGCGGCGCCGTTGTTCACCTCGATCTCGCGGTCCGAGACTTCTGCCAGATCCTCGACCGTCCTGCGTTCGCGCGTGAGCATGACTTCGGCGAGCGAGGAGAAGACGACGTTCTTGCCGCCGCGTTCCAGGCGCTCCGCCGCTTCCTCGATATAGGGATCGAAGAAAGGGGCGCGCTTGGAGCAGATGACCTCGCCCAGATAGACGGTATCGACCGGCGCCTCGTCGGCGATCCGGGCGTAGAAATCGCGTTTCGTCTCGGCCGGCCAGTGAAAGAGAATCGGGCCCAGCGTCAGATAATCGGTCATGTTCCTACCGCCATGTCTTGGTGCCGAAGGCACCTTGGGTCTGCTTTTGCCCTTCCGTCAGGGCCAGGAGGTCGGCCAGTACCGGTTCCTGGCCGGCGACGATGTCGTCGATCGCCTTGCGGAACGCCGAAACCACTTTCCGGACATAGGCGCGCGAACGCTGCCGGCCCTCGATCTTGAAGGCGTGCACGCCGGCGGCGACAAGCTCGGGCAAGAGCGACGAAAGGTTCAGGCTGACCGGCTGCTCGAACGCATAGAACCCCTCGTTTCGGCACGGCGCCAGGTAGCGGCCCTTGCAGATGGTCGGGTAGCCAGCCGTCTCGTCGCTGCCGAAGCAGTCGATGGTGAACGTTCCCAGCCTGGTGCTCAGATTGCCTTCGTCGTCGCGCACGTATTCGACATCGGCGGCCGGCGAGCAGACGCCGTCCATGTTCGTGGACAGTCCCGTGACATAGTTGGTCAGGCTGCACCTTCCCTCGACCATCAGCCCGTGATTGCCGAATATGAAGGTCTCGATCTCGCAGGGGATTTCCGCCGCGATGGCAGAGATTTCCGGCACCGTCAGGATGCGCGGCAGCACCACCCGTTTCACGCCGAAGTCGCGGCAGTAATAGCGGATCGCTTCCGGGCTCGATGCCGCGGCCTGGACCGACAGGTGCAGCCGTCTGTCCGGGTAGGTCTGCGCGATGTAGCCGGCCACGCCGATATCCGCGACGATGAAGGCATCGACGCCAAAGGCGGCGCCGGCGTCTGCCGCCTCTTTCCACAGGCCGAAGTTCCCGGCCGTCGGATAGGTGTTGATCGCCAGCAGAACCTTGGCGCCGGCCGCGTGCGCGTAGGCGACCGAAGCCTGCATTTCCTCCGGCGTGAAATTCAGGCCGGGAAAATTGCGCGCGTTGGTAGCGTTCTGGAACCCGCAATAGACCGAGTCCGCGCCGGCATCGACGGCGGTTCTGAGTGCCGCGGGCGTTCCGGCCGGGCAGACAAGCTCGGGTGCGCGCATCACCTTTCCTCCGTGTTCACGTCGCCGCGCGCGCCGGCCCGGCGCAGCACCGAAAGGGCCACCCGGCCGGGCGGGCCGAACATCCTCGCCACCCGGTCGGCGATCGAGCCTTCCACGTCGTCGAGGGCGTTGCGCAGGCAGACCACGGCCTCGGTATCGCCGGTGACCGTCAGTTCGCGCGAAAAGAACAGGGCGTCGCCGTCCTCGTCGGCGTCCATCAGGCGCAGCAGGTCGAGAAAACGCCCGGCGATGCCGGCGTCATGGGCCGGCGTTTCGCGTCGCGACACCGCCCGGAACATCAGGTCGTCAGGATCGGGCCGCAGAAGCAGCCGGAAAGGCATGTTGACCGGATCGATCAGGAAGACATCGCGCCGGTGCGGCCCCAGCCGGTTGAACATGCCCGGGTTTTCCGCGGCGATACGGGTCACGATCCGGTGCAGAACGGGTTGCAGCACGAACAGCGGAAGCGGCGGCATGGGAAAAAACGCCAGCACCCCACCGTGCCCGCTGCCCGAGGTCGGAGGCACGTGTGTCATGCGGTGGTGATAACGCCGATAAGGGTGGGGCGAATTGACCTATGTCAATCGACGGCCGCAATTCCGCCGAATCCGGCGGTCCGCTAACGCTCGCAAGGTCCGGGATAGGGCCGCGGGGCCGGACAGATGATCTCCTGGCGGGGAAACTCGAACCGCCGCGCCTCGAACTCGGCCCAGAACCCGTAATTCGCCCACCCCCACCGGCCGGTGCCGAACAGTTCGTGCCAGGCGTCGCAGCTGCGGCCGAGATAGAGTTTCTCGATGCCGGTCACCACCCGCGTTCCGGCGCCCTGTCCGACAAACCGCGAAACCGGCTGATCGGAGGTCAGGACCACCCCGTCGTCGTTGCAGACAAGCTGGTATCTGTGCCCGTCCTCCGAGACATAGGGGCCGGCCGCGCATGCAGATGACGCGGCGACGCCGAGCGTCGCCAGCGGAAGTGTGATGAAACGAAGTGCCCGCATTAGAAAGCTCCCCTCACCCGGTCGGTCAATGGCAATCCTTCCAGGCATGCTCGCCGTAGTCCCAGCACCGGCCAAGCTGCTCCATCCGTTCGAAAAGCGCCCCGAAGCCGGTTTCCACGCTGCCCGGATCGCATTTCAGCGCGGCGATCTCCGCACCGTCACGGGTGACCAGGATACCGCCGCTGAGCGGGTTGGCTTCCTGATTGCGTTCCATTGCCGCCCACACGGTGTAGCTGACGCCCCGATTGGCGAAAGTGACCTCTTCATAGATGCTGCCGCCGATGCCGTTCCAGGGCCGGTAGCCGGCTTCGGTCAGCGGCGTTTCAATGGTGAGTTCGGGCGCCGCGCCGGGCCTGCCGAAGGCATAGCTGGCGGTTTCATCCCGCCAGCAGGCGCTGACCGCCTTGCCGCCCGCAGACAGTGTGCAGGACAGGATGTTTGCCGAGCCCTCCGGGCAGGCGCCAAGGGCCGGTGAAGCGAGCAGGCCTGCGAAGGCCAGGGCGGTGGCGATACGCACAGCGGGTCCTCCCGGGCTTCCGGTACCGGGCTCAGCTTAACCCAGGAGTTCCGGGCGTGCCATCCCGTCAGCGGTCGCGCCTGCCGCCCGCCGCCGGGACCGGCTGTTTCGACGGCACCGGCGGCATGGCGCGGCCCCGGGCAAGGCAGGATCCGAGGTTGGGTGAAAGATGTGCACACGCGTGTGCATGCGGTTAAATCATTGAAATTACGTGGCAATCAGAAAATGGAGGCGAGAAACCGGCGCGCGATCCGCTTGCGCGGCGCGTCCCGATGCGTCTTTCGTTTCGGCACGTAATCGAGCGGAGTTGATTGGCGCCTGCCGGTTTGCGGTTCCCGATGCTTCTGGGTTCAATAAATATCCCCGCCGGAGGCACGGCCGAAGCATCGCGGACGGCGCGGCGGCGCGGGCGCTCACTGATCCAGAAAACTCCGCAACTTCCGCGACCGCGACGGATGCTTCAGCTTCCGCAGCGCCTTGGCCTCGATCTGCCGGATGCGCTCGCGGGTGAGTTCGTGCAGGCGGTCACCGGGATTTGGACCCGAGGCGGGAGGTTGCATCAGTAGTGATAGCGGCACTGCGCGATTTGCAGAACACCCTTCGCAGCCCGGTACACCAGCCGGTGCTCGCGGGATAGGCGTCGCGACCGGAACCCCGAGAGATTGCCCAAGAGCGGCTCGGGCTTGCCGGTTCCATCAAACGGGTGACGAAGGCATTCCTTGATCAGTGCGTTGAGTTTTCGAACGATAGTTTTGTCGTGCGTTTGCCAATACACGTGGGCGTCCCACGCAACAGGATCGAAACCAACGATCATTCGCTGGTCATTGCCTCAAGCTCTTCAATGCTCCTGGTCACGTCCTCAGCATTGTCGAGCCGGACGATGGCCGTGCGCAGAGCCCTGGCGTCTGCCGGACTGGCGAGCAGATAGGCCGTCTCGTCCGCCGAGGCATGGTCTTCCAGCGAGATCACCACCACCGGCCTGCCCCTGGCGCGGGTCACGATCAGCGGCTCGTGGTCGTCGTTCACCTTGGCCATCATGGCCGACAGGTTGGCGCTAAGTTCGGTCGAGGTCGCGTGTTTCATGCGGATTATGTACGTCATTACGTGCATGGTGGCAGCATTTTTGGCGGCGCATCGCGCTAGTGAAATCTTCCGGGCTTCGAGCTTCGCGCAACGGAGCGCCTGACCCTGGGTGGGCGCATCGCGCCCTCCCGTCGGGAGGGTCGGGCGCGGCCCGGCCTGCGGCAGGGCCAGACGG
>JBHHXR010000029.1:0-21380 GCA_046757205.1 Paracoccaceae bacterium
CACCCCGGCGGTGACGATGGCGCGCGCTCCCAGCCAGACGCCCGGCCCGACGGTGATGTCCCGCTCGGCGGTCGGCTGCCCGGTCACCGGCTTCCCGGCCCCGAGCCGGTAATCCGACGCGGTGAGAAAACAGTCCGGGCCGAAGGTCGCGTGCGACCCGATCGTGATCCGGCCGCTGTTGTCCCCGGCCCACAGCGCGCAGCGCGCGCCGATCTGGACGTGGTCGCCGATCTCTATCCTTTCGGCATTGGCAAGCGAGACGTTCGGCGCCAGCCGCAGGCCCTGCCCGGCCCGCAGCTTCCGGCGCTCCGCGACATGCGTGTGGTTGTAGTAATGCAGCAGCCGGAACAGGTGGAAGAACGCCCTGGGATCGATGACCGACAGGAACCCGCGGAGCGCGCGCCTGGCCACCCTTGTGTCCTTGCGGTCTCTCATGTCCCCGTGCCGCCGCCGGCCGGGTAGCCGGCCATCCAGTCGCGCCGGCGGTCCCAGATCTCGCGCCAGCCGGCATGGGCCTCGCGCCACCGCGCCTTGCCGGTCAGCCGCGCCAAAAGCCCGGTCGCCAGCAGCCGCGACAGCGGCCACAGCCGCAACAGACCGAGCGCCGGCCACCGCTGCCAGGACGGAAAGATCCGGTGCGCCAGCGTCACCTTGGCCTTCAGCAGCTTCACCATCTTGCGCGCCCGCACCGTCTCGGAAGCGCCAACGTAATGGATGATCTCGGCGGCCGGCGTGATCCGCGGGCGGGCGCCGAGGGCGCGGGCGCGCCGGCACAGGTCCGCCTCCTCGCCGTACATCACGTATCGCAGGTCGAATCCGCCCAGCCGGTTCCAGAACTCCCGCCCGATGAGGAAGAAACAGCCGGTGACGATATCGACCTCGCGCTCGCTGTCGCGCCGCCAGCCGCCATAGCCCTCGGGGTTGAAGATCGCGCTGTCGCGAAACAGGCTCGACAGCCCGGCGAACTGGCTGAGCACGCTCCACAGGCTCATCTGCCGCCAGCAGTTGGTCGGATTGAGCGAGCCGTCGCCATAGAGCGTCCGGCCGCCCCAGATCTTCGCCTCCGGTCTTTCCCGGGCAAACGCCACCAGCTTGTCGATGGCGCCGTCGAGCACCACCGTGTCGGGGTTGAGCAGCAGGATGTATTCGCCGCGCGCATGTCCGGCGGCGATGTTGTTGGCCCTGGCGAAACCGTGGTTGGCGGTCTCGGCCAAGAGCCGGAGTTCGGGGAATTCCGCGGCAATGGCCCCGGCCGAACCGTCCGCCGAGGCGTTGTCGATGACGATGAGCTCGTAGGGCAGCCGGGTCTCGGCCGCCACCGAGCGCAGGCAGTCCAGCGTCATCTCCCTTGTGTTGTAGCTGACCACGATGATCGACACCACCGGAGCCGGCGCCGCCGCCCTGTCGTCGCTGTCCGCCGTCATGTTCCCTGCCCGAAGCCCTGTCGCGGAACTGCCCCCGCTGCGCGCAATCCCGGAAACCTTAGTTTGGCCATCTTTCCCCGGCAAGCAAAAGGGCTGTACCCTGCCCCCGGTGTACCGCCCAGGAAGCCGTCATGGACGCCAAGCCCCGGATCAGCGTGGTGATCCCGCATCTCAACCACCCCGACGCGCTGCGGCGCGGGCTGGCGGCGCTGGCGGCCCAGAGACCGGAGGCCGGCGGCGGCGTGCCGTTCGAGGTCATCGTCGTCGACAACGGCTCGCGGGAGCGGCCCGACGCGACATGCGCCGCCTTTCCTTTCGTTCGTCTCGCCGAGGCGCCGGAACCCGGGCCCGGCCCGGCCCGCAACCGCGGCGCCCGGCTGGCACGCGGCGCCATCCTCGCCTTCATCGACGCCGACTGCATCGCCGCGCCCGACTGGATTGCCGCCATCGATGGCCATTTCAAACGGCACCCCGAAGCGCAGGTGGTGGGCGGCGACGTGCGGATCGCGCCCGCCGACCCGGCGCGTGCGACCGCCATCGAGGCTTACGAGAGCATCTACGGCTACCGCATGAAACTCTATGTCGAGCGCGACCACTACTGCGGGGCCGGCAACATGGCGGTGCGCCGCGAAACCTTCCGCGCCGTCGGCGATTTCGCCGGCATCAGCGTCGCCGAGGACATGGACTGGGGCCGGCGGGCCACGGCGCTCGGCATATCGATCGACTACGCCCCGGAGATCCGCATCGCCACCCCGGCGCGCAAATCCTTCGCCGAGCTTGCCCGCAAGTGGGACCGCCACATCGCCCATGATTTCGAGGATCTCGCCACCAGGCGCTTCGGCCGGCTCCGATGGGCCGCGCGCTGCGCGGCGATCGCCGTCTCGCCGCTGGCGGAACTGCCGCGCGTCCTGCGCTCGGACCGGGTTGCCGGGCGGCGGGAACGCGCCCTGGCCTTTCTCTGCCTTGCCCGCATCCGCCTCTATCGCGCCTGGCGGATGCTGAAGCTGCTTTTCGGCGGCGACGGCGCGTCGATGAGCGGCGCCTGGAACCGGCAGTGACCACGTCCCGGGATACAGGGATTCCATATTTCTGTTTATATTCAATGGTCTAACGCATATTTTCCGATCATGGGCAGGTGCCGTGCAATGTTTCGCGCGCGAAACGCTCCCGCCGGCCGCGCTCATTCCTTCCCCCGGATCATCCTTTTCAGCGCCGCGGTCAGCCGGGGCTCGGCGAAGGGGCTGATCCTGTCGGGCGCCCCCGCCCTGCCCGGCCCCGCCGCCAGCGCATCGAGGATCGCCGGCAGTTCGTCCTCCCACAGCGCGGCGTGGATGCCGGGCCGGCCGCGGAACCGCTTCACGGTGGCCACCTGATGGTCGTTGCGCATCTCGCCGAAGCGCGCCCGGCGCGGCAGCACGGCGATCGGCACGCCGGCGCTCATGGCGGTGATGATCGAACCCATGCCGGCATGGGCGATGACGAAATCCGCGGTCTCGAAGCGGCGGCGGTACTCGGCCGGCGGCAGATGCGTCACCCAGTCGAAATGCCGCGGCCGGTAACCGGCGGCACCGGGATCGACCACCTGGCCGAACACATCCGCCCCGCGGCCCGAGGCGGCGCACCAGTCGTCGACCGCCTGCACCAGCCGGTCGAACGGCTGATGGCTGCCCAAGGTGAAAAAAATCATCTCATCGCCCCCTGCCGCCCGTCATCGCGTCAGATCACCGCGCCGTGGAAATGCGGCCCTTCCGGCCGGGCCAGATCCTCCCATTGCGTCAGCCAGTGATCGGCGTGTTTTCCGGCCATTTTCCCCGACATCGACAATTCCCCGGCATTGGCGATGCTGTCGACCCAGATCGTCCGCGCCCCCATCAGCTTGCCGAGGCGGATCGCCATGTAGCCCTGCGCCGCGCCGGTCGAGACCACCACGTGCGGGCGCACCCGGAGCATCACCAGCAGCAGGCTCAAAGCAGCACGGATCAGCCGCAGCTTCTGCCAGCGGTTGGCCTCCGGCACCACGTAGTAGCGCGGCCGGATCTCGCCGCGCGCCGCCGCGGCGGCCTCCGCCTCGTCGCGGAACTCGCCGGTCGTGGTCAGGAAGCTGACCGCGCAGCCTTCCCAGGCACGGCGCAGGCGGAACAGCTGCACCCAGTGCCCGCCGCCGGACGCTACCGCCAGAACCCTTATCGCAGATGCCATGCGCCGCGCTCCTTGCCGTTGCCGCCCCCGCCCTGCCCCATAGACCGGCTTCGCGGCCAGATTTTGGCCGGCGGCGGAATGTTTCGCGCGCGAAACACCGCCCGCCCCGTCAGCCCGGCGCCGGGCAGGACCAGTCGGCAACCGTGAAATAGCCTGCCGGGTAGGCATGGGCGTCGGTGATCTCGACCACCCAGTTCTCGTCGTAGCGGTTGACGTATTCCCAGACCACGTTGCCGGCGGCATCGGTCTCGAAGGCGCGGCCGGCCTCGAACTCGGCGACCAGGAGCCCGCCGCCGGGCCGCGGATCGGCCTTGCCGCGGATCACCGACAGCAGCCGCTGGCCGTCGCGCCCGCCCCACAGCACCCGGACCTCGCCGGTCGCCGGATCGACGGCCATGACATTGCTGACCCCGGGCTGCGCCGTCGGCGACAGGCCGGGGATCGCGAAAGCGGTCTCGAAGATATTGTTGTTGAACAGCACGATCCGCCCGCCCGGCGCGAAATGCGGGTCGTGCTGGCGCAGCCACGGGCCGGTCTGGCGCCATTTCACGGCGAGCGTTTCGGGATCGATCACCATCAAGAGGTTCAGCGTCCGGAAGGACAGCAGCAGGTCGCCGGCGGCGAACATCGGGAATTTTCCGGCCAGCGCCGGCGGCAGTTCGGCGATCTTGTTGAGATGCACGATCTCCTCGTCCCATATCATGCCGCGCTCGAACTTGTGGCCGGCCGCGGTCAGCAGTGCTTCCAGCCCGTTGCGCCGGAAAATCTCAGGCACCGGGATTTCCCTCAGTACCTTGCCGTCGCCGGAGACATGCAGCAGCGTATCCTCGCTGAACGGCAGCGGGAACGGCGGGTAGGGCGAGGCGCCGTTCAGGCCGTGCAGCCGCCGCCCCGGCACCCAGAAACCGCCCGCCGCGGCGCGCACCACCGAATGGTGCGTCGGATAGGCCAGCCGCCAGACCGGCGCGCCGCAGCGGTCGAGCTTGACCAGCCCGCCATATTCGAAATTGAACACCACCGAACCGTCGGGCAGCATCAGCGCGCCGTGCAGGTCGGTATGCCAGTCTGTGCCGGGCGGGTCGGACAGGTGCCGCGGGTCGGGAAAGATTTCCGAGAAGGCGGCCTCCCAGCGGGCCACAACCGTACCGTCGCGGCGCAGCAGGCGCAGGCCGGGATTGCCGTCGAAAAAGCTGCTGACGAGCAC
Organism: Paracoccaceae bacterium; assembly: GCA_046757205.1. Taxonomy (GTDB): domain Bacteria; phylum Pseudomonadota; class Alphaproteobacteria; order Rhodobacterales; family Rhodobacteraceae; genus JBHHXR01. Next base: position 4,828 of record JBHHXR010000029.1, read on the forward strand.
CAGATCGCCCTGCCCGGCCGCTGCCGCGTTCACCGTTACCCCGGAACCGGCCTGCCGCGCCGGCTGCAGGTGATAGACCGGCCTCTGCCCGGTCAGCACCGGCCAGTCCCGGATCGTCTGAACCGTGGTGTCGCCGATCGCCCTCAGCGGCTGGTAGGGAAAAATCCTGTAGGCACCGACGATGAAGCCAGCGCCGAGCAGGCACAGGATGCCGGAGCAGAAAAACAGGAGTCTCGCAAAATCCGGCTTCATGTTCCTGCGTGGCCAGGTGGGGGTACGGAAATGTTTTGCGCGCGAAACATGCCGCGTCAAGCGCTGCCGGTGCGGGTTTCGCCTTCCCTGACCAGCATGTCGCGCAGCATGTCGCAGAAATCCGCCTTCAGCCCGGGCCCGGACAGGTGCATGCTGCGGCGCCGGCCGTCGGAGCGGTATGTCAGGGTAACGCCGGGCCACAGTTCTTCCTTTTCCACCGCCCAGCGGCTCGCCCGCGAAACCCTGTCGAGTTCCAGCAGCGCCGCCTGCAGCGCTTCCTGCTCTTCCTGTGGCGTTTTGGCGTCGGCCTTCTCCAGCGCCGTGCGCAGCATGGTGGCGTTGCCTTCGCCGATGGCGGCGGCCAGCTTCAGCCCCAGCCGCTCGCCCAGGACGGCGGGAAACCGCAGCACCTCGTCGAGATGATCATAGAGCCGCAGGAAAGCGCCGATCTTGGAGCGTTTCGCGCGCGAAACATTGCCGAACAGCGCCTTCAGCGCTTCCTTGCCGTCGGGAAACACGCCGCGCGCCACCGACAGCGCCACGATGCGGGCGCGTTCGTAATGCGACAGGCCGACGCGGATCTCGTTTTCCTCGACCATCGCCACATAGGCCCCGGCGGCGCTCTCGGGCCGGCAGACCAGGGCGCGGACGGTGGCGAAGCGCGGCTGGCCGAGCCAGTCGTGCAGGGTTTTCAGCGCCGTCAGCCGCCGCCAGCCGGAAATCAGGCCGTAGCGGCCCGGCGTATCCAGCGGCGTCACCTCGATCGGCGTACGCTGGCCATGCGCCAGGATGCTGTCGCGCAGCGCGGTCATCTCCTCGTCCTCGGCAAGGATGCGGTCGCGCGCCAGGTGGTCGGCCACCACCGCGTCGAGCGGCAGGTCGATCACCATGCGGCCGGTCTCGCGGGCCTCGGCCAGTTCGCGGGTGATGTCGTCCAGGGCGGCGATGGTGGCCGCCTCGCCGGCGACCTGGGCGATCGGGGCGGCGGGAAACGGCGGGCCGGACTTGGTTTCCGGGGCAGGGCGGGGGGCGAGCGAAGTCGGGTCGGCGGGGCCGAGGCGGCGGCGGGCCATCACGAGGCCTCCTTGTGATCTCTGGGCAGGGACGCGGCTTCGATCTCGTCGCGGCGCCAGGCGCCGATCAGCAGGCGCTTGAAGGCGGCATAGGTCTGATCGAAGGTTTCGCGGCCGCGTATATAGGTCTCGCGGTTAAAATCGCGGTAATCGGCCTCGTAAATCCCGTTCACCTGCTCGCCGGCCTGGCCCACCAGCGCCGTGTAGTCCTGCCGGCCGGGCGACAGAACCGGGCCGAGATAGGCCTGCATCAGGCCGGCGAGTTCGATCTGCTGGCCGGCGTCGTACCTTGTGATCACAGCGCGCACGGCGTCCCACTCGAATTTCAGCTCCGGCCGCCCGAGGGCGCGCGCTGCGACGTTCTCGCCGTCCTCGATCGAGGCGAAGGTGGCATGCAGCATGTCGAAGAAGCGGTCGGTGGAATCGAATTCCAGGAACGAGGCGCCGAGCGGCACCAGTACGATATCGGCCGCCGCCAGCCCGTTGATGGTCAGATAGCCGAGCGCCGGGGGGGTGTCGAGAATGACCAGGTCATAGCTGTCCAGAACGTGATCACGTTGCAGCGCATTGGTCAGCGCGTCCCACAGTTTCCAGCCCCGCGAGGCCATGCGCCAGACCGGGATCTGGAATTCCGCCCAGTACAGGTTGAGCTGGGCGCCGATCAGATCGATGTTCGGCCAGTGGGTGGCGCGGATGACATCGCCGGCGGCAACCCCCAGCGCCTCGTTCAGCACGTCGTCGAGCGGCAGGGGGGCCTCGCCGCGGTCGGCCCGGGCCCGGTTCTCGCGGCGCAGGCCCTCGGCGTGATCCCGCGCGATCAGCGGGAACACGGTCTGCCATTCGCTGTCGATCCGGCCGCCGAACACGGAAGTCATCGAGCCCTGGCTGTCGAGATCGACCACCAGCACCCGGTAGCCGTCGAGCGCCGCCGACATCGCCAGATGCGCCGCCGTCGAGGTCTTGCCGACGCCGCCCTTGAAATTCGCCACGGCACAGACCTTGGCCGGCAGGCCCGCCGGCCGCCACGGCCGGTATTCCTTGGACCGCGACCCGGTTTCGGCAAAAAACGCCCTGAGCCGCAGCACCTCGTCGAGGCTGAACCACCTGGCGCCGCCCTCGGTCTCGCTCATCCCCTGCGGCAGTTCGGGATGCGCCTTCAGCACCCGGCGGAAATGCGGCGGCGCCACCGGGATCAGGTAGCGGGTGATCTCCCAGGTGGAAAACCGCCGCAGTTTCTTCACCCCCTCGGGCGAATGGCCGCGCCGCATCAGATCCTCGCGGCCCTGGGCGCATAATCCGGCGACCCGGGCGAATCCGGCGGTGTCCATCGGATCGCCCAATCCCTGACAGGCGGCGTCCGGAGAAATGCTGAAATACGGGGGCAAACCCGTATCATGTTGATTTTGCATGGAAACCCTGCTCACGTGCCCTCTTTTTCACATTGTACCACAAAACGTGGCATATGGAAGGGAAAGGCGCATGAAACCCGAATTTTCTCAGCGGATTCGTGCGGTTTGCCGGTCCTGCGGGACACCGGTGCGGAAAAATCGCCGCCTGGAGCGTGTTAGATTCTGTTAGAAGAGTGTTACGGGCCGGCGGCGTTTGTGCAAGTGGCCGTGACGGAAAGAGAATTTGCGTCTCTGGCGGGATGCGGCGATTCCACAACCACGTTGCGGCGATTCCAGACCCCCGATGGCGCGACTCCATAACCACGATCGCCGGGTTGAAGGCGGGCGGCACTTGCGCCTAGGGTGATACTGAAACCACGATAACCGGGCAGACGGATCAGGGGCAGAATGGCAGGCGCGGCACTGTTACCGGAGCGGCATCCGACCGCCGATTTCTTCATCTGCGACGTCATGGACGCCATCCCCAAGGACGACATGGCGTCCATGGAACACCCGATCTTCTCGCTTTCCACGCGGCCCGACCGGCGGGTGCTGCGCTACGCGCACGGCGACGCGGAGATCGAGATCACGCCCTCGGTCAAGGGCCTGGCGACGATCCACGACAAGGACGTGCTGATCTACTGCGTCAGCCAGCTGATGGCAGCGATCAATGCCGGCCGCCCGGTGTCGCGGGAGGTGCATCTGCGCGCCCATGACCTGCTGGTGGCCACCAACCGCGAGACCTCGGGCGACGGCTACCGGCGGCTGCGCGAGGCCTTGGAGCGGCTGTCGGGCACCCGCATCGTCACCACCATCGCGACCGGCGACACCGAGACCACCAGCGGCTTCGGCCTGATCGACAGCTGGGAGATCGTGCGCCGCACCCGCCGCGGCCGCATGGTCTCGGTCAGCCTGCGGCTGTCGGACTGGCTGTTCCGCGCCGTGGTCTCGAAATCGGTGCTGACGCTTTCGCGCGACTATTTCCGCCTGCGCAAACCCCTGGAGCGGCGGCTCTACGAGATCGCGCGCAAGCATTGCGGCCGGCAGCGGCACTGGCGCATCTCGCTGCCGCTGTTGTTGCGCAAGGCCGGCTCGTCGAGCCCGCTGCGCGTGTTCCGCCGCATGGTGCGCGACATCGCCGCCGCCGACCTGCTGCCCGACTACGGGCTGGAGCTGGGGCCGGACGACATCCTGCGGGTGCGCCGGCGCGCCGCGCCGGCCGGGCAGGGCAGGGGGGACCTGCCGCCGCTGCCGCCCGAGGCGCTGGCGGCGGCCCGCGCCGCGGCGCCGGGCCGGGATGTCTACGCGCTGGAAGCCGACTGGCGCGCCCACTGGGCCGCCACCGGCCGGCCGGCGCTGCATGATCCGGCGAAGGCGTTCGTGGGGTTCTGTGCCGGACGGCGGCGGGCGGGATAGGACGAAGCGGTCCTGTTACCGGGCGGCCGGTTCAGCCACTGGTCCGCCGGGCCTGGATGCGCGCGATGCGGTAGATCGTCAGAAGCGCGACCGGCAAGATATAGAGCAGGGCTTCCCGTGGACTCCCCGCGAACACCCAGTGCGCGGCGGTCAGCACCGCGCCGGGGTAAACGAGCCGCTGCAACTGCTTCCAGCGCGGCCCCATGGCGCGGACCGCATAATCATGCGAGGTCAGCGCCATGGCCAGCAGGATTGCAAGGCCGAGCCAGCCGGCGAGAATATCGGGACGGGTGAAAGTTCCCAGGATCTTCGCGATGCTGTTTTCCTTTGCATAGTAGAGCAGGTGAAGCATCGCGTAGCCGAAGCACGCCACGCCGAGGTAGCGCCGCCGCGCCTTCAGCCAGCAGATCCAGGCCTGCGGGCCGAGAAGACTCCCCAGGGGCGTGACGGCAAGCGCAACGAGAAGCAGCCAGCAGGAATAGAGCCCGGTCAGCCGCAGATAAGGCCCGTGCGAGGTCTGGTTGAGCGCGTCATGCACCAACAATCCAAGCCCCGGCAGGGCAAGAACGGCCCAGAGGGCATAACAGTTGTCAATAATACGCTTCAATGTGTTTCCGAAACCGCCAGCCATGACATACGTTGCCGTTTCTTGCCGGGACATACCTTCTCTACGGAAGGGCTGGGAACCGTCAATCGAAAGCTGCCGTATCCGGTGCATCAAATCGGAACGGTGTGGCAGGAAAGGCAAAGAAAGGCAGAGTTGCGCAAGATCGCGTGCAACTGCCGGACGCAATCTCCCCAAGAGCGCCGTTCTAATTTTCCCCGGACGCGGGCGGTGTCGGCGCCCTGCGAACGGCAGCCGGCTGATTGCCCCGGTGATGGCGGGCCGGGCGAGCGGGGCGGCAACCTGCGGCGGGCCTGTGCGGGAATACAACAACGTTATCAATTCACAATACGGCGATCTTTTACCTTTTGCGGAACATATTCGGGACGGCTATTTCAGCAAGACGCCACAATGCACCCGATAAAATGCAGAAAAACTGGCCACAACCGGGTCTGCCACCTGAACTTCGGCAGGCCGACACTTCGTCTGAAATCCACAAGCCGGGGTTTTGGAAGTTCCTGGTCTGGCCAAGATCCAGAGCAATATTTGTCTTTTCGGGAATTTTTCTTCTGACCTTTTTTGCATTTTCCCTCGGAACGGTTTCCGTACGGAAGAACTGGATAATCTGGCAAAAAGCCAAAGAGGCCCAAAATATAGTGAAATCCCTTTATAAAACAGGGAAAATCCTGCCGGACCGCTCATTTTATCCAAGGGCCCGATACGCTTCAAATCGGCAATATACGGTTTTCAATAACTCTGCCGTTTCAGCGGGAGAGCTGGCGATAACGCGTCTGAACCCTGACACCGGGCTTTATGTTATCGATTTGCTCGATACGGACGGAACAGTCCTCCATACATGGCCGATCCGCTATTCCCGCCTTGTCGCCGGCGGATCCAACCAGGAGTTCGCACACGGAACGAAGGTAATGCGGGACGGATCGGTGCTTGTTGAGTTCAATGACGGCGCGGCGCTTGCCCGACTCGATGTCTGTGGGGAACCTATCTGGGTCAAGAGCGGCGACATTTATCACCATATCATCCAGGCGGGCGCGAAAGGATACTGGACGTGGCAATCGGCGATCCACAGCAACAGCCAGGACCAGAAGCTGGCCCGTTTTGATCCGGAGACCGGCGAGACGCTGGAGACCATCGATCTTGTCGACGACGTGATCCGGCTCTCTCCGGCGACAGCGCTTCTCGCCGCCATTCCCCCGGGGTTCACATTCGAACGCCGGGCCTGGGACTGGAGCATGTCCGATATCTTTCATCCCAATGACATCGAGCCGCTGCCGGCAGAGATCGCCGGTGCCTTTCCGCAGTTCAGCCCCGGCGACCTGCTGATCAGCCTGCGCAATCTGAACCTGGTCGCGGTGCTCGAGCGCAGGACGCACCGGATCCTCTGGTCGGCCCATGGCCCCTGGTTCAAGCAGCACGATCCCGACTGGCAGCGCGACGGTACGATCACGGTATTTTCCAACAACCCCGGCCGGCAGCGCTCGGATATCGTACGGATCGACCCGAAGACCAATGTGGCAAAGCTTCTGTTCGGCGATGGCGGGCCAAGGTTCTATTCGGATGTAATGGGGGCCCATGAAAAATTGCCGAACGGCAACTGGCTGATCCTGTCAGCTACGGAAGGCCGGGTTATCGAGGTGACGGCCGACGGCGGGCCGGTGCGGGAATACAGCAATATCCTCAACAAGAAATACAACGCGGTCGTGCCTTTTGCCGAACATCTGCCGCCGGGTTATTTCAGCACGATACCGGAATGCGGCTTGTGACAGCGGCCTTGTGTCTCGTGCGGCGCCAGCCCCGGCGCTTGAACTAACGCCGGAAATCTCCCATTCATGGCCCAGCTTCAGAGTTCCGCAAAAGGCCGGCCCGTGCAGAAATCCAGGACGTTCTTCATTTTGTCGGGGCTGTTCCTGCTCGCGCTCGGCACATTTTCACTGGGAATGATATCGGTGCAGAAAAACTGGCTGCCCTGGCAGAAGGCCCAGGAGGCCCGCGATATCCTCCGCTCGTTGCGCAAGACCGGGAAAATCCTGCCCAACCGGTCCTATGCCCCCCGCGTTCCCGCGGCATCCGATGTCCGTTATGCGCTGCACGCCCCGTCGGCGGTGGCGCCGGGCATGCTGGCGATTACCCGTCTGGACCCGGAAACCATGCGCTACGTCACCGACCTGATCGCCGCCGACGGGACGGTGCTGCACAGCTGGCCGATCGATTATTCGCGTGTCAATGCGGACGGCGCGGCGCTGGAAATGCCGCATGGCGTGAAGGTCCTGCCCGACGGCTCGCTGCTGGTCGGGTTCGACGGGGTCAGGGGGCAGGCGCGGCTCGATGCCTGCGGCGAGCCGCTCTGGGCACGCAGCGACGCCGTCTATCATCATGTCACCGCCGCCGATACCGAAGGGTACTGGACCTGGCGCGCCGGAATATGGGATTCCGGCCACGACCAGGCGCTGCTCCGCTTCGATGCGAAGACCGGCGAGACGCTGGAGATAATCGACCTGATCGACGAGGTGATCCTGTCTGACCCGGCCAATGCGCTGAGCATGGCGATCCCCGACGGATTCGTCTTCGATCGCGAGGCGCCGGAAAACGGGGTGACGGATATCTTTCATCCCAACGACATCGAGCCGCTGCCGGCGGCGATGGCCGATGCCTTCCCCCGGTTCAGCCCCGGCGATCTCCTGGTCAGCCTGCGCAATCTGAACCTGGTCGCGGTGCTCGAGCGCAGGACGCACCGCTTTCTCTGGGCGAAGCACGGCCCCTGGGTCAGACAGCACGATCCCGACTGGCAGGCCGACGGCACGATCACCGTCTTCAACAACAATGTCGACCGGCTCCGCTCCAATATCGTGCGGGTCGATCCGGAAACCGGCAGGGCGGAGGTCCTGTTCGCCGGCGGCGGGCCGGATTTCGATTCCTACATCATGGGCGAGCACCAGCGCCTGGAAAACGGCAACTGGCTGATCGTCTCGGCGATGGAGGGCAGGGTGATCGAGGTGACGGCCGAGGGCGCGCCGGTGCGCGAGTACAGCAACATCATCAACAAAAGATACAACGCCGTCATCGCCAATGCCGAGCATCTGCCGCAGGGTTTTTTCGACAGGATGCCGGAATGCGGGGGATGATGCTCCGGCGGGCAGGGCCCGCGGAAGCCCGATCGGGCGTCCGGACCATGCCGCCCCATGCGGACCCGACAGTTTTGCGCCGCCGGACTCTGTGCTAGATTCCGTGCCGCGAAGTCACGAAAATGCCCGGATTGGCCGGTAGGGGGCGGGATATCCGGAAAATCGAGCAGAAGCTGCAGGAGAGCCCAATGCGCATCAGAATTCTCGGCCTTGCCGTCGTCGCAGCCGCGCTGCCGGCAACGGCCTTCGCCTATATCGGCCCGGGCGCCGGATTGTCGGCCATCGGCACGCTGCTGGCGGTCGCCGGCGCGGTGCTGCTCGCCATCGTCGGTTTCATCTGGTACCCGGTGAAGCGGCTTCTGAAGGGCCGCCGCAGGGACCCGGCAGATGCGGCCGGGAAGGGTGCTGCCTCGGACGAGACATGACCTGGGCACTGGTCGGGCTGCTGACCGCCGTGCTCGTCGAGATGTTCCTGCGCCTGCCGCTGGTCGCCGCCGCGCGCGCGGTGGCGCTGACCGGGCGGCGCGCGGCGCGCACGCTCGGCACGCGCGGGGCATCCGATCACTGGAAGGAAAAGGCCAGCCGCGCCTATGCCGGGCTGATGCTGAAGGGCAGCCTGGTGCTGGCCGGCGGGCTGGGGCTGATTGCCGTCGCCGGAACGCTGCTCACGCTGGCGGCCGAGCGGCTGGCGCCGGGCACCACGGCGGCGCTGCTCAGCTGGCCGGGGCTTCTGCTGTCTCTGGTGGTTGCAACGGTCTACGTCATGGCGAGGCAGCGCCTTGTCCGCCTCTAGCTACGGCCGCGCCGACCGCCTGCTGCACCGGCTGGCGCTGGGGTCGCGCGCCGTCGCCGAGATGAGCTTCGACATGGAGAAGGCCACGCAGCACCCCGACGGCGACGCGGTGGCGACGGGCGCCCATGTCTTCATCGCCGGGCTGGCGCGCGCCGGCACCACCATCCTGATGCGGCGGTTTCATGCCTCGGGGCTGTTTGGCACGCTGACCTACCGCGACATGCCGTTCGTGCTGGCGCCCGGCCTGTGGGCGAAGCTGTCGCGCCGCAACCGGCGTTCGATCGCCCGCGCCGAGCGCGCCCACGGCGACGGGCTGCTGGTCGACATCGACAGCCCCGAAAGCCTCGACGAGGTGTTCTGGCGCATCTTCTGCGGCCCGGACTACCTGCGCCCCGACGCGCTGGTGCCGCATGACCCGGACAAGGAGACGATCGCCGCCTATCGCGCTCATGTCGCCGCCATTCTCAAGAGCCGGGAAGGCCGGCCCGGGCGCTACCTTTCCAAGACCAACAACTCGATCCTGCGGCTCGGGGCGCTCAGGCGGGCTTTCCCGGCGGCGCTGATCATCGTGCCGTTCCGCGAGCCGGTGAGCCAGGCGGCCTCGCTTCTCGCCCAGCACCGGCATTTCCGCGAAGACCAGCGGGCCGACCGGTTCATCCTCGACTACATGGGCTGGCTCGGCCATCACGAGTTCGGCCTCGGCCACCGGCCCTTCGTGTTCGGCGGAGAGCGCCCGGCGGGCGACCCGGACACGCTCGGCTACTGGCTGTCGCTGTGGTGCGGGGTCTACGAGGCGCTTCTGGCGCGCCACCGCGGCGAGGTGCGGTTCGTCAGCTACGACCGGCTGTGCACCGAGCCGGCGGTCTGGGACGCGCTGGCGGCGGCGGCGGGCCTGCCGGAGGGCGCCGCGGCCGAACCCCTGCGCCACGCGGTGCGCGAGGTATCAGGCGAAGTGCCGGCCGAGGTCGTGGCGCGCGCCGAAACAGTACATGGCGAGCTGCTGGCGGCGGCAGGCGATGCCGCTGAAGCGGGTACGTCACAGCGGGCGTCAAGCCGGCGGTTTTCGTGAATTTGATTATGTGACGGATTATGTGATTGATTTCGGTGCTTCCGGCTGGTTGTCTGGCGCCGTCACGAAAACAGGTGTTTACGGAGCGGGGGGCCTCATGCGGATAGGCTATGCCAGGATCTCGGCGGCCGACGGGCGGCAGTCGCTGGACATGCAGCGCGACGCGCTGGCAGCGGCGGGGGTCGTGCCTGAGGCAATCTATGAGGACCGCGCCTCGGGCAAGCGCGCGGAGCGGCCGGGGCTGCTTGCCTGCCTGAAGGCGATCCGCGCCGGCGATGTGCTGGTGGTCTGGAAACTCGACCGGCTGGGCCGCGATCTGGCGCATCTGATCGGCATCGTGCAGGATCTGGAGGCGCGCGGGGCAGGGCTGAAGGTGCTGGCCGGCCACGGCGCCGAGATCGACACCGCCACCCCGGCCGGCCGGCTGGTTTTCGGCATTTTCGCCGCCCTGGCCGAATTCGAGCGCGAACTGATCCGCGAGCGCGTGATGGCCGGCCTGGCGGCGGCGCGGGCGCGCGGCCGCAGGGGCGGCGCGCCGCGCCGGATGACGGCGGCGAAACTGCGGCTGGCGCAGGCCGCCCTGGGGCGCCCCGGCACCGTGGTGCGCGAGCTGTGCCGCACCCTCGGCGTCTCGTCGCAGACGCTCTACCGTCACCTCGCACCGGACGGAACGCTGCGGGAGGACGGCCGCCGGCTGTTGCGGGAAAGCACGGCTCCGGCACGCTCCTGACCGCCGGTGAGGACAATCCGCCGACCCGCGGAACAATCGTTTCGACCCGGGCAAGCTTTGACTTGATCTGATCTCCGTGCCCGGACTAACTGAAGCCCACAGGCCCCGCCGCCGCAGCCGAAAGAGATCGTCTTCATGGTCGAATCCTTACCCGAGGTCCGCATCGGCCTGCTGTGGCATTCGATGACGTCGGACAATATGGGCGTCGGGGCGCTGACCCTTTCCCACATGGCCATTATCGAGGATCTGGCACGGGAGCTCCGCATCCGTCCGCGATTCATGGTGATCGGCTGGGCCGATACCCGCCCGGCCTATGTCACGCGGGACAATATCGCGATCCGGAAGCTCAGGCTGGCGGATTTCGTGAAACCCCGGGGCGGGCTTCTCGGCGCCCTGCGCCGCTGCGACGTCATCCTCGATATCGGCGCCGGCGACAGTTTCGCCGACATCTACGGCACAAGGCGGATCGCGACCGTGGCCGGCTCCAAGCTGCTGGCGCTGTTCTCCGGCCGGCCGCTGATCCTGAGCCCGCAGACCGTCGGCCCGTTCGAGAGCCGGCTCTGGCGGCGCGTCGCGCTGGCGCTGGTGCGCCGGGCGCAGGCGGTGGCCACGCGCGACGATCTCTCAACCGGATTCCTGCGACAAATCGGATACCGCGGAGAGATCGTGGAAGCCACGGATGTCGCCCTGAGGCTTCCCTGCGATCCGCCGGCCGCGGCGAAAGACGGCCCGGTAAGGGTCGGGCTCAACGTCTCGGGCCTGCTGTTCAATGGCGGCTATACCGGGGAAAACATGTTCGGACTGCGGAGCAGCTATCCGGAGCTGATACGATCGGTCATCCGCCATTTCACCTCGCTGGACGGGGTCGAACTGCACCTGGTCAGCCATGTCCTGTCGAAAACCTTCGCCATCGAGGACGATCACCGGGTCGGGCAGGCCCTTGCCGCGGAATTTCCTCAAGCCGTGCTGGCCCCGGCCTTCAACGATCCCGTCGAGGCAAAAACCTATATTGCCGGGCTCGATTTCTTCATGGGGGCGCGGATGCACGCCTGCATCGCGGCGTTTTCCGCCGGGGTTCCGGTCCTGCCGATGGCCTACAGCCGGAAATTCGCCGGATTTTTCGGCACCCTGGGCTACGACACCATCGCCGACTGCCGCGAGGAGACCGGGGAGGCGATCCTGGCGAAAGTGCGAGACGCCTTTGAAAGCCGGGCCGTGCTGCGCGAAGAGGTCGCCGCCGCCCGCGCCCGGGGGCTGACGCGGCTCGGAGCCTACGAGGCGGTGCTCAGGGGCTTTCTGCGCCCGGCGTCGGCATGACGCCGTCGCCGGCGCTGAAGCGCGTCACGCGGGGCGGGCTGTGCAGCGGTTGCGGCGCCTGTGCGGCCGTGGTGCCCGGTGTCATCTCGATGAAACTCGCCGAACCCGGTTATCTGCGGCCGGTGCAGAGCGGGCCGGTGAGCCGCGAACAGGACCGGCAAATCGCCGCCATCTGTCCCGGCCTCGGCATCCGCCTGGAGCCGGCGGGCCGGCACGATCATCCGCTCTGGGGCCCGTTCGTCAGCCTGCGGCGCGGCCATGCCACCGACCCGGAGCTGCGCCACAGGGCGTCTTCCGGCGGCGCGCTCTCGGCAATTCTCGTGCATCTGCTGGAAACCGGGGCGGTCGGCGGCGTGGTGCAGACCGCCGCCGCGCCGGATCTGCCCATCGGCAACACGACGGTCCTGAGCACCACGGCGCGGGACGTGTCGGCCGCCGCCGGATCGCGCTACGCACCGTCGGCGCCGCTGGAAGGCCTGCAGCGCCATCTCGATGGCAACCGGCGCATGGCCTTCGTCGGCAAGCCCTGCGACGTCGCCGCGCTGCGCGGAATGGAGCGCACCGACCCGCGCGTCTCCCGGTGTTTCCCGGTCATGGTCTCCTTCTTCTGCGCCGGTATCCCGAGCCTTTCGGGGGCCCGCCGGATCCTCGATGCGCTCGGAGTGGCGGAGCGCGATGTTGCCGCGTTCCGCTACCGCGGCCACGGCTGGCCCGGCCAGGCAACCGCGGCCCTGCACGATGGCGGCAGCCGGCAGATGAGCTACGCCGAAAGCTGGGGCGGCATATTGTCGAAACATGTGCAGTTCCGATGCCGGATCTGCCCCGACGGCACCGGCGGACTTGCCGATATCGTCTGCGCCGACGCCTGGGAAACCGACGGGCGCGGCTACCCGCTTTTCGAGGAACGGGACGGGCTCAGCCTGCTGATCGGCCGCACCGGGCGCGGCGAGGACATCATCCGGGACGCCATGGCGGCGGGCCGGATCGCTGCCGCCCCCTTCCCCGCCGCCGGCATCCGCGATATCCAGCCGGGCCAGCGGGACCGCAAACGCTTCGCCCTGCCGCGGATACTCGCGCTTCGCCTCATGGCGCGCCCGGCGCCGGAGTTTCGCGGTTTCCACCTTGTGAGGAACGCCCTGTCGGCGGGGCTCTGGCCGCTGGTCCGGAATTTCCTCGGCACCTGCCGCAGGATAGTTGCCGGAAAGATCTAGGACCGGGCGCTCCGTCCCGGCCGGCGCCGCGGCAGCTCACGCCGGCGCTCCGGTCGCGCGCGCGCGCGCCGCGCCGGGCGGTCCGGCGTTTCGATTCCGGCGTCGCCGGCGTCGGAATCGTGATCGAGCATCCACACCCCCGAGCCGAGGATGAACATCAGGAACACGTAAAGGGCGTTCCAGTAATGAACCGTCCAGCCGGCGACGAAAAATCCCGCCAGGCAGATCAGGAACCCCTCGCGGTAGGCCGCCGCCCGCGCATCGAGCCCCTTGCGGAATATCACGCCCAGAAAGATCAGAAAGAAATTCGCCAGATGCAGGATCCCGACCGGGAAACCGTAGCGCATGAAATTCAGCAGCCAGAACATGTCGACGCTGCCGGACATCCAGGACGGCCGTGCCCAGTACCCGAGCCCGATGCCGAAGAACGGGTGCTTCATCACCGACAGCCAGCCGTAATCGAATATCCGCAGCCGGTTATAGGCCGTCGCCGGGTTGAAGGCGGCGTAGGAGATGAACACCGCCGGCGGGGTCCGGTTCGACAGCAGGTCGACGACGATATAGGCCAGGACAAACAGGAAAAACAGCAGCCACCAGCGGTTGGCGACCTGCCGGAACATCCGGTCCCAGACGATCAGCCCGATCTGGGTGGCCAGGGCGCTGAGCGGGCCGGAGGAAAAGGACAGGGCGGAGACCGTGAAAACCATCCCCGCCTTCCACAGGCGCCCTATCAGACCGGCGCCGTATCCCAGCACGAAATAGGAAAGCGCCAGCCCCGCGCCGGCGAAGACGCCGAACAGGATGGGATGTTCGAACGGGCCCTGGACACGGTCGAACCCCCAGCGCGGCGGCTTGTAGACATTGCCGAAGGTCCTGGTGAACTTCCTGAAGAAATCCAGCACGATGTCGTTCCCGGTCATCGTCTCGTAGACCGCCAGCGGCAGCAACGCCACGATGATCCAGAACAGCAGGCGCACGAAATTCCTGAAATCGTCCGGTGTGCGGATGTAACAGCGCGCCAGAAGATAGCTGCCGACGGTCTCGACGAAATGGATCCCGATTTGCTGAATTGTGGCGGACGATACGCCATAGAGCTTGAAAAAGGAAACCGCCCCCCAGACCGGGATCAGCAGGATGCAGATATCGGCCAGCCGCCGCGGCCCGGCCCTGCCCGCCAGCCAGAGGAACAGGACCGGCAGCACCATGACGAGGAGCACCAGACGGTAGGGCGCCAGGCGCAGTGTTCCGATGAAGAAGATCGCCGGCAGGACGAGACCGAGCAAGAAGAGCGTCACCGGCAGCGGCGGCAGGAAGCCGCCCCGGGCCTCGCTTGCCGGCGGGCTCTGCGGCCGCCCCCGGGAAGCGCGCTGCCGTCTTGCCGTCCGGATGTCAGTCATGCGTGAACACGGCCTTTGTCGCGTAGTCCTTGCACCGGGCTGTCTTCGGGCGCCGCCGGAGGGTCATTCCTCCCGCTGCCGGTACATATGCAGGGATTTATGGCGTATTTCGGACCGGCCGCCAATCAAAGACGCATATGTGCCGGCTTGCGGCCGGGAGCCGGGGCGGCGGCGGATCACACGGCGTCCGCCATCTCGTAGCGCGACAGGTCCACCTGCTCCCCGAGCATCCGGTGGAGCGCCCGGTTGCTCGCCGCGAACTCGCCGGCGAACCGGCGCCTGACAAAACCGGTGACCGGCCGGCGCCGCGCGATTTTCCCGAGCGCCGGATGCCGGCCCGCGCGCCCGGCCGCGCGGAACAGAAAATCCCCGGCCCGGCCGAGATCGAGCACCGGCCCCCTGCCCGCCGGGCCATCCCGGAAATGGTTGATCCGGCGCAGGACGCCGGCCGTGATCTCGGCGTTGCTGACGCCGACCGGCGACGGGTCGGGCGGCGGGCGCTCGGCGAATGGTCCGTTTCCGGCGAACGCGGCAAGCGCGCCGAGCGTTCCGGCCATGTCGGCAATGAACCCCTCCTGGGTGAAGACATGCACGTTTCCGGGCCCGAACAGATCCCGGTAAAGCCCGATCAGGCGGTGATACTTCAGATGCCCGGGAGAAAACGCCGGGTATCCCAGCGACGGCGCGCCGGCGAAGAACCGCTCCGGCCGCTCGGTGCCGCCGCGCAATATGTACTGCATGTAGATCGAGGCCGCGGCGGCGATCTGTTCGCGGATGGTGATCAGGATGCGCGCCTGCGGCACCACCGCATGCAGCCGCCGCGCCATCGCCGCGCTTTCGCGGCCACCGTAGAACGGGTTGCCCGACAGCAGTTCCGAGGAAATCACGTCGGCCATGCCGGGGCCGGCCGGCGCCGCACGGCGGGCCTCCAGGGCGTCCCGGGCGGCCGCCGGGTCGAACACCAGATCGTGCGGCGCCACCAGCTCCGCCCAGACTTCCTCGTGCGTCATCAGCGGCCGGTAGCCGTGTTCGGGAACGAAGAGACGCCGCTGCAGCCAGGTGGTGCCGGTCTTGTGATACCCGATATGAACTAGCGGCGGCGGCATGTGTGCTCCCGGACAGGCTGTCCGGGCCGGAGTAATCGCTCACCGCATCCCATGCAATCCGCAGCCGCCGCCGCGGCGCCCTGTTGGCCGGACTTGTGCTGTCCGGGCCTCAGCTCCCGAAGCCGTAGAGCGCCTCCACGTTCAGCAGGACATCCTGGAAATCGTCGTCCGGGTGGTGGCCGGAAAGATAGTCCGTGTCCTCGAAGCCGATCATCATCCCGCCGTCCCTGTCGGCACCCGAGACGACATGCTGGGCGCCGTCGAAATTGAGTGCCGGATCATGCGACAGGAAGGTATGGGCGTTGCCGATGACCACGCCGTTGTCGGCCAGCGCCATGGTGCCGTCGGAAAGCTGGACGAAGGACAGGTTGCCGCTCGAGAGGGTCGAGCTGTCCAGCGTCCTGCCGCCGTTCTGGACCAGGAAGAAGCCGAGGTCGTGGCCGGATTCCACATTGTCCACGATAAAGCTGTTGCCGGCATCGGCCTTGGCGTTCGCCGTCAGGATGCGGACATCGACGATATTGCCGTTGGCGTCCACTTCATAGGCGCCGACCGTATCCCGGTAGCCGGTCTTCGCACGGGTCCCGAGGGTAACCTGGAAACTGTGCGCGTTGTCGCCGTTCAGATAGGCCTGGTTCACGATACCGCCCACTTCGTCCACGTCGAGAGGGCGTCCGTTGCGGAATTTGATGGCGTCATGGTAGGTCACGACCATGTCGCCATTCGAATGCGTGGCCAGGAAATCGCCGTGCTTGAATTTGCCCTTCAGCACGATCGTGCCGTCGGGCGTCCCGTCATTGTCGAGATCGACATCGACGACGGCCCTGCGCTTTTTGACGGTGATATGGCTCTGGGCCGTGGCCGCGCCGGTCAGCGTGATGCTGTCATCGGTGCCGAAGCGCTTGTAGACGGTCCCGTCCAGAGCGCTCAGGTCGCCCGATACGGTGTGTGCGCCCTTGCCGAGGGTAACGTAGTGGTGGTGGCCCGCCGCGGCCGTTTCCCCGGCGCCGCTGCCATTGCTGCTGCCGTCCGATTCGCCACCGGTGCTGCCGGTGTC
>JBHHXR010000030.1:0-20341 GCA_046757205.1 Paracoccaceae bacterium
GCCTTCACGCTTGCCGACGGCAAGGAATACGTGAAGACGGCACTCGCCCGTGGCATGGACGTGGATGCGTTTGCGGGCCGGCTCTCGTTCTTCTTCGCCATCGGCATGAATTTCTTCATGGAGGCGGCGAAGCTGCGCGCGGCGCGGCTTCTGTGGTCGCGGATCATGGCGGAATTCGCGCCGAAGAAGCCGCAGAGCTCGATGCTGCGCACCCATTGCCAGACCTCGGGCGTGAGTTTGCAGGAGCAGGACCCCTACAACAACATCGTGCGCACGGCTTACGAGGCGATGGCGGCGGCGCTCGGCGGCACGCAGTCGCTGCACACGAACTCCTTCGACGAAGCCATTGCGCTGCCAACGGAATTTTCCGCGAGGATCGCGCGGAACACACAGCTTGTCCTGCAGCACGAAACCGGGATAACCCGCGTGGTCGACCCGCTGGCGGGGTCCTACTATGTCGAGAAGCTGACGGCGGAAATGGCCGAGGAAGCCTGGAAGATCATCGAGGAAGTAGACCAGATGGGCGGCATGACCAAGGCGGTTGCTTCCGGTCTGCCAAAGATGCGTATAGAGGAGGCGGCGGCGCGGCGGCAGGCGGCCATCGACCGCGGCGACGAGGTGATCGTCGGGGTGAACCGGTTCCGGCCCGAGGCGGAAGAGCCGATCGCCATTCGCGAGATCGACAACACCGCGGTGCGCGAGGCGCAGGTCGCGCGGCTGGAGCGAGTGCGGGCGGAACGCGACCAAAGGGCGACGGAGCGGGCGCTGGCGGCACTGACGCAAGGTGCGGAGAGCGGCGAGGGCAACCTGCTGGCGCTGGCCGTGGAGGCGGCGCGGGCGCGGGCGACGGTCGGGGAGATATCGGCAGCCATGGAAAAGGTATTCGGACGGCACCGGGCGGAGGTGAAGACATTGGCCGGGGTTTACGGCGCGGCCTACGAGGGCGACGAGGCGTTTTCGGCGATCCAAAGTGAGGTCGAGGCGTTCGCCGAGGCGGAAGGGCGGCGGCCGCGCATGCTGGTCGTCAAGATGGGCCAGGACGGGCACGACCGCGGCGCCAAGGTGATCGCCACGGCGTTCGCCGATATCGGCTTCGATGTCGATGTGGGGCCGCTCTTTCAGACGCCCGAAGAGGCGGCGCAGGACGCCATCGACAACGATGTGCACGTGGTCGGCATCTCGTCGCAGGCGGCCGGGCACAAGACGCTGGCGCCGGCGCTGGTCAGGGCGCTGAAGGAGCTTGGCGGCGAGGATATCCTGGTGATCTGCGGCGGCGTCATCCCGCAGCAGGATTACGAGTTCCTGATGCAGAACGGCGTCTCGGCGATCTTCGGGCCCGGGACCAATATACCCGAGGCGGCCAGCAGGATACTGGCGCTGCTCCGGAAACGCGGGGAGTAGAGACAGATGCCAGACGAGCGGGGAACCGACACACCGCGCCGCCCGGCGCTGGACTACCACCAGTTCCCGCGCCCCGGAAAGCTGGAAATCCGGCCGACCAAGCCGATGGCGAACGGGCGCGACCTGTCGCGGGCCTATTCGCCGGGCGTGGCCGAGGCTTGCGTGGAGATCAGGAACGATCCGGCGGCCTCGGCGCTTTACACCACGCGCTCCAACCTGGTGGCGGTCGTTTCCAACGGTTCGGCGGTGCTGGGGCTGGGCAATATCGGCGCGCTGGCGTCGAAGCCGGTGATGGAGGGCAAGGCGGTCCTGTTCAAGAAATTCGCCAATGTCGACTGCTTCGATATCGAGGTGAACGAACCTGACCCGGAAAAACTGGCCGATATCGTCACCGCGCTGGAGCCGACCTTCGGCGCGGTCAACCTGGAGGACATCAAGGCGCCGGAGTGCTTCATCGTCGAAAAGCTGTGCCGGGAGCGGATGAACATCCCCGTCTTTCACGACGACCAGCACGGCACGGCCATCGTGGTCGGCGCGGCGGCCACCAACGCGCTGATCGTCGCGGGCAAGGCGTTTGAGGATATCAAGGTGGTTTCCACCGGCGGCGGCGCGGCGGGGATCGCCTGCCTCAACATGCTTCTGAAGCTCGGCGTGAAGCGCGAGAATGTCTGGCTCTGCGATATCGCCGGCTTGGTCTACGAGGGCCGCGAGGAAGAGATGACGCCGCAGAAGGCGGCCTTTGCGCGCAAGAGCGACAAGCGGACGCTGGGCGAGGTGATCGAGGGTGCCGATCTGTTCCTCGGGCTGTCGGGACCGAACGTGCTGACGCCGGAAATGGTTGGAACAATGGCGCAGCGCCCGATCATCTTTGCGCTGGCCAACCCGACGCCGGAAATCATGCCCGAAGCGGCGCGCGCCGTTGCCGCCGACGCCATCATCGCCACCGGCCGGGCGGATTATCCCAATCAGGTCAACAACGTGCTGTGTTTTCCTTTCATCTTTCGCGGGGCGCTGGATGCCGGCGCGACGACGATAAACGACGAGATGGAAATTGCCGCGATCAACGGCATCGCCTCGCTGGCGCGTGCCACGTCGAGCGCCGAGGCCGCCGCCGCCTATCAGGGCGAGGACCTGAAATTCGGCGCCGATTACCTGATCCCGAAGCCGTTCGACCCAAGGCTCCTGCCCATCGTTGCGGGCGAGGTGGCGCTGGCGGCGGTGAGCAGCGGGGTCGCGGCGCGCCCGATCGAGGATTTCGATGCCTACCGGCGCAAGCTGGAGGGCAGCGTCTATCGCTCCGCGCTGATTACGCGGCCGGTCTTCGAGGCGGCGCGCACCGCGGTGCGCCGGATCGCGTTCGCAGAGGGCGAGGACGAACGCGTGCTGCGCGCCGCCAACGCCATGATCGAAGAGACCGTCGACAAGCCGATCCTTATCGGCCGGCCCGACGTGGTGTCGCAACGGCTGGAACGCTACGGGCTTGCGCTGCGGCCCGGCAGGGACTTCGAACTGGTGAACCCCGAGAGCGACCCCCGCTATCGCGATTACTGGCAGGATTATCACCGGCTGATGGAGCGGCGCGGGGTTACGCCCGCGCAGGCGCGGGCGATCATGCGCACCAACACCACCGCCATCGGCTCCGTCATGGTGCGCCGGGGCGAGGCGGACAGTCTGATTTGCGGAACTTTCGGGCAATTTCTTTGGCACCTGCGGTATGTTCGCCAGGTACTGGAAACGGAAGAACTGCATGCGATCGGGGCGCTGTCGCTGATGATCCTGGAAAGCGGCCCGTTGTTCATCGCAGATACCCAGGTCAATCCGGAACCAACGCCCGCGCAGGTAGCGGACATAGTGGTCGCCGCCGCCCGTCATGTGCGGCGTTTCGGCGTGGTGCCGAAGATCGCACTGTGCTCGCACTCGCAGTTTGGAAACCTCGACACCGCCTCCGGCAGATGCATGCGCGAGGCGATCCGCCTGCTGGACGCGGAAAAGAGGGATTTCGAATACGAGGGCGAGATGCATTCCGACGCCGCGCTGGACCCGGAACTCCGCGAGCGGATTTTTCCCAATTCGCGGCTGACCGGCAAGGCGAACGTGCTGATCTTCGCCAACGCCGACGCCGCTTCCGGCGCGCGCAACATGCTGAAGATGCTGGCGCGTGGCCTCGAGGTCGGGCCGATCCTGATGGGAATGGGCAACCGGGCGCACATCGTGACGCCGTCGATCACGGCGCGCGGTCTTCTGAACATCGCGGCGCTGGCGGGCACGCCGGTCGCGCAGTACGGGTGAAATACAGGGAGAAAAGAATGGGATACCGGGAAGTGTATGAGGCATGGCGGAACGACCCGGAGGCGTTCTGGATGGAGGCCGCCGGGGATATCGACTGGACGGTGCCGCCGACGCGGGCGCTGGACGACAGCAATCCACCGTTTTATCGCTGGTTCGCCGATGGCGAACTGAACACCTGTTACAACGCCGTCGACCGGCACGTGGAAGCCGGGCGCGGAAGCCAGCCGGCGATCATATACGACAGCCCGGTCACGGGTACCGTTTCCCGTATCTCCTACGCCGAACTCAAGGACCAGACGGCACGGCTCGCCGGCGCGCTGGCGGCGCGCGGCGTGGTCAAGGGCGACCGCGTGGTGATCTACATGCCGATGGTGCCGCAGGCGGTGATCGCCATGCTGGCCTGCGCGCGGATCGGGGCCATACATTCCGTGGTGTTCGGCGGGTTCGCGTCCAGGGAACTGGCGGTGCGCATCGACGACGCCAAGCCCAGGGCGGTGATCGCCGGGTCCTGCGGTATCGAGCCGGGGCGCATCGTGCAATACAAGCCGCTTCTCGACGCGGCGCTGGAGATCGCCAGCCACAAGCCGGATTTCTGCATCATCGTGCAGCGGCCGGAGGGCAGGGGCGAGTTGATGCCCGGGCGCGATCTGGAATGGAACGAGGCGCAGGATGGCGTCGAGCCGGCGGACTGCGTGCCGGTCGGTGGCGACGATCCGCTCTATATCCTCTACACATCGGGGACCACCGGCCAGCCGAAGGGCGTGGTGCGCAGCAATGGCGGCCACGCCGTTTCGCTGTACTGGACCATGCGCAACATCTACAACGTTCAGCCGGGCGACGTGTACTGGGCGGCGTCGGACGTCGGCTGGGTGGTCGGGCATTCCTATATCTGCTACGCGCCGCTCCTTTATGGCGCCACGACCATCGTGTTCGAGGGCAAGCCGGTGGGCACGCCGGATGCCGGCACCTTCTGGCGGGTCATCGCCGATCACGGCGTCAAGTCGCTGTTCACCGCGCCGACCGCATTCCGCGCCATCAAGCGCGAGGACCCGCAGGGCAAGCTGGTGGGCAACTACGATCTGTCGGGGTTCGAATCGCTGTTCCTCGCCGGCGAGCGCGCCGATCCGGACACGCTGATCTGGGCGCAGGATCAGCTCAAGGTTCCGGTCATCGACCACTGGTGGCAGACCGAGACCGGCTTTGCCATCGCCGCCAACCCGCTGGGTATCGAGCACATGCCGGTCAAGCTCGGCTCGCCGACGGTGCCGATGCCGGGTTACGACGTGCGGATAATGTCGGACGAAGGCCTCCCGGTGACGAACGGCCAACTCGGGGCAATCGTCGTCAAACTGCCGCTGCCGCCGGGCACGCTGCCGACGCTGTGGCAGGCCGACGAGCGTTACAAGTCGTCCTATCTCAGCGCCTTTCCGGGATACTACGAGACCGGCGACGCGGGCATGCTGGACGAGGATGGCTATCTCTACATCATGGCGCGCACCGATGACGTCATAAACGTCGCCGGCCACCGGTTGTCCACCGGCGCCATAGAAGAGGTGCTGGCCGGCCATCCGGACGTGGCGGAATGCGCGGTGATCGGCGTCGAGGACCAGCTCAAGGGGCAACTCCCGATGGGATTTCTGTGCCTCAACGCAGGGTGCGACCGTCCGCATGACGAGATCGCCGCCGAGTGCTTCAGGCGTGTGCGCGATGAAATCGGCCCGGTTTCGGCGTTCAAGCTGGCCTGCGTGGTCGATCGGCTTCCCAAGACCCGGTCGGGAAAGATCCTGCGCGCCGTCATGGCGAAGATCGCCGACGGCAAGGAATGGACCGTGCCCGCCACGATAGACGATCCCGCCATCCTGGACGAGATCGCCGACGCGGTCGGCAAACTGGGCTACGGTCCGAAATAACGCGAGGCATTTTAGCCATCGACCTGATTTTTCGGCGGGATGTTAATCTTTCCGCCGCATGAATGTTCATGTGTTTGTCGCGCGCCGGCCGGTCTCGGGCTGACGTTTGCAATTTGCAATGGATTCCGAGGGATGTTTCGATAATGCAACTGGGACAAAGGCCTGCCCGCGGCAATTTCTGGCCCAAATCTTGCGTCGTTCAATCGTGCAGGAGGATCATCTGATGAATACGACGGTTAATCGTGCCGGACGCAGCCTTTCGATCGCGTTCGGTTCCTTGGTGTTGGCAATTGCCATGTATTCGGCTTCCTGGGGGCAGGAGACGCTGGTGCTGGCAACGACGGATGCCGGTGGCGCCACAAAGACCATTGCGCTGAGCTCCGAAGATATCGATGCGCTGCCGCAGTTCACCCTGATCACTGAAAACGAGTTCGTGGACGGCCCGACCGAATTCTCCGGACCGCTGGCCCGCGACGTGATGGCGCTGCTGAAGAACGATGCAGCCGAGACCGCGAAGATGACCGCGGCGAACGATTATCAAATCGAAATACCGCGCTCCGACTTTGAGAATTACGATGTTGTCTTCGCCACGTCCATGAACGGCAGAAGGCTGTCGCTGCGCGACAAGGGGCCGATCTGGGTGATCTACCCGATGTCGCAGCACGCCGAACTGCGCGACGCGATCTACAATGACCGTCTGATCTGGCAACTGGTAAGAGTGGAACTGCATTGATCCGGCGAACCACGCTTCTTCGCGCTTTTGCGCTCGTCGTCATCGTTGGCATGACGTCCTTCGCTGCCGCCGGTTATTACGCCTTCCGCGGCGACCTGGAGGCGCTGGAGCAGGAATCCAAGGAGGACATCTCCTGGAGCGCCTCGCAACTGGAACTGGAACTCGTCCGGTTCCACAAGCAACTGACCAACCTTCTGAGCGGTCAGCCCGCCACCACCGTCTCGACCGTGAACTACCGTTTCGACATTCTGTGGAGCCGCATCGCGGTGTTCCAGCAAGGCGCGGTGGGTCAGCGCCTGCGCAACTACGACAGCAACGACCGGATCGTGGAGCGGCTGTTCGCCGACATGAAGAAGGTGGATTCCAAGGTCGTCAACCTCGATCCCTCGGACCGCGAGACGATTCGCGAACTGGCCGGTCTGTTCGACCCGTATCTGGTTGCCATACGGTCTTTGGCGACGCGGATCACCCAGGGCGAGGAGCGGCTGTCCTCGGGCATCCGCGACAAGGTGCGCGACAATGCCACGATCACCGCGATAATGACGCTCGGCGCCATCGCGATCAGCATCATGACGCTGGTCTACGTCATGTTCGAGAACTCGCGTTACGTGCGGCTGGCGGAAACCAACAGGCGCCTGGCCGAGAAGGCCGAAGGGGAAAGCCGGGCCAAGTCGAAATTCCTGACGATGATGAGCCATGAACTGCGCACTCCGATGAACGGAGTGCTGGGCATGCTCGCGCTCGCCAAGCAGCCGGGACTGCCGGTTCCGCAGCTGCGCCTGATCGAGCAGGCGGAGCGGTCCGGCCAGCAAATGACTTCGATGCTGACCGACATCCTCGATTTCAGCGCCCTGCAGGACGACAGTTTCGAACTGGAGATCAAACCGTTCGAGCCGGCGCATCTGGCGCGCGCCGTGTCGTACCTGTTCGAACCGCTGGCCCGTCGCGAGGGCATCGCCTTCGAAACCGCGATCGACCCCGACTGCCCGCCCAGGATCAAGGGAGATTTCCGGCGCCTGCGTCAGGTACTGGCGCATCTTGCCGGCTATGTGGTGGAGACGGCGGCGAGCGAGGACGTCAAGCTGGAGCTGAGCCACAAGGCCGGCAAGCTGATCTGCATCCTGTCGTTCGAATACGGCAGCGACGGCGAAAAGTGGCGCCCGGAGCTGATCCTCGGCGAACGCGAGCGGTCGGAAAGCCAATTTGCCACCGATGCGCTGGGCCCGGCCGTCGCCCGCGGCCTGGTCAACAGGATGGGTGGCACGATACGCCTGGGGACAGAAGGCCAGAGCCGAATTACCGTGGTCGTCGAGGTTCCCGCGGAAGCGGTGACCAAGGGCAGCACATGCATTCGTCTGGAGACCGGATCGGCGGCGCTGCGGGCGATCTGCGAATCCGGCCTGAAGAGCGAAAACGTCGTGTTTCATGTCGAGGGTTCGACGCGCAACGTCGACATCGTTCTGGTGGAGGCCGGATCGGACGACGAAGTGGCCCGCCTGCGCGACCTCAAGGCACGATTCCCCGGCGTGCTGATATTCGCTTTGGGCCGTCCGCTGAACCCCGATCTTTTCGACGGAACCATTGAAATTCCCCTGAATATGCGGCAATTCCGGCGCATGGTTCTGGGATAAATCGCGGAAAGCGCGACAAAGGCGTTCACCCCGTACCCGTTATGGTGTATTAATAAGTTGTTAAGCAACTCTAAAGAGAATCTCCGCAGCCGGAGCGGGACATAGGCCGCAGTATCAACGTGAACAGAATCATCATGCATGGATCGGTCGACAACAGCGACGGGCCGACAGCACGCGAGAAAGCCATCGCCATGATTTCGCATGATATTCGCACCGCACTGTCCGGCGTCACGGGCGGGCTGGCGCAGATCGACCTCGCGGAGATCGACCCCGGACTGCGCGCGATTCTCGCCCAGACAAAAAGCTCCGGCAAGCATTTGGCGGAATTGCTGAACGCGGTGCTGGCGCAGGATGCGCTGGCCGATGCCGAGGACAAGAACCCCGCCCCTGCGGCAGTTTCCGAACTGCTGAAGGAGCTGGACGCCCTGTGGCGTAACCGGGCGGCGGAAAAACGGCTTTCGTTCGATATCCGAACCGGCCCCGACTGTCCCGCCGCGCTGCTGATCGACCGCACCGGGTTTCACAGGCTTGCCGGCAACCTGCTGAGCAACGCCATCAAGTTCACGGGCAGCGGCGGCATCGCCGTGCATGCCGGCTCCGACGGCGCCGGAGGGTTCGAGCTGAGGGTTCAGGACAGCGGACCCGGGTTTTCCGAATCGGCCCTGGAGAAGGCCTTCGAGATGTACGGCCGGCCGGCTTCGTCGACGGTTCCGGGAACCGGGCTCGGGCTGTATATAGCCAAGAGCATTGCCGAGGCGACCGGCGGCAGGATCGAAGCGGCAAACCTTGCGGAAGGCGGCGCCGAGGTTACCGTTTGGCTGCCGGCCGATTCCGGTTTGGACGGTGTTGACGCCACCGGGGACGGCCGGGAAGAAAAGGGCCGCGATCTGCCCGATCTGTCGGGTCTGCGGATTCTGCTGGCGGAGGACAACGCGACCAATCAGCTCGTCATCACCCAGATGCTGCGGGCGATGAACGCGCAACCGGTGCTGGCGTCAGACGGCGTCGAGGCACTCGCCGCGTTTGAAAAGCAGGATTTCGACCTGGCGCTGCTGGACATCGAAATGCCGCGGGTTTCCGGGCTCGACGTGATACGCCGGATACGGTCGCGCGGGGACAGCAAGTGCGATGTCCGTCTGGTTGCGCTGACCGCCTACGCGATGAAGGATCATCGCGAGCGAATTTTTTCCGCGGGAGCGGACGGCCTTATCCCGAAACCGTTGACGAGCATCGGCGAGCTGGGCGAGCAGATCCTCGCCTTTGCCAAGCACGCGGCGCAGCCGGCGTGCCGGCCGGAACTGCCTTCCGGCACAGCCGAGGGTGACGAGACGCCGGCCGGTGGCAACGTCGTGGACCGCGAGATCTATGACGCGCTGGTCGACGCTGTGGGGCCGGACAGCATGGCCGAGCTTCTCGAAAAAGTGGCCGAGGACATGGAATCGGTGCGCGCCGGGATCGGCGAGGGAGCGGCGGCGGCGGATCCAAGCCAGATCCGGGCCAATACCCATATACTTGTCTCGGTTGCCGGTGTAATCGGAGCGACGAAACTTCAATCCTTGGCCGAGAGTCTGAACGCCATGGCCAAGCAGCCGAGTCACCCGGATATGAAAACAACTTCTGAACAATGCGTTAACTGTATTACTGAGGTCCTGGACCACATTCGAACGAACACGGTTTAGGTGCCGAAAACAGAACCGAATTGATAGTTTCATGAATAATCGGGTCCTTCTGATCGAAGACACGCCCTCGCTGTCGATGGTGTATGAAAACCTTCTGAAAAAGTCCGGCTACGAAGTCGAATGCGCCTTCGATGCCGCAACGGCCATGGCCGCCTACGAAGCGACCCGGCACAAGATCGTGCTGCTCGATCTGCTTCTTCCGGACGGCAATGGCCTGGACATCCTGAAACACGTTATCGGGCAGGACGGCGAGGCGAAGGTCATCGTCATCACCGCCAACGGGTCGATCAACCGGGCGGTCGAGGCGATGCGGGCCGGCGCCTTCGAGTTCCTGGTCAAACCGTTTGACCGCAATCGTCTTCTGTCGGCCGTCACCAACGCCCGGCAGGGGCTCGCGGCAAACGGTGGCGGCAGGAAACGGCGGGCCGGACGGAAGATCGCGGTGGCGGAGCATTTCATCGGCAGCAGTCCGGCCATGCGCGGCATCTACCGGATGATCGAAAGCATAGGGCGCTCCGCCGCCACCGTTTTCGTCACCGGCGAAAGCGGAACCGGCAAGGAGATCTGCGCCAAGGAGATACACGCGGTCTCGAACCGGAGGGACGGCCCCTTCGTCCCGCTCAACTGCGGCGCCATCCCGGCCGATCTTCTGGAATCCGAGGTTTTCGGTCACTTGAAGGGATCTTTCACCGGCGCCATCGCGGACAAGCCGGGGGCCGCCGCCGCAGCGCATGGCGGCACTCTCTTTCTTGACGAGATCTGCGAGATGGACCTGGCGCTTCAGACCAAGCTTCTGCGCTTCCTGCAGACTTCGATGATCCAGCCGGTTGGCAGCACGGCGCCTCAGATGGTCGACGCGCGGATCATCTGCGCGACCAACCGGAATCCGGAAGAAGAAGTCTCCCAAGGCCGCTTCCGCGAGGATCTGTATTACCGGCTGCACGTGGTTCCGGTCCACCTGCCGCCGCTGCGCGACCGCGGCGAGGACGTGATAGAGATCGCCGAAAGCATGCTGGCGAAGTTCGCCGCCGAGGAAGGCAAGGGTTTTCGCTCCCTGTCCCCGGAGGTCAAGGAAATATTCCGTCGCTCGCGGTGGCCCGGAAACGTCCGCCAGTTACTGAACATCCTGCGCAATGTCGTGGTCCTGAACGACGGGAGCGAAGTGCAGGCAGCCATGCTGCCGGCCGGCTTCGCGTCCGATCCTGAGCCGTCCGGGCCGGTCGAGGGGCGCCGCGCGGAGGCTCGCGGCGCCGGTGACCGGGGATTACGCCGTGCGGCTCCCGACCGGCTCGACGGCGACCAGAACGCGGCGGTGCAGTCGCTCGTCGGCCTGTCGCTTTCTCGCCTCGAGCGCGCGTTCATCCGCGCCACGGTCGAGGATTGCGATGGCTCGATCCCGCAGGCCGCCCGCCGCCTTGGACTGTCGGCCTCGACGCTCTACCGCAAGTTCGAGAACTGGGAACGTAAGGACGACTAGGCCGAGCGCGCTTGCATCGCGTCGCCTTGCCCCCCCATACTGACGGAAATTCGGCCGCCATCGGAGGTCTCGCACGTGTCACTTTTCGATCTCGCCCGGGCGGTGCGCGACAACGCCTATGCGCCCTATTCGGGATTCAAGGTCGGCGCCGCCATCCGCGCCGCCGGCGGGTCGGTCTACACCGGCTGCAACGTCGAGAACGCCGCCTACCCGGAGGGCACCTGCGCCGAGGCCGGCGCCATCGCGGCGATGATAGCGGCCGGCGACAGGGAAATCTCGGAAATCCTGGTCGTCGCCGATTCCTCCGAACCGGTGCCGCCCTGCGGCGGCTGCCGGCAGAAGATCGCCGAATTCGCCGCGCCGGACGCCGCCGTCACGCTTGCCAGCCTGTCCGGACGGATGGCGCTGATGACGGTCGCCGAGCTCTTGCCCGGCGCGTTCGGTGCCGGCCACATCCCGAAAGACCGATGACGTTTCGACGGTAATGGCCTGAGCGGAAGGAAAGGCAGTGCTGCCACAGGAAGTGATAGCCCTCAAGCGCCGCGGCGGGCGGATCCCGGGGAGTGTGATCCGGGAATTCGTCGCTGGTATTACCCAAGGCTCAATATCCGAAGGGCAGATCGCCGCCTTCGCGATGGCGGTCTGCTTCCGGGGCATGGAGTCAGACGAGCGTGTTGCCCTGACGGAGGCGATGCGCGACAGCGGCGAGGTTCTTTCATGGGATCTTCCCGGACCGGTCGCAGACAAGCATTCGACGGGCGGTGTCGGGGACAATGTGTCGTTGATGCTGGCGCCGGCGCTCGCCGTCTGCGGTGTCTTTGTCCCGATGATTTCCGGGCGCGGCCTCGGGCACACGGGCGGCACGCTCGACAAGTTCGATGCCATTCCCGGCTACGTTACGCAGCCCGACGTGGCGACGCTGCGGCGCGTGGTTCGCCAGGTCGGGTGCGCCATCATCGGCCAGACG
Source organism: Paracoccaceae bacterium (assembly GCA_046757205.1). GTDB lineage: Bacteria > Pseudomonadota > Alphaproteobacteria > Rhodobacterales > Rhodobacteraceae > JBHHXR01. The sequence continues at coordinate 12,088 of JBHHXR010000030.1, forward strand.
TCGGATATCGCGCCGGCGGACCAGCGGCTTTACGGCATCAGGGACGTGACGGCGACGGTGGAGAGTATCGACCTGATAACCGCTTCCATCCTTTCCAAGAAACTCGCCGCCGGGCTGGACTGTCTGGTGCTCGATGTGAAGACGGGGAACGGCGCCTTCATGTCCGGCGCGGAAGACGCGCGCGCACTGGCACGCTCGCTGGTCGAGGTCGCCGATGGCGCCGGGTGCCGGACCTCGGCGCTGGTCACCGACATGAACGAGCCGCTGGCGTCGGCCGCCGGAAACGCCCTGGAGGTGACCAACGCCGTCAGATTCCTGACCGGCGAGGAGATCGATAATCGGCTGTGGGACGTCACCGTTGCCCTGGGCGGCGAAATCCTGCGGCTGTCCGGGCTGGCGAAAACCGCTGCCGCCGGCGAAGAACAGGTCAGGGACGCATTTCACTCCGGCCGGGCGGCGGAAAAGTTCGGCGAAATGGTCGCGGCGCTGGGCGGGCCAAAGGATTTTGTGGGCGCGCCGCACAAATACCTGCCCGCGGCGCCGGTTGTCGGAGAGGTATTTTCCCAGGCGGAAGGTTTTGTTCACGCCATCGCCACGCGCGAACTGGGCCTGGCCGTCGTCGAGCTTGGCGGCGGGCGCAAACGCCCGTCCGACAGCGTCAACCCCGCCGTCGGCCTGGACCGGCTGTCCGGCATCGGCGCCCACGTCGACGGTGAAATACCGCTTGCCCGCGTGCACGCGGCCGACGCGGAAACGCTGCGCATGGCCGAGGCAAGAGTGCGCGCCGCCTACAGGATCGACACGACACCGCCCCGGGACGGCCCGGCCGTGCTGGAAAGGATTTCGTGATGGCGCGGGCGTTTCTGTGCGTGCTCGACAGCGTGGGGGCGGGCGGCGCGCCCGACGCCGCCGATTTCGGCGACGAAGGCGCGAACACGCTCGGCCATATCGCCGCGGCCTGCGCCGAGGGCCGGGCCGAAGAGGGCAGAAGCGGCCCGCTGAACCTGCCGAACATGGCCCTGCTCGGGCTGGGGGCGGCGGTGGAACTGGCGTCGGGTTTGCCCATGCCGGGCGTCTCGGCGGAGCCCGCCGGGCTGTGGGGCGCCGCCACCGAGGTGTCGATCGGCAAGGACACGCCGTCGGGGCACTGGGAGCTTGCCGGCGTGCCCGTGCCCTGGGACTGGCACTACTTTCCCGATACGGTTCCGGCCTTTCCCGACGAGATTGTCGCCGAATTCGTCGAGAAAGCCGATCTGCCCGGTATCCTGGGAAACTGCCACGCCTCGGGGATTCCCGTCATCAGGGAACTCGGCGAGGAACATCTCAAGACCGGCAAGCCGATCTGCTACACTTCGGTCGACAGCGTTTTCCAGATCGCCGCCCACGAGCAGCATTTCGGCCTTGAGCGATTGCTCGATGTCTGCCGGATAGCGGCCGGTATCCTGCATCCTCTGCGCGTCGGCCGGGTCATCGCGCGCCCCTTTCTCGGCCAGTGCCGCGAGGATTTCCACCGCACCCCGAACCGCAGGGATTTCGCCATGACCCCGCCCGAGCCGACGCTCTGCAACCGGGTCGTCGATGCGGGCGGCCGCACGCTGGCGGTCGGCAAGATCGGCGACATATTCGCCCATAGCGGCATAACGGAAGTGTTCAAGGGCAGGGATGACATGGCGTTGTTCGACCACCTTGTGCGTCTTGCCGGGCAAGCACGGGACGGCGATCTGGTGTTCGCAAATTTCGTCGAGTTCGACACGCTCTTTGGCCACCAGCGTGACATTTCCGGCTACGCCCGGGCGCTCGAGTCCTTTGACGCACGCCTGCCGGAACTGACCGGCAGACTGAGAGAGGGCGATCTTCTGGTGCTGACGGCCGACCACGGAAACGATCCAAGCTGGCGCGGCACCGACCACACGCGCGAGCGGGTGGCGGTTCTGGCCAGCGGGCCGGGTATCGCGCCGCGTTCGGTCGGGCTCGTCGGTTTTGCCGATGTCGGCGAGAGCGTGGCCGCCCATCTTGGCCTGGCGCCGGGCAGGCACGGCCGGAGCTTTCTGTAGGCGCTTTTTCTTTTGGCCGCGCCGCGGCCCTGTGGCGTCGCCGAACCGGCACCGGGGCTGCGGCGAAAAACACGTCGACGTCGCTGCCGATTTGTGGTGATCAGATCAAGGCGCACCGGAAAAGGAAAGGCCCAGGCCATGACGCAGCATCTGACTATCGTCGATCATCCCCTCGTGCAGCACAAACTCTCGCTGATGCGCGACCGATCCACATCGACAGCCGGTTTCCGCCAGTTGCTGCGCGAGATCAGCCATCTGCTCGCCTACGAAGTGACCCGCGATCTTCCCATGACCACCAAGACGATCGAAACGCCGCTTCAGACGATGGAAGCTCCGGTTCTCAAGGGAAAGAAACTGGCGCTCATCTCGATACTGCGTGCCGGCAACGGATTGCTGGAAGGGATACTGGACCTTATCCCTTCGGCGCGGGTCGGGTTTGTCGGGTTGTACCGTGACCACGCCACGCTCGAGGCCATCGAGTACTACTTCAAGGTTCCCGGCGAACTCGCCGAACGGCGCTCGATCGTCGTCGATCCGATGCTGGCGACGGGCAACTCGTCGGTCGCCGCGGTACAGAAGGTCAAGGACGCCGGCGCCGGGGACATCCGTTTCATGTGCCTGTTGGCGGCGCCCGAGGGTGTGGCCAAGATGAAGGAAGTTCATCCCGACGTTCCGGTCGTCACCGCGGCGGTCGACGAGAGATTGAACGAGATCGGCTATATCCTGCCCGGTCTCGGCGACGCCGGCGACCGGATGTTCGGTACCAAATAGCCGCAGCGGGCGGGTTTCGGGATTCGGCGGCATGTCCCGCGAAACCGGCGACAGCCGGGCGTTCGTCCCTTGTGAAAGGCAATACTTCGGCTGAAACGGCATTGCGTCTTTCCTTTTGAGGATGGGCCGCTAGTTTGCCCCCGAACGCGGCGAGGAGATGGCCATGTCCGACGATACCGACCTGCTTGAGACGGCCGCAGCCGAGGACGCATACGCGCTCGAATCCGAGACCGTCGACGCGGTAAGGGAAAGCGTGGAAGCCGGCAACCGGGAGCGGTTGGTCACGCTTCTGGGCGATCTGCACCCGGCGGATATCGCCGATCTTCTGGAACAGATCGAACCGGACGCCAGAAAGCGGCTGATCTCGCTCTGGGGAGACCGGCTCGACGGCACCGTGCTGTCGGAACTGGAAGAGGGCGTGCGCGACGAAATCCTCGAATACGTCCCGCACGAGTTCCTGGCGTCTGCGGTAAAGGACCTCGACAGCGACGATGTCGTCTACCTGGTGGAGGATCTCGAGGAGCCGATGCAGAACCGGCTCCTGGGCGCGCTCGACAAGGCGGACAGGGCGGCGGTTACGCAGTCGCTGGCCTACCCCGAGGACTCCGCCGGCCGGATGATGCAGCGCGAAATGGTCGCTGTGCCGCCGCACTGGACGGTGGGTGACGCTATCGATTTCATGCGAGCCTCCGACGATCTGCCCGATCTTTTCTACGATCTCATCGTCGTTGACCCGAAAATGCATCCCGTCGGCATGGTTCCGCTCGGCCGGGTGATGTCGCATCCCAGGCAAACGCCGCTTTCCGATCTGATGACCGAGAATTTCCGCCCCATACCGGTCGATCAGCCGCAGGAGGACGTCGCCTATGCCTTCAACCAGTACCACATGGTGTCGGGCCCGGTGATCGACCAGGAGGGGCGGCTGGTTGGCGTCATCACCATCGATGACGCGATGGACGTCCTGGAAGACGAGACCGAAGAGGACATGAAACTTCTGGCCGGCCTGGGCGACGAAGAGCTGTCCGACGCCGTGTGGCGGACCGCCAGGGCCAGATTCCCGTGGCTGGCGGTCAACCTCGTCACCGCGATACTGGCTTCGATCGTGATCGCGCAGTTCGCCGACACCATCGAGGCCATCGTCGCGCTCGCCGTCCTGATGCCGATCGTCGCGTCAATGGGCGGCAATGCCGGAACCCAGACGCTGACCGTGGCCGTGCGGGCAATCGCGACACGTGACCTTACGCCGTCCAACGCCTGGCGCATCATCCGGCGCGAGGTGCTGGTCGGCCTCGGCAACGGGCTGGCCTTCGCCGTCATCATCGGCATCATCGGGCTGTTGTGGTACGGCGATCCGATGCTGGGAGTTGTGCTCGGCATCGCCATGGTCGGCAATCTCGTGGTCGCCGGGCTGGCCGGGATACTGATCCCCATCGGCTTGGACAAGTTCGGCACGGATCCGGCGCTCGCCTCGGGGGCTTTCGTGACCACGGTCACCGACGTCGTCGGCTTTTTCCTGTTCCTGGGACTGGCGGCCGTCATCCTGCTGTGAGCCCGGGGCGGGGGCGGGGGTCCCGGCGCGTATCGTGCCGGGGCGTGGCCGCCGCGGCAGGCGTGACGCGGCTTAATTCGCGGGCATCTTGAGCGTCGTGCTGCGCCCTTTGTAGATCAGTTTCACGAAATCGCTTCCGATCGACGCCACCTGGTAGCCGCGGAACTTGTCGCCGGTGGAAACCCTGTAGAACTTCCCGCCGGGCATGCGGATCAGGGCCCGCCGCTTGGACGGCGTGCCGTAGACCCCCATCAGGCTGATCCGGTTGCGGTTGAAGCCGTGCCGGATCGTCGCGGCGCGCTGGACCGACGCGTTGGTCGGCAGCGACGCGAGCTTCGTGCCCTGGCTGCCGGGGGCCATCTGGACTTCCGGGCTGCCGGCGGGAACGCCGCGGGCGCGGCGCAGGCTCGCGGCCTTGAGTTCCAGCGTGGCCGGCCGCGCTTTCGGTCGGCGCGAACTGGCAAGCGCCAGGTCGGTCGGAGAGAGATCGTTCCTTTCGGCCCGTTGCTGCACCGATTTTGGCCGATGTTTGGGTCTGATGCCGGCGTACCGGTCGCCTGTCTCCCCGGCCGCCGGAACCGTCCCCTCGCCGGGTTTCGCTATCGAAACGGGTCGCCGGCGGGGGCGCGGAACCGATTCGTCGGCAATTACCGGCGCCGGCACGGCCTCAGCACCGGGCACCGTCCGGATCGGCGCGGACGGCGGCGGCGAGAACGGCTGTTCGCCCCGTGACAACAGTTCGAGTGTCGCGGGAGATGCCAGCGACGCTGTCAGGAATTCCGATCGCGGCGGTGCCGGCGTCTCACCGAACGCGGATATCCGGCCGGACGACAGCATGGCGACCAGAAGAAGCGGATCGCTCGGGGCCTGATCGGAAGGCTCCGCCCGCTCCAGCGACCTCAGGATCGCCGCCGGGACGGTAAGCGCGAGCCTCGGCGTGACCGGGGTTGCGACGGGTCGTTCGAACTCGCCGACGGTGCGCAGGTCTTCGGGGCGCTTCCTTGGCTTTCCGGCCGGCCGCAGGGCCGCCACCGGACCGACGCTCGGCATGGTATCGGTGGCTGGCTGGCCATCAGGTCGCGCGGGGGCCGGAACCGCAGCCGCCGCCGCGAAACCGATGTCGATCTCCGGCGCGGACGTTCCGGTGGAGGTCACGCCGCCGAACGGCCCCGCCGCAGCCCGCAGGGACCTGGCCGCCGCCATTATCGGTTCGAGATTGTCGAGCGGGAACGCGCGCGTCACCGTCCTGCCCGGAAGCTCCCGCGAAGGATTCGGCTCCGTCGCGATCGGGCCGATGGTCATCGGACCCAGCAGTGCGGCCGCTTCGCCGGGAACCTCCGGGCCAGCGCTTGGTGACACGACGGATGGTTGCGGTGGCGCTTTCAGATGCGTGAACAGTTCCGGCCCGGTCCTGTCCAGAACCACGTCGGCGGTCGCCGTATGCATGGCGGGCGGACTCGCGGATGAACCGGGCGCCTTGTCCGCTCGGATCCGAAGGTCGGCGGGTGCGCCGGTTTCAGGCGCCGTCCGCGGGTCTTGGACCGTGACCTGCGCGCCGGCAGCGCCGGTGACGCCGGAAATATGCGGCATCGCGCCTGGCCGGGAAGCGGACCTGATTGCGTCCGGTCGCGGCGGAAGAGGGCCGAAATCCTCGAAAACCGGAAAGCCGACGCCCGCCGGAACTGCGGGCAAGCCGGGACCGGGAAGCCCGGCGGGCCCGTCCGCCACGCGCGGCGGTGTCGTCCATATTCCGTACGGATCGACAAGAAAGAACAGTACCGCCCCGGCGACGAGCGCCGCAGCGACACCGGCGGCAAAAGCCGCCTTGCGCTTGAGCGGGCCGTAATCGATCGGCTCTTCGAACGCCGGGGTGAAATCGAATCCCGACGGAGTTTTGCGCGCCGAGAACCCGACCGGGCGAAAACCGTTTTCCTCGGCAAAAACGCGGGCTTCCTTCAATGTCTGCAGCAGAATGGCGGCTACCGGTGTGTATCCCGACAGCGAAGGCGCCCCCATGACCAGCGCGAAATCATCGCCGCTGTGCGGCGTGATCGCCGCCAGCGCATCACGGGCCGCCGCTTCGCGTTCTCTTTCGGTGGCCCCGTTGAGCTGCAGATTGTGCACGCTCAACTATTCGTCCGGCAGCCATACCTGGGTACGGAAATCGTCGCCGCGCTTCGTGCCGGCCATCTCCCGCATGCTGCGAAGATTGGCTGCAAGGTCCGGGGCGTCGAGCTGGGTCGTGCCGAGCGCAACCCACTGGCCCGGCGCCGTCCGCTCGTGCAGCGAAATGCCTTCCGTCGATAGCTCCAAGGCCAGATCGGGCAAGCTTTGGCGCGTGCGTATCATGGGAAGACTTGTACCTGTATTTGGAAATACGGCGCTTGCAGTATAGCCTTCTTTCGGGTCAGCCGCCACCGGACGACCGATTTGTCCGCCGGCAGTTGCGGTACCGCGACTTCGCAAATTCAGGGAGATTCAGCAATGAGATTTTTCGTATTCATCGCCGTCGCCGTGGCCTTCGCCGCGCCATCGTTGGCGCAAGGGAAGGATCGCGGCCTCAGCGTCGCCGGGCGCGGGGAGGTTTCGGCAAAACCGGACATGGCGACGGTCAGCTTCGGCGTGGAAACAGTGCGCGACGGCGCCGGAGCGGCGATGGCGGCGAATTCCGCCGGCATGTCGAAGGTTATCGCCGCCATCAAGCGTGCCGGGATCGCCCCGGACGATATCCAGACAAGCTCGCTGGCGCTGAGCCCGCAATGGCAGCGGAAGCGGAATTCGCCGGATTCGGCACCGCGAATAGTCGGGTATCTGGCCAGCAACAACATAGCGGTCCGGGTGCGGCGGATATCGGCGCTGGGGGAAATCATCGACGCGGCGATGCAGGCGGGCGTGAACCGCGTCGATTCGGTTTCGTTCGGTTTTTCCGATTCGACGGAGCTTCTCGACAAGGCGCTCCAGCTTGCGGTCAAGGACGCGCTTCGCAAGGCGGCGCTTTACGCCGAGGCGGCGGGCGTGCGCCTCGGTCCGGTCATCTCGCTGTCAGAGAGGGGAGTTTCACGGCCCCGCCCGTCGGTGGCGGAGTTCGGCCGCGCCGAAATGCAGGCCGCCGCCGCGCCGATCGAGCGCGGCGAGATAACCCTCTCGGCCAGCGTGCTGATACTCGTCGCCATCGAATAGATCATGATGCCTTTCGACGGAAACCCCTGTCCGGATTGGCAAGGATCGCGCCTGCCCCGGGGTGGATGGCGGGGCGGGGCGAACCGTGGGGAGGTCACGTCTGGAGACATGCGGCGGCCGCGCCAATATGCCGGCGCCGGAAATCCCGCGATTGGCGGGGCGCGCCCGCTGTGCGTATAGTCCGCGCGATGGAGACGAAGGCAAGAACCGGGCTGCGCCGGGGCTGGACCACCGGCGCCTGCGCCACGGCGGCGACCCGCGCCGCGCTGACGGCGCTCTGGGGCGGCGGTTTCGAGGCTCCGGTGACGATCACCCTGCCGAAAGGCGAAACGCCGACCTTCGCGCTCGCTCACACGGCGCGCGGCCCCGGCTGGGCCGAGGCCGGCATCGTCAAGGATGCCGGCGACGACCCCGACGTCACCCACGGCGCGCTGATCGTCGCACGGGTGCGCGAGGTGGCGGAACCCGGCGTCCGCTTCGCGGCCGGCGAAGGCGTCGGCACCGTCACCAGACCGGGCCTGCCGGTTCCCCCCGGCGAGCCCGCCGTCAACCCGGTGCCGCGCCGGATGATGGCCGCCGAAGTGGCGGCGCTTGCGGCCCGCTTCGGGCGCCCCGGCAACGTGGAAATCACCGTTTCCGTCCCCGGCGGCGCGGCTATCGCGCAACGCACGTGGAACCCGCGCCTCGGTATCGAGGGCGG
>JBHHXR010000031.1:0-19941 GCA_046757205.1 Paracoccaceae bacterium
GATCTGCGCCTCGATGGTGACGTCGAGCGCCGTCGTCGGCTCGTCGGCGATCAGCACGTCGGGGCCGTTGGCCAGCGCCATGGCGATCATCACCCGCTGCCGCTGGCCGCCCGAGAGCTGGTGCGGATAGGATTTCAGCCGCCCCTCCGGATCGTCGATGCCAACCTTGTCCAGCAGTTCGAGAATGCGCTTGCGGGCCGGTTCGCCGGTCAGGCCCTGGTGCAGCGCCAGGCTTTCGCCGATCTGTTTCTCGATGGTGTGCAGCGGGTTGAGCGAGGTCATCGGCTCCTGGAAGATGAAGCTGATGTCGTTGCCGCGCACGTCGCGCAGCAACTCGCTGCTCGCCCCGATCATCTCGCGCCCGCGATAGATCGCCGAGCCTTCGATCTGTGCGCTGTCCGGCAGCAGGCCGACGGTGGAGAGCGCGGTGACGGTCTTGCCCGAGCCGCTCTCGCCGACGATGGCCAGCGTTTCGCCCGCGCGCAGGTCGAAACTGACGTGGCGCACCGCCTCGGCGCGGTTTTCGCCCTGCACGAAAGTTACCGACAGGTCGCTGACGGAGAGGATCGGTTCGCTCATCGGAACGTCTTGCGCGGATCGAAGGCGTCGCGCACGCCCTCGAAGATGAACACCAGGAGCGACAGCATGATGGCGAAGGTGAAAAAGGCGGAAAAGCCGAGCCACGGCGCGTTCAGCCGGTTCTTGCCCTGCAGCGCCAGTTCCCCCAGCGACGGGTAGGACGGCGGTAGGCCGAAGCCGAGAAAGTCCAGCGCCGCCAGGCCCCCGATCGACCCGGTGATCAGGAACGGCAGGAAGGTGACGGTCGCCACCATGGCGTTCGGCAGGACGTGGCGGAACATGATCGCCAGATCGCTGACCCCGAGCGCGCGCGCCGCCCGGACGTACTCGAAATTGCGCGCCCGCAGGAACTCGGCGCGCACCACGCCGACCAGCGCCGTCCAGGAAAACGCGATGATGAGCGCCGACAGGATGGTGAAGTTCATCGGGATGATGGCGGCCAGGATGATGATGACGTAGAGGCTGGGCGTCGAGCCCCAGATCTCGATCAGCCGCTGGAAGATCAGGTCCAGCCAGCCGCCGAAATAGCCCTGCAGCGCCCCGGCGGCGACGCCGATGACCGAGGAGATGAACGTCACCACGATGGCAAACAGGATGGAAATGCGGAAGCCGTAGATGATGCGCGCCACCACGTCGCGGGTCTGGTCGTCGGTGCCCAGCCAGTGGTCGGCGTCGGGCGCCGAGGGTGCCTGCAGGACTTCGTAATTGATGGTGTTGTAGCTGTAGCGGATCGGCGGCCAGATCATCCAGCCCGGCTCGACCGGTTCGCCGCCGATCACGCCGTCGGCGGCGTCCTCGTAAACCGCGTCGGGGTCGTCGAAGCACGCCTCCGCGCCGCCTGCGCGGATCAGGCACTGCACGGTCCGGTCGGTGAAATTGGCGAGGATGCCGGGATCGCCGCCGAACACCGTCTCCTCGTAAGGCTTGCCAAGAACCGGAAAATACAGCTCGCCCTTGTAGGACAGCACGATCGGCCGGTCGTTGGCGACGAATTCGGCGACGAGGGAGACCGCGAATATCACCAGGAAAATCCACAGCGACCAGAAGGAACGCCGGTTCGCCTTGAAATTCCGCCACCGCCGGGCCCGAAGCGAGGTTGCCGCCATGCTCAGGTCTCCCGGCTCTCGAAGTCGATCCGCGGATCGACCCAGACATAGGTGAGATCGGAAACGAGCCCGATCACCAGACCGATGAGCGAGAACACCCACAGCGTGCCGAACAGCACCGGATAGTCACGGTTGACCGCCGATTCGAACCCCATCCTTCCCAGACCGTCGAGCGAGAACACCGTCTCGATGATCAGCGACCCGGAGAAAAAGACGGCGATGAACAGACCCGGAAAGCCGGCGATGATGATCAGCATGGCGTTGCGGAACACGTGGCCGTAAAGCGTCTGCCGCTCGCTCAGCCCCTTGGCGCGGGCGGTTATCACGTACTGTTTCTTGATCTCGTCGAGAAACGAGTTCTTGGTCAAGAGCGTCAGCGTGGCGAAGGAGGAGATCGTCGAGGCCACCACCGGCAGGGTGATGTGCCAGAAATAGTCGGCGATCTTGTGGATCAGGCCGAAATCGCTCCACCCGTCCGAGGTCAGGCCGCGCAGCGGGAAGATTTTCCAGTAGGAGCCGCCGGCGAACAGCACCAGCAGCATGATGGCGAACAGAAAGCCCGGGATGGCGTAGCCGACGATGATCACGCCCGAGGTCCAGGTGTCGAAGGGCGTGCCGTCGCGCGTCGCCTTGCGGATGCCGAGAGGGATCGACACCAGATAGGCGAGCAGCGTGGACCACAGTCCCAGCGATATCGAGACCGGCATTTTCTCCAGCACCAGATCGACGACAGAGACCGATCTGAAATAGCTCTCGCCGAAATTGAAGGTGGTGTAGTTCTTCAGCATCAGCAGGAAGCGTTCGTGCGGCGGCTTGTCGAAGCCGAACTGGCGTTCCAGATCGGCAATGAATTCCGGCGGCAGGCCGCGGGCGCCGGTATATTCGGATTCGTTGCCGCTGGGCTGGGCGCCGGTGTCGCCGCCGCCGCTGATCCTTTCGATGGCCGAGGACTGCTGGTCGAGCTGCGAAATGATGTGCTCGATCGGGCCGCCTGGCACGAACTGGATCAGCGCGAAGTTGATCAGCATGATGCCGAGCAATGTCGGTATCATCAGCAGCACGCGGCGAAGAATGTAGGCGCTCACTCCTGTACGTCCGCCCTAAAAGGCACCGGCTGCCCTGAGCCGTTCGGCCTTGGCTTCGTCCCACCACCATGTGCCCAGCCCGACGGCGTAGGGCGGCTTCTTGGGCGGCCGGTCGTAGACATCGAGATAGGCGATGTTGTGCGAGGCCTTGTACCATTGCGGCACCCAGATATGCATCGAGCGCAGCGCCCGGTCGAGCGCCCGCACCCGCACGTTCAGCGTTTCGCGGGAATCGGCCTTCTCGATCAGGTCGATCAGCGTGTCGATGGCGGGGTTGCTGAGGCCGGTCAGGTTGGCCGAGCCCGGCGAATTGGCCGACTGCGAGCCGAAAATCTGGCGCAGTTCGTTGCCCGGCGTCAGCGACATCGAATACCGCTGAATGACGATGTCGTAGTCGAATTTCTTCTGCCGTTCCTCGATCTGCGCGCTGTCGATCCGGGTGTAGCGCGCGTCGATGCCAAGCTGGCGCAGATTCTCGATATAGGGGTTGATGATGCGGTCGAACGAGGGCGAATCGTTGACGATCTCGACCGACAGCGTGTTGCCGTTGGCATTGCGGCGCAGCCCGCCTTCGCCCAGTTTCCAGCCCGCCGCGTCGAGCAGTCGCCCGGCCTTGCGGCGCACCGACCGGTCGAGCCGCGTCGGCTTCGACACCGGCGGCGAATAGGCCGGGACTTCCAGTATGTTGTCCGGCAGATCGGCGGTCAGCGGCTCCAGCAGCGCCACTTCTTCTTCGCTCGGCAGGCCCTCGGCCTGCATGTCGGAGTTCTCGAAGAAGGAATCGGTGCGGTTGTAGAGACCGTAGAACAGCGTCTGGTTGGACCATTCGAAATTGAACATCATGCCGATCGCCTCGCGGACGCGCGGGTCGGCAAGTTTTTCGCGGCGGAGGTTGAACCAGAAGCCCTGCACGCCGGACGGCCGGTTGTCCGGCAGGGTCTCCTTCTTCACCCAGCCCTTTTTCAGCGCCGGGAAGTCATAGCTGGTGGCCCACAACAGCGACAGGAATTCCTCGCGGTAGAAATAGTCGCCGCCCTTGAAGCCCTCGAAGGCGGCGGTGTAGTCGGTGTAGTATTCCCAGCGCAGCGTGTCGAAATTGTTCTGCCCGACGTTCACCGGCAGGTCCTTGCCCCAGTAGTTGGGGTCGCGGACATAGGAAACCGTCTTGCCCGGTTTGATCTTGCCGGGAAGGTAGGGCCCGGACCCGAGCGCCGGCTCAAGCGAGGATTCGGCGAATTCCCGGCCTTCCCAATCCGCCTTGGACAGAATTGCCATGCCGGCCGCCGTCATCGGCAGTTCGCGGGTATTCGAGCCCGCCTTGAAAGTGAACTTGACGCGATGCGGGGCGAGCGCCTCGACGCCGTCGATATCACCGTAGAGAATCTTGTAGGATGGATGCCCCTTGTCGGTCAGGATGTTGAAGGAGAACACGACATCCTCGGCGGTCACCGGCGTGCCGTCGGAAAACCGCGCCTCGGGGCGCATGTTGAAAATCGCCCATTGCCGGCTCTCGGGATACTCGATGCTTTCGGCGATAAGGCCGTACATGGAATCCGGCTCGTCCGAGGACCCGGTCATCAGGGATTCGAAGAACATCGACGACCCGACCGCCGCGTTGCCCTTGAGGACGAAGGGCGACATGCTGTCGAACGTGCCGAAGGCCCACTGCGACAGTTCCCCGCCCTTGGGCGCATCCGGGTTCACATAGTCGAAGTGTTTGAAATCAGGGCCGTATTTCAGATCGCCAAAGGTCGAAATGCCGTGCGACTTGATGATCTTTTCCTGCGCCCGGGCATCGGTGGCAAAGGCCAGCGCTGCGATCAGCAGCAACAACGCGCCGGTCATCAGATAGGCGACAAGGCGATTTTCGGCGCAGTTGCTCGACACGGCGGCGGCACGGTTTCTGGTCATGCGGAGGCTCCCCGTATTTTAGGCCCGGACATTTTTAACTTAATCCTACATTCGTCCCGAATTCGTTAAGATTCAAGTTTCCTGATCGGATCGTGCGGCTCCGTGATCGCAAGAGAAAGGGCCGCGCTCCGACCCGGAGCGCGGCCCCCTGGCGCAAACCGCCGGCGGCTTCAGCCGCCGAAGGTCTTCAGGTAGGCTATCAGGTCGGCGCGGTCCTCGGGTTTGGCAACGCCCTTGAAACCCATCTTGGTGCCGGGCGCCCAGCCCTTCGGGCTCTCCAGGAAGGCGAACAGGGATTCCAGGTTCCATTCGCCACCCTTGCCCGATATCGCTTTGGAATACTTGTAGCCGTCCACGGAGCCGATCGGCCGGCCGACGACGCCGAAGAGATGCGGCCCGACGGCGTTGGCGCCGTCCTCGGTCTTGTGGCAGGCCTTGCACTTCGAAAAGACCTTCTGGCCCTTCGCGGGATCGGCGGCGGCAACCAGGTCTTCCAGCGAAGGTCCGGCTTCCTCGGTCACGGTTTCGTCGGCGCTCTCTTCGCCGACGGAAATCGTGTAGGCGGCATGCCGTTCGCCTTCATGCGCGCCGCCGACCGTGTAAAGCGGTTCGGTTGCCGCGTTGATCAGGAGGAAGACAAGCAGCGAGCCGAACAGGCCGCCGAGTATCTTGGTCCATTCCATCATATCCATGTGTCAGTGCACTCCCGTCGCTGGGCCGATCCAATTGCGGACCGTATGTATCCTCTTCCCGTCGCCGAGCGCAAGGTATAGAAAGCGCGCTCATACGACCGACATGCAAGGCGCTGAAAATGACGGATAACCAGGGAGTCGTGGCCTTCCAGGGGGAGCCGGGTGCGTATTCGCATCAGGCCTGCAGCGAGGTCTTCCCCGACCACGTGGCCCTGCCGTGCCGCACCTTCGAGGGCACCGTCGCGGCGGTCAAGGAGGGGCGCGCGCGCTACGCCATGCTGCCGGTGGAAAACTCGACCTACGGACGGGTGGCCGACATTCACCACATGCTGCCGGAATCAGGCCTTGCCATCGTCGGCGAGCACTTCGTGCGGGTGAACATCAACCTCCTTGGTGTTCCGGGGGCGCGGCTCGCCGATGTGAAACGCGCGATGAGCCATACGGTTCTGCTGGGACAATGCCGGGGGTTTCTCACCGAGCACGGCATCGAACGCGTTACCGGCGCCGACACCGCGGGTTCGGCACAGACGGTGGCCCGGACCGCCGACAGGTCTCTCGCCGCGCTGGCCTCCGAAAAGGCGGGCGAGATTTACGGGCTGAAGCTGCTTGCCCGGCATGTCGAGGACAACCATGACAACGCCACCCGGTTCTTCGTGATGGCGGCAGAGGCAAAAAGTCCGCCACCTGCCGAAGACATGATGACGAGCTTCGTGTTTCGCGTGCGAAACATTCCGGCGGCGCTCTACAAGGCGATGGGCGGTTTCGCGACCAATGGCGTCAACATGGTGAAACTGGAAAGCTACATGCTCGACGGCTCGTTCACCGCGACCCAGTTCTTCGCCGATATCGAAGGCCACCCCGACCAGCCGCCGGTACGCCGGGCGATGGAGGAGCTGGAATACTTCACCTCGTACCTGCACGTGCTCGGTGTCTACCCGGCGCACGAATTCCGAAAGGAGGCGGTGGCTCGCCCCAAAGCATGACGCCCTTTCCATGGTTCGCCCCGCCCGGCCGTCCACCCCGGGGCGCAGCCCCGGATCGCGCCCGCCCCGCCCCCAGGCGGGCGCGATGCGCCCACCTCGGGGCAGGCGCGATCCTTGTCAATTCGGACAGCGGTTTCCATCAAGAGTCATCCCGCCCGAAGTGATGCTCAGCGGGTGCCGTAGCGGTCGGCTTCCTCGAAGAAATCCATGACCTTGGCGCCCGCCCTGATGCGGGCGCTGTGGATCACCCCGGCGGGGATGTTGTAGGTCATGCCCGGCGTGTAGGTCCGGGTCTCGCCGCCGATGGTCAGGTCCATGGAGCCGTCGAGAACGGTGCCCCACTGGCCGCCGTGCGAGTGCGCCGGAAGGTCGAAATCCTGCAGGAACTCGAAGAAGATCAGCAAGCCATGGTCAGACGGCAGGGCATGTGTCTTCACCTGCGTGGCGGGAAACGGAATGTCGGCTTCGGGCAACGCCTCGATGATGTCGGGATATTCCATGAGCGCGTCCTTTTCGCAGGCTGAAAACAGACGGGCAGGCTTGCGCATCGCCGCATCCTAGTCAAGCCGGCCGGCGAGCCACGCCTCGATCAGGAACCGCGCGATGGATCCCTTGCGCGCCGGGCGCAGCGCCGGGTTGTTGCCCTGCGTGGCGTCCAGCACCTCCTCGCGGCTGACCCACAGCGCGTCTTCCAGTTCGATCCGGTCGCGGATGATGTCGCCGTTCAGGGCCTCGCCGCGGCAGCCGAGCATCAGCGACGCCGGGAACGGCCACGGCTGGGAGGCCAGGTATTCGACCCGGCCGACGCTGATCCCCGCCTCTTCGAAAGTCTCGCGCCGCACGGCCGCCTCGATGGTCTCGCCCGGTTCGATGAATCCCGCGAGCAGCGAATACATGCCCTCGGGCCAGCCGCCGGAGCGCCCCAGCAACAGCCTGTTGCCGCGCGTGATCAGCATGATGACCACCGGGTCGGTGCGCGGGAAATGCTGGCGGCCGCAGGACGGGCAGCCGCGCTGCCAGCCGGCGTGGGAGGGCTTCGAAAGCTGGCCGCAATTGGCGCAGTAGCGGTGCAAGCCGTGCCACCCGACGAGCCCGCGCGCGGCGGCGGCCACACCGGCCTCTTCGGCGGGCAGATCGGCCATCACAGAGCGGAGTTCCGCGAACTGCTGGGTCTCGGGCAAGGACGGGTGACGGTTGCGTGTCGGATCGGCGAAGGCGGCCAGCGCCGCGGCGTCCGCCTCCGGGTCGTCCCAGGCGGAGACGTCGATGGCGAAACGCGGCGCGCCGCTGTCCGTCAGGCCGAGAAAACACGGCTCGCCGACGGCGTCGCGAAACACCGCCGCCTCCGGCGGGAGGAATGCCAGCCCGACGCCGGCGGCGAAGTCGACCAGCGGCTTGAGGCGCCAGAGCGGCAGGATCAGGCAGTCCGGGCGGGCCAGCAGGCGTTCGATCGCCGCCGAATCGTGCCGCAGTCCGGCCGCCCGGTCGAACGGATAATGGCCGAATGTCGCGGTTCCGAGGGCGCGCAAGGGTGTTCCTTTCGGGAAATGCCCGGAAACCGGGTGCTCAGGGGTTCTCGCCGCCTGTATGCCAAGCCGAGCGGCGAGCCGCAACGCTGACCGGTTACGCCGGTCTTGATGCCGTCTGCGCCGGGGCGTATATACCTTGGCGAGAGGTTGGCGCGGGCGAGCGCCTCGCCAACCCGGTCAGGTCCGGAAGGAAGCAGCCGTAACGAGCCCCGTTCGGGTCGTTGTCCAACCTCTCACCGGCCTGACTTGTCCGGCAATCCCCAGCGCCCGAGATGCAAGTATTTCCGCGCCCGCCGACGCAGCGATTCGCCCTTGGTGAAGAACAACGGCGCCAGCACGAAGCCGGCCAGCGCCCCGCCGAGATGCGCCTCGCCCGAAATGAAGCTCCGCGTGATCATGAACAGCACGTTTATGGCGAGGACATTGATGAAGATGCGCTTGAGATAGGCCGGCGGCGCGATCGGACGGCGCGCGGCCGGTATCCGGCGCAGCCGGTCGTACTGGATGCGCAGGCAGGCCAGCCACAGCCCCATGATGGCGCCCGATGCGCCGACCAGCGGCAGCGGCGCCGCGCCCGAAGACGCATCGCCGAGCCCGGTCAGAACGAGCAAGTCGTTGTAACTCGACCGCAGCGCGAAATGGGCCAGGCCTCCGGCAACGCCGCACAGCAAAAAGAATGCCGCGAAGCGCAGGCTGCCGCAGCGCCGCTGGATCGCCGGCGCGAACACCATGTAGGCCAGGAGGTTGAGCGCCATGTGGATGAGGCCGCCATGCAGGAAGACATAGGTTCCCAGGCGCCACCACTCGGCGCCCCGGTCACCGGCGGCGGCGAGCGCCTGCAACAGAACGGTGCAGGGCCGCCGGAATGCCGGCGCCATCTCCGTCGGCCCCCAGTGCAGGCACTGCCCGACCCACGGCGCGCTCGGCAGCACCGGATCGGGCCACAGCCCGAAGGCCTCTGGCAGGCTCAGCGCATAATGGTCGAGAGCGTAGTTGCGCCATTCGTTGGCGCCGATGAAGCCGAAGTAGGGCTGGTCGAAACCTGGCAGGCGGGTCAGATGCCAGGCGAGGAACAGGCCAAGCTCGATGGCGACCATGGCGAATCCGATCAGGAAGGCGGCATTGCGCAGCGGCGGCTCGCCGCGCCGGCGCAGCGCCGGCGCCATGCCGAAGCCGCCGCGCCTGAGGAATTTCTGCACCGGCGTGAGCCTGGCTTTGCGGGCCGATTTTTCCTTCATGCGGCGATAGCCAATTCCGGTGCGCTGGCGGGCCGCATCATGGCTTGCTGCGCTCTCGGCCCGAAGATAGGTTGATGCCTGATAACACCTGCTGCTGGAAAACCGAACCCATGAAAGAACCGTCGCGCGAAGGCAGGGACAGGCCGTCCGGCTATCAGGTTCTGGCGCGGAAATACCGCCCGCAGACCTTCGACGATCTGATCGGCCAGGAAGCCATGGTGCGCACCTTGCGCAACGCCTTCGCCGCCGACCGGATCGCGCATGCGTTCATCCTCACCGGGGTTCGCGGCGTCGGCAAGACCACGACGGCGCGGATCATCGCCAAGGGGCTCAACTGCGTCGGGACGGACGGCAAGGGTGCCGTGACCATCGAGCCGTGCGGCGAATGCGGCCCATGCCGGGCGATCTCCGACGGCCGGCATGTCGATGTGCTGGAACTCGACGCGGCGACCCACACCCAGGTTGACAAGATGCGCGACATCCTGGCCGGAGTCGCCTACCGGCCGACCGAGGTGCGCTACAAGATCTACATTTTCGACGAAGTGCACATGCTGTCGCCGAGCGCCTTCGCGGCGCTTCTGAAAACCCTCGAGGAACCGCCCGGGCACGTGAAGTTCATCTTCGCGACCACCGAGATTCGCAAGGTCCCTGTCACCATCCTGTCGCGCTGCCAGCGATTCGACCTGCGCCGGATCGAACCGGAAGAGATGGTGGCGTTCCTTTCCGGAATTGCCGCGAAAGAGGGCGCCGGCATTTCACCCGAGGCGCTGTCACTGATCACGCGGGCGGCCGAGGGCTCGGCGCGCGACGCGCTCAGCCTGCTCGACCAGGCGATCGCCCACGGCGCGGGCGAGACCACGGCGGAGCAGGTCCGCGCCATGCTGGGCCTCGCCGACCGGGGCCGGATTCTCGATCTTTTCGAGTTGATCATGCGGGGCAGGACGTCCGAGGCGCTGCGCGAGTTGTCGGCGCAATACGCGTCCGGCGCCGACCCGGCCGCCGTGCTGCGCGACCTCGCGGAAGTGACGCATTGGGTTTCGGTGGTGAAGATTTCCCCCGAAGCGGCCGACGACCCGACGGTCGCGCCCGATGAGCGCGCGCGCGGTCGCGAACTGGCCGGCGGCCTGCCGATGCGGTCGCTGACGCGGATGTGGCAAATGCTGCTGAAGGCGCTGGAGGAGGTGGCGATCGCGCCGAACGCCATGATGGCGGCGGAAATGGCGGTGATACGGCTGACCCATGTGGCGGAACTGCCCAGTCCCGAGGACCTGGTGCGCGCGTTGGACGGCGGCGGCGCGGCCCGGCCCGGCGGTCCCGGCGGCAACGTCCCCGGCGTGCCGCCCGGCGGCGGGGCGACGGCGGCAGCCGCGCCGCGCGGCGCCGCAGGCAAGGGCAAGGCGGGGGCCGCCAACGCCGGGGCCGCGGCGCCGGCAATGGTTGCCGATCCGCAACGGGCGCTGTCCAGATTCGCGGCTTTCGACGACGTCGTGGCATTGATCCACGCGCGGCGCGACATCGGGCTGCTGATCGAGGTTGAAAATCATCTCCGGCTTGCCAAGTACAGCCCGGGACGGATCGAATTCGAACCGACGCCGGACGCCCCGGCGGATCTGGCGCAGCGTCTGGCGGGGCGGCTGCGCAATTGGACGGGCGTGCGCTGGGTGGTTTCGGTGGTGGCCGGCGGCGGCGGCGAGACGCTGGCCCAGCAGGGCCTGAGAAACCGCAGCGACCTGGAGTCGCGGGCGCTGGAGCATCCGCTGACCAGGGCCGTCCTCGCCGAGTTTCCGGGGGCGCGGATAACCGAAGTGCGGACACCGGAACCGCCGCGGACGGAAACCGGCGACGGCGAGGCGGAATACACCGGCGACCCGTCCGGAGACTGGGATCCTTTCGATCCCTTCGACGAGGAGAACTAGAAAATGCTGAAGGGCCTCGGCCAGCTTGGCGACATGGCCAAGATCATGAAACAGGCGCAGGAGATGCAGTCCAGAATGGCCGAAGCGCAGGCGCGGCTGGACGCGATCACGGTCGAGGGCGAGGCCGGGGCCGGGATGGTCAGGGCCACGGCCTCGGCGAAGGGTGAGTTGAAATCGCTGGAGATCGATCCCTCCCTGTTCAACGCCGACGACAAGGAAATCGTCGAGGACCTCATCATCGCCGCCGTCAAGGACGCCCAGGCGCGGGCGGCCGAGGCGGCGCAGGCGGAGATGGGCAAGGTCACCGAAGGCCTGAACCTTCCGCCCGGCATGAAGCTGCCGTTTTGAACCGGCGGAGAGGTCTGACGGGATGAACGGGCAGGCCGGCAAGGAGATAGAGCGGTTGATCGAGCTGATGGCGCGCCTGCCGGGGCTGGGCCCGCGTTCGGCCCGGCGCGCGGTTCTTCACCTGATCAGAAAGCGCGGCCAGGTGCTGGAACCGCTGGCCAGGTCCATGACGGAGGTGGCGGCGACGGCGCGCGAGTGCTCGGTGTGCGGCAATATCGGCACCCGGGAAATCTGCGGCATCTGCGCCGACCCGCGCCGCGCCAACGGCGCCGTCTGCGTGGTGCAGGAGGTCGCCGATCTGTGGGCGATGGAGAGGGCGTCGGTGTTTTCCGGGCGCTACCACGTGCTCGGCGGACTGCTCTCGGCGCTCGACGGCGTCGGACCGGAGGATTTGCGCATCCCGCAACTCGTGCGGCGGCTGGGCGACGAGAACGTTACCGAAGTCATCCTCGCGCTGAGTGCCACCATCGACGGCCAGACCACGGCGCATTACGTCGCTGAACAGGTCGAGGGCAAGGGCATCCGCGTCACCTCGCTGGCCCAGGGCGTGCCGGTCGGCGGCGAGCTCGACTATCTGGACGACGGCACCATCACCGCGGCGCTCAAGGCGCGCAAGGAATTCTGAAATCGGCGACGGTGGCCGCGCGAGGCACAGCGTCTGCGTCAACCGCGCCGGTTTTCTGCCTTCCCGGCCCGGGTTTCGCGCCGGGCGATGTAAAGCGTGGCCAGGATGATGATCGCGGCCCCCGCCAGCGTCGGCGCGTCCGGCGTCTCGCCGAAGAACAGATAGCCGGCCAGCCCGATCAGTACCAGCCGCAGGTAGATTATCGGCGCCAGTACCGAAGCCTCGCCCAGCCGGTAGGCCTGGATGTCGGCAACGCCGCGGACCGCGCCGCCGGCCACCAGCACTCCGACCGAGACCAGGCCGATCCCGCTGGCCGGCAACCCGAGAGAAGGCAGCGCGAACGGCAGCGTCAGAAGCGCCGTGATTACGACGGCGGAAAAATACCCGCTGAAGGCGCCATCGGCGATGGCGAGGCCGCGCGACAGGGTCAGCGCGGCGGCAAAGGTCAGCGAGCTGCCGAGTGCGGCGATCATCGCCGGATGCAGGCTGCCGGTATCGGGCCGAAGGATGATGACTGCGCCGAGGAACCCGCAGCCGACCGCCGCCCAGCGGCGCGGGCCGACCTTTTCGCCGTGCACCGGGATGGCGAGGATCGTCGCGAACACCGGTGCCATGAAGAACAGGACCGACGCGGTCGCCAGCGGTATCCTGGTCAGCGTGTAGAAGCCCAGATTGGTGGCGATTCCGATCAGCCCGCCGCGCAGGACGTGCAGCCACGGACGGGAAAACCGCAACTGCCGCCGCGCCCGCCCGGAGAGCGCCAGAACGGGCGCGAGCAGCATTATCGTCAGCGCGGCGCGCAACAGGACGATCACCGGGCTGCTGATGTCCGCCGACAGCATGCGCACGGCGACCACCATCGCGCTGGCCGCCACGACGCTGGCAAGGATCCAGCCGATGGCGCGGGGATTGTCCGTCGCCCCGGCCCGTTCGCCGGTGGCGGCGGTCACGTCGGGCGGCACGTTGACGGTGTCGGGCTGCGGCATTTTCGGGTACGGCGTTCGAGTTCCGGCGGCCAGCAGACATCAAACGGGCCGGCTCCGCCAGCGCTTTCTCCGCGATGCGTGCCGCGGCGCCGGCTTGCGAGACTTTTAACGAAATGGAAGTGCGGTTACCGGCGGCGACGGCAGGAAGTTAACGGGCTCTAAAGGTCTTGACCATTCTCCTGCTTCCAAAGGAGGTCGCAGTGGCTGGCGAGGGTGATGTCCGTCCGCTGATAGTGAAGCGGAAGAAAGTGGTGTCGGGCGGCGGCCATCACGGCGGCGCCTGGAAGGTCGCCTATGCCGATTTCGTCACCGCCATGATGGCCTTCTTCCTGCTGCTGTGGCTGCTCAACGCCACGACCGAGAAACAGCGCAAGGGGTTGGCCGACTATTTCAATCCGTCGATCCCGGTGCACCGGATTTCCGGCGGCGGAAACGAAGCGTTTGCCGGCGACAACATCCTGTCCTCCGAAAACCTGTCCCGGGCCGGCGCCGGCGCGGAGCAGAAGAACCCCGCCACCGGCCCGGCCGAGACCGCCTGGCCGCCGACCGAAACCGACGCGCCGACCGGCAGTTCCACGGCCGCCGACAACGACCTTGCCAGGCTGGAGGCCTATTTCAACGCATCCAGCGGCGAGAGCGAGATCGCTGACGACCTGCTGGAGCATGTCCGCACGCGCGTCACCGACGAAGGGCTGATAGTCGAACTGTTCGATCTGGAGGGCTCGCCGCTGTTCTTCCCGCAAACCTCGCGGCCGACCGGCAAGATGACCGCCCTGCTGAGGATGATCGCCGGTGTCGCCGCCGGCATCACCAACCGGGTCGCCGTGACCGGGCATACCAGCGCGGTTCCGGTGGTGCAGCGCGAAAAGAGGAACTGGGAGCTTTCGGCGGCGCGGGCGCAGGCCAGCCGCATCGCGCTGACCCAGGCCGGTCTGGCGGACGCGCGGATGCAGCGCGTGGTCGGCAAGGCGGACCGTGAACCGGCGGACGGCAACCCGATGGCGGCGCGAAACCGGCGCATCGAAATCACTTTTCTGCGCGCCGGGCCGGACCGAAAATAAACCGGCAATTTTATCCGTTAGCCGGGCGTTAACGCTCCTGGCGGAAGGTTCGGAGGCATGTACAATCCGAGGGGTACCTGATGACGATTTCATCTTCGTTGAACGCGGGCGTGGCCGGCCTGAACGTGAACGCCAGCAAGCTGGCGACGATTTCCGACAACATCGCGAATTCCAGAACCTACGGCTACAAACGCGCCGACGCGGATTTTTCCTCGGTGGTGCTGACCGGCGGATCGGGCGCCTACACCGCCGGCGGCGTTACCGTCACCACCTTTCGGGACGTCTCGAAGCAGGGCTCGCTGCTGGCCTCCAGCAATCCGACCGATATCGCCATCGGCGGCCGCGGCATGCTGCCCGTCACGCCGGTTTCCTCGCTGTCGGCGACCGGCGGCCTGCAGGAGCTGATGTTCGTGACCACCGGTTCGTTCAGCCTCGACAGCAACGGCATCCTTCGCAACTCCGCGGGACTGGCGCTGCTCGGCTGGCCTGCCGACTCCGGCGGAACCGTGCCGCAGTTTCCGCGCGATTCCGGCGACGGGCTTGAAACCATCCAGGTGAACACCACGCAGTTTGCCGCCGATCCGACGACGGAAATGCGCCTCGGCGCCAATCTGCCGGCCGACGAAACCCGCGCCGGCGCCTCCGGAACGCCGGTCTCGACGGTGATCGCCTATTACGGAAACCTCGGGGAAACGCAGACGATAACCGCAACCTTCACGCCGACGGTGCCGGCGACCGGCCAGTCCAACGAGTGGACGGTCAGTTTCGTCGACAGCGCCACCGGCGCGGCGCCGGTTGCGGAGTTCGTCGTCCAGTTCGACGGCTCGCAGGCGAACGGCGGCGCGATTTCCACGGTCACGCCAAGCTTCGGCGGCACCTACAACAGCACCACCGGCATTTTCGACATGAGCGTCGCCGGCGGGCCGATGGCCATGGAAATCGGCGTGCCGCTGGCTTCCGACACCATGACCCAGCTTGCCGCCAGCTTCTCGCCCACGGCGATTTCGAAGAACGGCTCGCCGGTCAGCAACCTCGCCGGGCTGGAGATCGACGAAAAGGGCATGCTGACGGCGCTCTACGAATCGGGTTTTACGCGCACGCTGTATCAGGTGCCGCTGGCCGACGTGCCCAACCCCAACGGACTCAAGGCGCTGAACAACCAGGCTTTCGCGATCTCTCCGGAAAGCGGCGAGTTCTATCTGTGGGACGCCGGCGACGGGCCGACCGGCGCCACCATCGGCTTCGCCCGCGAGGAATCGACCACCGACATCGCCGGCGAACTTACCCAGCTTATCCAGACCCAGCGGGCCTATTCGTCCAACGCCAAGATCATCCAGACCGTGGACGAGATGCTTCAGGAGACAACCAACATCAAACGGTGAGCCGGCCGCGGCTGACCGGAGGCGGAGACGGAGATGAGCATATCGAGCGCCCTGGCCAACGCGCTGACCGGTCTCACGGCGAATTCGCGCATGGCCGAAACGGTTTCGACGAATCTTGCCAATGCACTGAACGAACGGTTCGCCAAGCGCGACGTGGTGCTGTCCTCGGTGTCGCTGAACGGGCGCGGCGGCGGCGTGCGCGTCGACGGCGTGTCCCGCGCCGCGGACCCGGCCGCCACGGGATTGCGCCGCGCGGCCGACGCGTCGCTGGCGGCGGGCACGGCGCTGGCCGACGCCCGGGGCGCGCTGCTCGGCGCGTTCGGGCGGCCGGATGATCCGGGCGGCCTGCCGGCGCGCCTGAGCGGCTTCGAGACCGCGATGGTCGCGGCGTCCAACAACCCCGGCAGCGCCACCCATCTGGTGGACGCGGTGGAGGCCGCCAAGCGGCTCGCCGACACCGTCAACCGGATCGCCGCCGGAATTCAAACCTTGCGCAGCGACAGCGACGGCGAAATCGCCCGCCAGGTCGAGGCGCTGAACAGATCGCTGGAGGAGATAGAGAATTTGAACCGGGACATCGCCGTATTCTCGCTGACCGGTCGCGACACCGGCGCCCTGGAGGATCGGCGCGCCGAGCTTGTCGACAAGGTCGCCCGGATCGTGCCAGTCAAGACGGTCCGCAGGGAAAACAACTCGGTGGCGCTGTTCACCGTCAACGGCGGCACGCTGCTCAACGGCAAGGCGTCGCTGTTCGCGTTTTCCGCCAATCCGACGATCACCGAAGCGATGACGGTGCAAAACGGCGCCCTCGGTCTGGTCAGCCTGGCGGGACAGCCGGTCGGTTCCAACCTGCCGGGCCATTTTCTCGAGGGCGGGTCGCTGGGCGCGCATCTGCAGATACGCGACGCCATCGCGCCCCGGGCGACGGAGCTGATCGACGGCTTCGCGCGCGATCTCGTCGGGCGCTTCGAGGCGGCCGGCGTCGATCCGACCCTGCCGCCGGGCGCGCCCGGGCTTTTCACCGATGCCGGGGCTGCGTTCGATCCGGCGCTGGAAACCGGGCTGGCGGGGCGATTGTCCGTCAATGCCCTGGCCGATCCGGACGCCGGCGGCGCGGTGTGGCAATTGCGCGACGGGCTGGGCGCCGCGGTACCGGGCCCGGTCGGCAACAACGCGATCCTTCTGTCGCTGACGGCGGCGCTCGCCGAGCATGCCGTTCCGGCCAGCGGCCTGCCCTCCGCAGGCGCGCTCTCCGCCGCCGAATTTGCCGCTGCGGCGGTCTCGGCCATGGCCTCCGCCGCCCATGAAGCGGAGAACGAGCAGATTGCCGGCGCCGCCCGCGCCGGCGCGCTGCGCGAGGCCGAGCTTGCCGTTCTCGGCGTCGATTCCGACGCCGAACTCCAGAACCTGATCATGGTGGAACAGAACTATGCCGCAAACGCCCGGGTGATCGCCGCGGCCGACGGCATGCTGCAGAAATTGCTGGAGATGTGATGCAGACAAACGCGGTATCCGACCTGGCGACGGGTTTGCGCGCGCGGCGCGACAACGCGGCACTGAAGGCCGCGCTCAACCGCGCGGCAACGGAGATGACCACCGGCACCGTGTCCGACGCCGTGGCGGCGACCGGCGGCCAACTGGCGGATCTGTTGGACATCGAGCACCGGATCGCGTTGACGCAGCGCTTCGGACCGGCCCTTGCCATGGCGTCCCGGCGCCTGGGCGCGGCGCAGGCGGCGCTGTCGGGAATATCGGCGACCGCCGGGCAGCTCGCCCCGGACCTGATCGCGGCGACCGGCCGCGGCGATGTCACGGCGCAGGCGAGCCTCGCCGCTCTCGCGCGCACCGGCCTCGAAGCCGCCGTCGCGGCGCTCAACGGGCGGGTGGCGGGGCAGGCGCTCTTTGCCGGCGCCGCGACCGACGCTGCCGCGGTGGACGCGGCCTCGGCGATCCTCGGTGATATCGGCACCATCGTGTCGGCGCAGCCGGACGCCGCCACCGCCGCCGCCGCCGTGTCGGCCTATTTTGCGGATCCCGCCGGCGGCTTCCAGAGCGCCAGGTATCTCGGCTCCCAGCAGCCCGGGCCGCGGATGAAGGTCGGCGAGAACGAGGAATTTCCCGCCCTGCCGGCGGCGACCGATCCGGCGATCCTTTCGGTGCTGGAGGGATTCGCGCTTGCCGCATCGGTGGATGGCGGCGCCTTCGCCGGCGCGCCGGATCAGCGCTCGGCACTGCTCGCGGCGGCCGGGCAGAAGCTGTTGGGGGCGGCCGACGGGCTGCAATCCCTGCGTGCGGGGCTGGGACAGTCCGAGGGGCGTGCGGCGGAGATCGAAACCGGCCTCGCCGCCAGCCGGCACGCGCTCGATCTCGCGCGCAACGAAATCCTCGCCATCGACCAGTTCGACGCGGCCAGCCGGTTCGAGGCGCTGCGCGGCCAGCTCGAGACCGGATATCTGGCCACCGCCACGGTATCGCGTTTGTCGCTGGCCGGATATCTGAGGTGACCAGACGGTGCATTTCCGCAGATTGCTGACATTTCTCGCCTGCGCCGCCCTGTTTTCGGCCGCCGCCGGTGCGGTTTCCGCGACGCAGGTGCGGATCAAGGATCTGGTGAATTTCGATGGCGTGCGCGGCAATGACCTGGTTGGCTACGGCCTGGTCGTCGGCCTGAACGGCACCGGCGACGGTATCCGCAATTCGCCCTTCACCGAGGAGGCGATGTCAAACCTTCTCGAACGGCTCGGCGTGAACGTCACCGGCGAGCAGTTCCGCCCGAAAAACGTCGCCGCGGTGCTGGTGACGGCGAACCTCCCGCCGTTCGCGCGGGCCGGCTCGCGCATCGACATCACGGTTTCCGCCATCGGCGACGCCAAGAGCCTGCTTGGCGGAACCCTGGTGATGACCCCGCTCAGCGCGGCCGACGGGAGGATATACGCCGTTGCCCAGGGGCCGGTGATCGCCGGCGGCGCCAGTGTTTCCGGCGATGCGGCCAGTGTCACCGAGGGCGTGCCGACGGCCGGCGTCATACCATCGGGTGCGCGCGTCGAACGCGAGGTGGCCTTCGCCATGGCGGACATGAAGGTTCTCAGGCTGGCTCTGCGCGATCCCGATTTCACCACCGCCGCCCGTATTGAGCGGGCGATAAACGGGGCGCTGGGGCGGGCGGCGGCGAGCATGCTGGATTCCGGGACGGTCAGCCTCGATCTGGCGGTTGCGGGCGCTGCCACCCCGGCGCATCTGATAAGCCTGCTGGAAAACATCGAGGTCGAGGCCGACCAGAAGGCCCGCGTCGTGATTGACCAGAAATCCGGCACCATCGTGCTCGGCAGAGACGTGCGGCTGTCGCGCGTGGCGGTCACCCAGGGCAACCTGACGCTCCGCGTGCGGGAATCGCCGATCGTGTCGCAGCCCAATCCGTTTTCGAAGACCGGCGAAACCATAGTGGTGCCGCGAACGGCAGCGGAACTGGACGCCGATCCCGGCAACGGGCTGGCGATCGTGGAGTCGGCGGTCGATCTGCCCGACGTGATCGCCGGGCTGAACGCGCTCGGCGTCTCGGCGCGCGACATGATCGACATCCTCAAGGCGATAAAGGCGGCCGGCGCACTGCACGCCGAATTCGTGGTTCAGTGAGCGCAGGTGAAGACGCGGCCCGCGCGCCACGGCCCGGATGCTCGCGCCGATGCCGCCGCCGGCGCATACCGCTTGGTCCGCCGACGGTGCCGCCCGGCGCGGCGGCGCGCGCCCTGCGGCCTGCGACGTGCTGGAACACGATGCCCCCTGACGGAGACGCCCGCCCGAACCGGCAAGGATCGCGCGCCTGGGGGCGGGGCGGGCGCGATCCGGGGGCCGCGCCCCGGGGATAGACGGCCGGGCGGGGCGAATCGGGAAAAGGGCGTCGTGATCCAGGGGCGGGAGGGGGATACGGAAGAGCAGCGGCCCGCCGGTTCGCGGGCGGTTCCCCGGGGAATGTACCCGAGCGCCGCGTCCCCGCCGCCTGACGCCGACGCCACCCGTCTGCGGCGACGCAAGAGACGTCTTCGGGCCGCGCCGCCGCCACGCTGGAAAACCTGCCCGGCACCCACTCACCCGTGGTGACAGGCGGCAACCGCGCGGCGCTTCGCCGGCGCCGCCGGTCGCACGGCGGCGAAGCGGGAAGAGCGAACCCCCGCACCGGCGGCCGCCAGTGGGAGGAACAGCGGCGATGCGCCGGGATCGGGAAAACGACGCGCCACCCCGCCGGGCGCTGCGAAGCCGGGATTTCCGCCCCTCCGGCCGGTGTCGGCGGCCCGGGCCGCCCACCGTCGTCGCGGCGTCGGCCGGCGCCGGTGTCAAGGCGCGACCGGTGCGCCGGTTATTCGTGACGTGATTGATTCACTTCGTGAAAACCGGCAGGAGGCGCATCACGGCGGGAGTGTCCCGGTTGTCCGACCCCGCGCGGGCGGGAATCGGGCGGCTGCTTCCGGTCAACCGGCCCGGTGCGCCGCCGGTCGGCGATCG
>JBHHXR010000032.1:0-19691 GCA_046757205.1 Paracoccaceae bacterium
CGCGACTGCCAGGGTGGGCCGTCAGACACGGAACAGCGACGGCATTTTCAGCCGCTTCGACGGCGCGCTCTTCACCTGGAAACCGCGCGAACGGACGGCGGTGAACCTCGCGGTGGGATCGCCGGTGGACAGCAGCGCCGACGCGCCCGCGAAAGACGACCGCTATTTCGTCAGCGCCAGCGCCGATTTCGAGGATATCGCGGATCGCGTCGATCTGACGGTGTACGGGATCGAACAGCGCGCGGGCTCGCTCGTCGACCGGCGCGCCGTCGGGGCGGAAGTGCAGTATATCGATGACAGGCGGTCGTTCTTCGGCGCGATAGACTACGATCTCCACTACAAGCGGATTAGCTCGCTGGTGGTTTCGGGCTCTATTACCAACCCGGATTCCTCGACCATCTCGGCGCGGGCCGACTATGTGCATTCCCCAGGCCTCGTCACCACCAATGCGCTGCAAGGGCAGGCGGCCAACACCCTTGACCAGCTCCTGCAAACCTTCTCGGTGTCCCAGATCAGCGAACTGGCACTGGACCGGACGGCGGAAACCGCATCGCTGAACGTCGCCTATTCGCGGCCGCTGGACGAGAAAACCCAGCTAACCGTCGATGGAACCCTGTATCATACCGGCGGCAATCCGGCGTCGGGCGGCGTGGCGGCGGTGCCGGCGCCGGGGCTGGAGTTCTTCGCATCTGCCCAACTCGTCCGTTCGGATATCTTCCGCAAGGGCGATGTCGCCAGTGCCACGCTGCGCTACGCCAATACCGTCTCGACGGATTTGTACTTGCTGGACGTCTACAGCCGATATCCGGTCTCGAAAAAGCTGCGCCTTCGTCCGCGCATCAAACTGGGATACCGCAACCTGAAAACGGCCGGCGGGTCGGAGGTGTTCGTGATCCCGTCGATGACCGCCAATTACCAGTTCACCAAGACCACCAGTTTCGAACTCGAACTCAGCAGTCTCTGGTCGTCGCGGAAGACCGGCACGACACGCGAATCGAGTAATGAAATCGGTATCGTCGCCGGGTACCGGGTGGAGTTCTGAAGCGCCGTTCCGGCGCGCCGTTATCGCTCCAGAAGGCCCGCGATGTCAGCGTGACCGGTTGCCTGGGCGAGATCGACCGCCCTCTCGCGTTTCCTGTTGCGCAGATGTTTTTTCGCCCCCGCTTCCAGCAACAGGCCGGCGATTTCCGTTCTGCCGGCGCGCGCGGCCAGCATCAGCGCGGAGTCCCCCAACGCGTTTCGCGAATTCACGTCTGCGCCGGACGCCAGCAGGTAGCGGACGGCTGCCCGGTCGTCGCTCAGCGTCGCAATCATCAGCGGCGTGTTGCCCTGGCGAGAGGGGCGGGCAGCGTCGGCGCCGGCCTCGAGAAGCAGGCGGGTTATCGCGCCGCTGCCGCTGCGCACCGCCGCGAGCAGCGGGGTCTCGCCTTCGGCATCGCTTGCGTCGGGAGGCAACCCGGCCTTCAGAAGCGCCTCGGCCGCCCCTGCGTTGCCCGTGTCCGCCGCATGCCACAATGCGCCGCGCCCGCGGTCATCCGTCCGCGACAGCGACGCGCCGCGCCGGGAAAGGGCTGACAGAAGGTCCGGCCCGCAATTCCGGGACGCCGAAAGCACGAGCGGCAGGATTCCGGGCGCGTCGGCCAGGGCGCTTCCGTGCCGGACCAGCACCAGCGCCGTCCCGCAATGACGGGCGGTCACGGCGTGATGCAGCGGCCGCAGCCCCTTCGCGTCGGCCAGGTCGGAATCGGCGCCGGCAGACAGCAACATCTCGACGATATCGGAAAAACCCCTGCGCGCGGCGAGAGACAGCGCCGAGGCGCCGGAGTGGTTGCGCGCGTCGAGCGCCGCGCCGGCTTCGACAAGCACCGAGACCGCCTTGCCGCTTCCCGCCACCGCCGCCAGCATGAGCGGGCTGTTTCCCCGGTCGTCGCTGACGTCGAATTCCTGCCCCGATTCAAGCAGCGCGGCAACCAGTTCGGGGCGGCCGCGTCGGGCGGCCTCCATCAGGACGTTCCACCCCTGCGGTTTCGACAGCTCCGACGTCGCGACCGGCGACGGTTCGATCTCGGGCAGCGGCGGGCCGGCTTTGGCCGGTGTATCGCCGGCCGGTGCCGCGCCGAGCTTCGCCAGGAGGCGCTGGGCCATGCGGTTTCCGGCCTCGGCCGAGCGGGCCACCCAGCGCCGCCCGGCTTCGACGTCGGCCTTCGTTCCCTGGCCGGCGATCAGCATCCGGCCGAGGCTGAACTGCGCGCCGGGATGGTTCTTCCGGGCCGCCGCCTGCATCAGCGCGAAGGCCCTCCGGTCATCGCGGGCGACGCCCCTGCCGGAGCGGTAGAGCGCGGCGAGCCGGTATTGCGCCTCGGCGTCGCCGGCATCCGCCGGCGCATGCAGAAGCTTGACGGCCAGCGCGTAGTCGCGCTTGCGCACCGCCGCGTCGACGGCGCCGAACTGCGCGGTTTCGGCCTTGGTGGCGGCCGCTGCCGTCTGCGAGGTGGCACAGGTGATCGAAATCGCCGTCAGGACGATCGCCAGGGCGCCCTTATGCAGTGCCATGTTTGGTCTCCACATCAATTCCGGTCGACTGCAGGAACTTCGTCGGGAGAATGCCGCCGGCGCAGACGATGACGGCATCGTTTTTCAGCTTCCTGCTGTCGCCGCGGTGTTCCAGCTCGACGTGGTCCTTGTCGATCCTGATCACGTTCGACTGCAACAACAGGTCGAGCCGGCCCGACTTGTGCGCCTGCTCGACCCGTTCGCGGTTCTTCAGCTTGGCGCGCGAAAACGCCGGGCTGCGATATGAAAGGGCGACCTTGGTCTCCGGTTCGTCCGATATGCTGGTTGCCGCCTCCAGGGCGCTGTCACCGCCGCCAACCACCAGAACATGCTTGCCCCGGTATTGTTCGGGGTCAACCAGGCGATAGACGACCTTGGTGCTGTCTTCGCCGTCGACGCCAAGCTTCCGTGGCGTTCCGCGTCGCCCGATGGCGAGCAGGACGGTGCGCCCGCGATGCGACCCCCGAGTGGTCTTCACGCAAAATCCCTCAGGCAGCTTTTCGATGCTCTCCACACGCTCCTCGAAACTGATTTCAATACCGGATTCGGCCCGGACCTTGGACCAGAATTCCAGCAGCTCCTCCTTGGTGGTTTCGCGGAAATTGACTTTTCCATGCAACGGAAGCGTGGCCGGGGCGGTCATCACCAGCTTGCCACGCGGGAAATGCGCCACGGTGCCGCCGAAACTGTCCTGTTCCAGCGTCACGCTTTTCAGGCCGTGCTGTTTTGCCGCGAGACTCGCGGAAAACCCGGCAGGACCGGCGCCGACGATGATCACGTCGGTCATGTCGTCGCGGCCGAAGCCGCCAAGCTTCACGATTTCTTCCATCGCCTGGCGGCCCTGTTCGATGGCGTTGCGGATCAGGCCCATGCCGCCAAGCTCGCCGGCGATGTAGATGCCGGGCACGTTGGTCTGGAAGTCCGGCCCGACATGGGGGATGTCGACGCCGCGTTTTTCGGTGCCGAATACCAGGCTGATCGCCTGCATCGGACAGGCCGAGGCGCAGGCCCCGTGGCCGATGCAGTGCGACGGTTCAACCAGTTCGGCCTTGCCCTTGATGATGCCGAGTATCCGCCCTTCGGGGCAGGCAGCGGCGCAGGAGGCGCAGCCGATGCAGACGGTCTGGTCGATCACCGGATGAAGCGACATCGGCTCCGTAAGGCCGCTCTCGGCGGCTTCGTTGCGAAGGCGGATAGCGGTTCTTTCAAGATACCACCGCCGCCCGGCATAGATGAGCCAGATGATCAGCAGCGGCGGCGCGACGGTCGCGATCAGAAGTTCGGTTTGCATTGTGGGGGCAGTCTCGTCGTTTCCGGTTCACTCAGTTGTCGTCAGGCCAAGCTCCTTTGCGGCGGCGGTTATCTTCGCCAATTCGGCAGGCTGGCCGGAAAACTGCGCCCTTGCCCGGTCGAGCGCGGCCAAGGCCGCATCGCGGTCTTCGAGCACGAGGCGCGAACGGGCCAGCCTGATCCAGCCGTCCGGGTCGGCGGGGTTGTCCTCCAGCCGCGCGGCCAGCCGTTCGACCATGGCGGCGATCATGGCCTGGCGGTCCTCCTCCGTCATTTGCGATGCGCTCCGGACGTCTTCTGCCGTCGGCCCCCCGGGCGGCACAGCGGGAAGTGCCGGAACGGTATCCGTCGCCATCAGGCGGCCCGAGACGTCGATGCCCGAATTCACCGCAGTTTCGCTGACGCGCAGCCGCAGGTTTTCGACCCACTCGGCGCCCGGCGGGGCGTCATCGAGAACCGCCAGCCATGCCTCGACCGCCCCGGCGGGGTCGCCGGACTGTTCCAGCGCCAGCCCCTTGAAGAAGCGCGCGCGCGCGTCCTGCGAATTCACCGCGAGCGTCCGGTCGAACACCGCCGCCGCCTCGTCGGTCACCAGCCCGTCGGCCGCGCGCACCAGCGCCTCGCCATATGCGGACAGCGTGTCGGCGTCGCCTTCGCTCAGTGCCGCCGCCCGGGCGTAGGCTTCGGCCGCCTTGCCGTAGCGCTCCGTGTTGAAATAGGACCAGCCGAGCATCCGCCAGCCATCGGCATCTTCGGGGTTGGCCTCCAGCCTCGCCGCGAGCCCGGCAATCATGCCTTCGACATCGCCGACCTGGCCGCCGGATTCCGCCGCGCCGCCGCCGCCTGTCGTCGTGCCCTCGATCAGCGCCACCAGCGGCGAGGCCGGGGAGAGCTGATCGGCCGCGAACGGCGCCGCGGGCAGGTCGGACCTGCCCGTCACCATGTAAAGCGTCGTCGCCCCGCCGACGACCAGTCCGAAGATGGCGCCCAGAGCCGCGAAACGGGCGTGCGCCGAAAACCCCCTTGCCGGCGGTGCGATGTCCCGCGCGGCGTTTAGGAACCGGCGCTCGATCTCGGCTTTCGCCAGCCGCGCGGCTTCGGCGTCGATCTGTCCCGCCGCCTGTTGTCTTTCGACCTCGGCAAGCTGGTCCCTGTAGACAGACAGGCTCCGGTTCGCGTCGGCGCCGCCGGTGTCCGGGCGCCGGATAAATGGCACCGATATCAGCACCGCCGCCGTCGCGGCAAAGATGGCGAGGATGATCCAGGGTGTCATCGTGATTCCTTGCTGTTGATAAGGGAGTGAACCGGTTCGCGTTCTTCTTCCGGCATGCCGCCCGGCCCCTTGCCGCCGCCCCTTCGCCGCGTCGAAAACCCGGCAGCGGCAGCAATCAGGACAAGGACGGGGCCGGCCCAGAGCAACGCCACGTCCCAGCGCAGAGGCGGCCGCAGAAGGATGAAGGCGCCGTAGCGATCGACCAGATAGG
Organism: Paracoccaceae bacterium; assembly: GCA_046757205.1. Classification (GTDB taxonomy): domain Bacteria; phylum Pseudomonadota; class Alphaproteobacteria; order Rhodobacterales; family Rhodobacteraceae; genus JBHHXR01. The sequence goes on from JBHHXR010000032.1 coordinate 5,328, forward strand.
CGACGGCGGCATCGTCACTGTCGCCCGCCGCGATGCGCTCGCGCAGCAGAACGCGGAGATCCCGGGCCAGCGGTGCGTTGGAATCGTCGATCGTCTGGTTCTGGCAGACCACGCAGCGCAGCGACCTGCTGATTTGCAGCGCCCTTGCTTCCAGCGCCGGGTCGGCAAGGATTTCGTCGGGTTCGACAGCGAGCGCGCCGTTCGGATCGCATTGACCAACCAGGGCGACCAGCAGGAGCGCCCCAAGAATGCGCGAATGTCTCATTGCCCGGCCCCCAGTTTCACGATCAGCGGTTTGATCACGCTATCCCAGGCGCCGGGGTCGATCGGGCCGATATGACGGTAGCGGATGCGGCCTTCCGCGTCGATCACGTAGGTTTCCGGAACGCCGGTGACGCCGAGTTTCGCACCCAGCGCGCCGGAGGAATCCGAGCCGGTCGCGGCGTAGGGATCGCCGTGCAGATCGAGAAACGCGCGACCACGCCCCGCACGGTCCCGCCAGTTCAGGCCGTAGATCGGCACGGGGGACTCGTTGGAGAGTCGCATCAGCATGGGGTGCTCGGCCCGGCACGAGGCACACCAGGATGCAAACACGTTCAGAAGCACCGCCCCGCCGTCGAAATCGGCGGCCGAAATCCCGTCGGCTCCGGCGCTCAGCGGCGGCGCCGTGAAATCCGGCAGCGGACGATCGAGAAAGCCGGCGGCAAATTCCCGTTCCGGAACCGCCAGCGCCTTGACGAACACCAATCCCAGCAGCGCGAATGCGGCGACGGGCGTCAGCGTCAGGAACCTCGCGCGCGCCATCGGTCAGGCCTCCGGCACGGCCGGCAGCCGTCGGGCGCGGGTTGGTGCGCCGACACGGAAGCGGCGACCCGAAAGCGACACGGGACCGGCGGGTTCCATGGCCGCCGGAAGATGCGAAAACAGACTGATCTCCGCCGGCATCGGCGCGTTTCCCTTCCTGACAGAAACCAGATTGTCGACACTACGCAACCTGCTGCGGACAGAGGCCCCAGCGAAACCATTCATACATGCCTAAAGTTCCCGCATCATCCCACCGGTTAGCTGACAATAACCTGACAACTTACTGACATTGCCAGATAAATCGGCAGAAATGCGCCCAAAACCACAGTGTTTTCGCGATTCCGGAGCGAACGCCTTTTCCACCGCCGGGCGTTGGTGTCTGATGACCTTGCGGGTAAGAAACCGAATCGGGTCGTGCCGGAATTCCGCAGATTTCCAGCACGGCTCGAACATATCAGGAGGCCAGGTTGAGCGCGACCGATGCAGGTGCCGTGAATGCACCGTTTTCAAATCTGTTATCCAACAGGGGGCAGCGACGGACGGGGGCGGATCGAAACACCGCGGATGCGCGGAAGAAGCCACGAAAGGTCGCGGTCGGTGCTCTGGAAATGCCGGTTCTGTCCGCCTTCGTCGGAGCCGGGCTCTTCTACGCCTGGCTGCAAAGCGACGAGGGCTATCTGACCGCCGAGACCGGCGCCGGATACTACCTGGGCATCGCCGGCAGCGTGCTGATGCTCGCCCTGCTGCTTTATCCCCTGCGCAAACGGATACGCGCGCTGAGCGTGGTCGGCGAGGTGCGGACGTGGTTCCGCCTCCACATGGTTCTGGGCGTTGTCGGTCCGGCGCTCGTAGTGCTTCATTCGAATTTCTCCGCCGGTTCCGCCAACAGCGCGATCGCGCTGTTCAGCATGCTGCTGGTCGCCGGCAGCGGGTATATCGGAAGGTTCCTTTACGCCCATATCCATCGCGGTCTGTACGGCCGAAAGCTGCAGGTCCGCGAACTGCTGGACGACACCGAGGTCTTCAAGTCGGATCTTGCGTTCGGATCGCCCGAACTGGTTGAGATCGCGGAGTTTCTGGAGGCCTACGAGGCCCGACGGCTGCGCCCGGCGTCCGGATTGCTCGACAGCCTGTGGCGGCTCTTTGCATCTTCCGCCATGCGCCACAGCACGCGCCGCAGGGTGAACAGAATGCTTTGCGCGGCGCTGGAGACGTGCGGCGAACGGGAAGACTGGCGGGTGCGCGAATCACGGAAGCGCATTGCCACGGCGACCGGACACCTCAGGCGGTTCTTCCGTGCCGTGGCGCGCGCCGAGGTCTTTCTTTTGTACGAGCGCCTTTTTGCACTCTGGCACATGCTGCACCTGCCGCTCTTCATCATCCTGATCATTGCCGCGCTGGGGCATGTCGTGGCCGTTCATCTTTACTGATACGCGACACTCCGCAGCCATGCCCGGCAGCCGTCCGATACTGTTCGCAGTGCTCCTTCTGCTGTCGGTTCCTGTGGCGGGCGTCGCCGTCGCCCAGAGCTGGTACGAGCGCCTCGTGATGCCGGGCGAGCTTGTCGCGGGTCATGCCGATCTTGAAACGAAGTGCGACAATTGCCACACCTCGTTTTCCAAGAGCTCGCAGCGGCGCCTTTGCCTCGACTGCCACAAGAAGGTGGCTGGCGACGTGCGGGACGGCACCGGCTTTCACGGTCTGCGGCCGGAAATCGGTTCCCAGGAATGCAGTCACTGCCATACCGACCATGTGGGCCGCGACGCCGACATCGTTCAGCTCGACGAGGAAACCTTCGATCACGGATCCACGGATTTCGTACTTCGCGGCAGGCACGCCGCGGTTGTCTGTACGGGCTGCCACGCGCCGAAAAAGAAATTCCGCGACGCGCCGCATGCCTGCGTCGACTGTCATGGCGACACCGACCCCCACCGGGGAAACCTCGGAAAGGACTGCGCCGTCTGTCACGGTGAAGACGGCTGGACCGATACCAGGCAATTCGATCACGACAAGACGGACTTTCCGCTCAAGGACGCGCACAGGGAGGTCGAGTGCCTGAGCTGCCACATAGGCGAAGTCTACAAGGGTCTGCCCAAGGTCTGCGCCGATTGCCACCGGATACAGGACGTGCACGGCGCGCGCTACGGCGACAAGTGCGAAACCTGTCACCGGCCCACGAAATGGGACGAGATCGGCTTCAACCATGACCGGGATACCGATTTCGCCCTGATCGGCGGGCACAAGCAGGTCAAGTGCGACACCTGCCATACCGGCGATCTTTATCGGGAAGAACCCGGTACGGGCTGCGCCGACTGCCACGGCAGGACCGATCCGCACAACGGCCAGCTGGGCAAGATGTGCGATACCTGCCACACGCCCGAAGGCTGGCGGCGGGAAGTGCTATTCGACCACGACATCACGCGGTTCCCGCTGATCGGCCTGCACGCCGTCGTGCCCTGCGAGGATTGCCATCTGACCCCTGCCTACCGCGACGCGCCGGTAGACTGCGCCGAGTGCCACGGCGAGGACGATTTCCACGACGGGCGTCTGGGAGACCGCTGCGATTCCTGCCACAACCCAAACGGCTGGAAACTGTGGGTTTTTGATCACGATACGCAGACGAGATATCCCCTGACCGGGGCCCATGACGGTCTGGACTGCAACGCCTGCCATACCAAGGCGCGATCCGCCAGCCTGCGGATACCGCGCGCCTGCGTGTCCTGCCATGCCCGCGACGACGTTCACCGAGGCCAGTTCGGCAGACGCTGCAGCAACTGCCACATAACGCGGAACTTCCGGAATGTCCGGTTGCGCCGCTAGCCGTGGGCCCCTTGAAAGGGCGCGGCCGCGGGTGCGGACCCGTCCGATGACCGGGGGCCCTCTTGCCGAAGATCGGCGTCGATGCGGACGGTTCCGGCGCTCAGGTACCACGCGATCACTTTTTCGTTCCGTCTTGATCCAGATCAGTGACTACGCTTTTTCGCGGTCTAGGCTCCGCCCATCGACAGCAACCACCGGAGACCGCGGATGAGCGGCAGTGACAGCGTGCGACAGGCGCCGCGGGGCGGCGCGGGGAAGGCGTTCGCCGCCGACCCCGACGGGATACCGGTTGGGGGGTTTCCGATCGTCACGAGGACCGATTTTTCCGACACTACCTTCCTGCTCGAAATCGGGCATCCGGCGATGGCTCGGGCGTCGCGGCCGGGCCAGTTCGTCATCGTCATCGCCCACGATCACGGGGAACGCATCCCGCTGACCATCGCCGATTTCGACCGCGGCCGGGGAACCGTGACACTGGTGGTTCAGGCGGTCGGCAAGACCACGCGCGAGATGCAGCGGCGGTGCCTTGAAGGCACTACCATCCTCGGGATGGTCGGGCCGATGGGCCAACCGAGCGAGATCGGCGAGGCGAAGAAAGTGATCTGCGTCGGTGGCGGATTGGGCGTTGCGCCGGTCTATCCGCAAGCCCGCGGGTTCAAGGAGTCCGGTGCCTACGTGATCGGCGTGGTCGGGTTCCGCAATCGCGATCTGGTGTTCTGGGAGGACAAGTTCCGCGCCGTGTGCGACGAGTTTATCATTTGCACCGACGATGGGTCGGCGGGTATCAAGGGGCTTGTGACCAAGGGTGTCGAACAGGCGATCGCCGCGCATGACGATATCGACGAGTTGGTGGCCATCGGCCCGCCGATCATGATGCGCGCCTGCGCCGAAACCACCCGGCCGCACCGTATCAGGACAACGGTGAGCCTCAACCCGATCATGGTCGACGGCACCGGAATGTGCGGCGGGTGCCGGGTCAAGGTCGGCGACCGGATCAGGTTTGCCTGCGTTGACGGCCCCGACTTCGACGGCCACGCGGTCGACTTCGATGACCTGATGGCGCGGCAGCGGCGCTTCCGGGAGGCGGAGCAGGAAGCGCTCGAACGCTGGGCGGAAAGCTGCCGCCGGCTGGACATGCAACCCAACCCGGCACCCGGCGTGGAAGGAGCCTAGCACATGGCGCGAAAGACGATTCGCACGATCCCGCAGGATCGGGCGCCCATGCCTGTCCAGGACCCCGAAGTCCGGGCCCGGAACTTCGACGAGGTATCGCTCGGCTTCAGCGCGGAGCAGGCGCTCCTTGAATGCGAGCGCTGCCTGATCTGCCCGCAGCCGGCCTGCATAGACGGCTGCCCGGTCAATATCGACATTCCGGCGTTCATCCTCAGGCTTATCGACAAGGATTACAGGGGCGCCTACGAGATCGTGTCCGATTCCAACCTGTTGCCGGCAATCTGCGGCCGGGTGTGCCCGCAGGAAGACCAGTGCGAAGGCGTCTGCCCGGTCGGCGGCACGCTGGAGCCGGTCGCCATCGGACGGCTTGAACGCTGGGTCGGCGACAGGGCGATCTCCGAGGGATGGGTGCGGCACAGCCATATCGAATCCAATGGTTTCCGCATCGGAATCATCGGCTCCGGCCCGGCCGGCATGGCCTGCGCCGCCGATCTCGCCAAGGCCGGTTGCGACGTCACCGTCTACGAGGCGCTGCACGAACCGGGCGGTGTTCTGCGCTATGGTATCCCGGATTTCCGCCTGCCGAACTCGGTGGTCGACGCCGAGATCGGCAAGTTGCTCGAACTGGGCATCAAGATCAAATGCAACACGCTTGTCGGGCGGTTGTTCACCGTTGAACAAATGATCGATGAAATGGGCTATGACGCCGTGTTCATCGGCACCGGCGCCGGCTCGCCGAAGTTCATGAACATTCCGGGCGAGAACCTCAATGGCGTGCTCTCGGCGAACGAACTGCTGACCCGCTGCAACCTGATGAATGCGGGGCGTTTTCCCGATTTCGACACGCCGTTGCAGATGGGAAAACGCGTCGCGGTGATCGGGTCGGGAAACACCGCGATGGACGCCATGCGGGTTTCGCTGCGGCTCGGGGCAGAAAAAGTCAGCTGCGTTTATCGGCGCACCGAGGCGGAAAGCCCCGCGCGGCTGGAAGAACTGCATCACGCGAAAGAGGAGGGGATCGATTTCCACTGGCTGACGGCGCCGGTCGAAATTCTCGGCGACGCCGAGGATCGCGTGCGCGCCATGCGTTGTATCAGAATGGAGCTTGGCGAACTCGACGATTCCGGCCGCAGGCGCCCGGTTCCCGTGGCCGGCAGCGAGTACGAGCTGGAAACCGACATGGTCGTCTACGCCATCGGCACCAGCGCAAACCCGATCCTCGGCCAGACATCGCGCATCCGGCTCGACAAGCGCGGGTACATCGAAACCGACGACAACCTTGCCACGTCGATGGCCGGGGTCTATGCCGGCGGCGATATCGTCACCGGCTCGGCGACGGTGATCCTGGCGATGGGCGCCGGGCGCAAGGCAGCGCGGAGCATAAGGGACTACCTTGGCATCCGGGACAGCGGCGCCATCTACCGGGATCGGGACCGTGGTCTCGAAAACACGGTCTTCGGCATAGACCGGACCGAAAAGATTTTCGCCAGGGTAAGGGTGGCATAGTTTGGGAAACGGGATTTCATGAACGTTCAGGACAAACTCAAGTCAGTCGGCGTGAACCGGGAACCGGACCGGACTGCCGGTCCCGCCACGCTGGTAGACGAGCACATCGTGGAAATCGTCAGCGATTCCGGCGAAGGCGCGCAACGTTGCGGCCAGTCCTTCGGCGCGATCGCCGCACGCATGGGCAACGGTATCTGGACGGTGGAGATCATCCCGGCGGAAATCCAGCCCCCGGCGCGAAGCGTGGCCGGCACCAGCGGCAACCGGGTGCGGCTGGCGTCGCACCGGGTGACCAACGGCGGCGACGCCGCCGATCTGGTCGTGGCCTTCAACGAACAGGTGCTGCTGAGCCGACTGCGCATCGGCGAGATCAAGCCGGGCGGCATCATTGTGCTGGAAAGCATGTGGCGCGACTGCGGCGACCCGGAGATCGAGGCGTCCTACGCCGAGGTCTGCGAGGAGATACGCAACGGCGGCTATCTCCTCTACGAGGTGCCGATGGAGGCGGAGTGCGTGAAATACGTGCCTGATCCGCGGCGCGGCAAGAACATGTTCGCCCTCGGCATGCTGTGCCACATCTACAGTCTCGACCCCGAGATGGCGCGCGCCCAGGTGCGGTTCGTTTTCGCCAAGAAGGACGAAAAGATCATCGACGCCAACATAGAGCTTCTCGATGCCGGACAGGCTTGGGCGGCTGCGAACCTCGATCTGCATTTCTCGGTGCCTGCGACGCGCCCGAGCGAGCCGCAGGTGGTGATGAACGGCAACGTGGCACTGGCGCTCGGCGTCGTCGCATCGGGAATGGAAGTCTGTTCCATGTACCCGATCACACCGGCTACGTCGGCATCGCACTATCTCAGTTCGATATTCGAGAAAGTCGGCTGCGTGGTGCATCAGGCAGAGGACGAAATCGCCGCTTGCACCTTCGCTATCGGCGCCTCCTACGCAGGTAAATGCGCGTTGACCATTACTTCGGGTCCGGGGTTGTCGCTGAAGCAAGAGGGTATCGGTCTGGCCGTGATGACCGAGATCCCGCTGGTGGTGATCGACGTCCAGCGCGGCGGACCGAGCACCGGGCTTCCGACGAAGGCCGAACAGAGCGATCTGCTTGCCGCCTGTTTCGGCAGCCATGGCGACGCCCCGAAGGTGGTGATGGCGGTGTCCAGCATCGAGGACTGCTTTTACTCCGTCATCACCGCGCGCAAGATCGCCGAGACCTTCAACATGGTTGTCGTCGTGCTGTCTGACGCCAGCCTGGCGACCGCCCAGCAGCCCTTCGTGCGTCCGCAGTTCAACGAGGACTGGCTGGCTCCGCCGATCGACCAGAGCACGGTTCCCGAAGGGGCTCTCCCCTACGACTGGGATTCCGACACCGGCATTGCCACCAGATTCATCCCCGGCCAGCCCAACGGCATGCACTGCCTGACCGGCCTGGCACACGACCGGAACAGCCGGGTCGCCTACGACCCGGAGGTCAACCAGGAAGGCATACGTCAGCGCCGGCACAAGCTGGCAGCCCTGCAAAAAACTCTTCGGACCCCGCCGGTTGTGGGGGACGGCGAAGGCGATCTGCTGCTGGTCGGCTGGGGCAGTACACGCGGCGCCATCGAAGAGGCCGTCGAACGCCTGCGCGGCGCCGGGCACCGCGTATCGTCGATGCATCTCAAGTTCCTGCAACCGATGGCGACGGGTATCGGTGACGTTCTGCGGCGCTTCGCAAAGGTGATGACGATCGAGAACAACTGGGGCGACACGCTCGATGACGAGATGATCGACGAATCGAACCGCCGTTATTCCGACCTGGCATTTCTCCTGAGATCGCGCTTCCTGGTCGACGTCGACTGCTGGGGTGAGGCGCGCGGGCTGCCGCCCAAGCCCGGAGAAATCGCCGAAGCGGCGCTCCGCAAACTGGCGAAGGCATAGGAGGCGACTATGACCGCGACCATGACCCAATGCCTGATGCAACTGGTCGAAGAGCATCACACCCTGTCGGACTATCAGAGCGACACGCTGCCGCGCTGGTGCAAGGGCTGTGGCGACAACGCGATCCTGACGGCGATGCAGCGGCTGTGCCGCGACGAGAACCTGGCGCCCGAAAAAACCGTCTGCGTGTCCGGCATCGGCTGCTCCAGCCGACTGCCGCACTACATGAATGCGTACGGTTTTCACGGCGTGCATGGCCGCGCCCTGCCGGTCGCCGAAGGGATCAAGCTGCGCAGGCCGGACCTGAACGTGTTCGTGACCACCGGCGACGGCGACTGCTGCAGCATCGGCGCGGCGCACTGGGTGCACGCCATTCGTTACAACATGAACATGACGGTGCTGCTTCACGACAACCAGATCTACGGGCTGACCAAGAAACAGGCGTCGCCGACGTCGCCCAAGGGACTGAAAAGCAACACGACGCCGCGCGGAGCCTACCTCGATCCCTTGAACCCCCTTACCGTGACCCTCGGGGTGGCCAACGTGTCTTTCGTTGCTCAGGCCGCGGACTGGATCCCCGACCTGCTCTACGACATTCTTCGCCAGGCCTACCGTCATCACGGGCTTTCGTTCGTCCGGATCCTCCAGCGCTGCCCGGAGTTCATGGACCACAACTTCGATGATTTCGTCCACGATCCGCTGAAGACGCGGATCCTGGTTCACGGTAACGGCCTGCGCCTGAAACCGGAGGTGTCGCGCATCTACCGCAACCAGGAAGTGCATGATCCGCTGGACATGGCGCGCGCCCTGGCCATTGCCTCGCTGGAGGATGAAGCCCCCGTTGGCATTCTCTACCGTAACCCGGACGTGCCCTGTTACGAAGAAATCCGCCAGGGCGAGCGGCCGAACACGCCTGACCTTATCCGGACCGTGCTCGACGAGGAGTTTGACAAGGTCACGATCTGGCCGGATGCCGAAACCGGCGGCACGCCGGAACCGGCGGAGTAGGGCGAGATGCAACAGGCTTCACTGAAAGACCCGGACGGGACCCGGCACGACGCGGAGCTGGAGATCGAGCGGCAAACCGCGCCGCCGTTGCGTCCGGCTCTGTTCGCGTCCTACGGAGACCTGTCGCGGCTGCGGTACGACTACCCGCTGGTTCTGGTGGACGGCGCCGGCGACGGCCCCATCGTGATGCCGCTGAAGGAGATCATCGACGGCGTTCTGCGCGAGGTTGCGGAACCCGGCGCGGCAGGCGAGGAACTGCGCCAGCAGATCCTGCGCCTGGAGGCCGGAATCCGGCGCCGGATCGACAGGGGCGAACGCGGCAGCCTTAAAGATATGTGGCGATCGGTGGCCGCCGAACTGGTGGCGGCCAGCGGCGAGCCTGCGTTCGGGCCGCTGGACACCAACTACGACCGGGCGCGCGAGGCGCTCCGCGTCGACGGCGCGGTGACCGGCTGCGACGCCGGCACGCCGAAAGAGGTCCTGGTTCACGCCTGGCGGATTGACCACGAGGCGAAGGCCAAGGCATTTCGCAAGACCGTCGACGGCCTGATCCTGCGCCTCTCCGATATCCTGAAGGCCGACTACATGAAATCCGAGGCGGCGCGCTCGCCGGAAGCGCTGCGCGCGGCCGTTGGCGATTCCTTCGGCGGCGCGTTCGATTTCCACAGTCTGTCGCGCATTCTAAACAAGGGTCACAAGGACGACACGGTCACCAGCGAACGCCAGCAGCGCATCGAGCGGGTACTGTGGACGCTGCGCTCGCAACGCTTCTACGGTCCCGGGCGCAGTTCCGAACGCCGCCCCGGCCAGCCGGAGCCGCACCGTTTCGTGTTCGACAGTTGCGGCGAGGCGCTCGACGCTTTTCGTGACCGCCTGCCGGAAATACTGGAACTCATCAAGGCGGTCAGCATCGCGGAACTGGAAATCGAGAACAAGTACCGCGCGCACCTGCACGACCCGTTCTTCGACGATTTCGGCAAGAGCGATCTGACCGAGGACCAGCTTTCGATGCTGCCGTCATCGCTGGTCTGCCTGCGTGACGGGCATACCGATACCGCCGAGACCCTTCAGGCCTTCGAGGCCCTGGCGTCCGGTCTGCCGGTCAAGGTTCTGATCCAGACCGACGACATTCTGGGCAACACCACGCCGGAGCCGTCGCGCACCGCTTTTGGCGTCGGCAGCGCCCGCCTTGCCGCGATGGCGATGGGCCTCAACCGCGCCTTTGTCCTGCAGGCCTCGGGCGCACATTTGCCGCGGGTTCAGGACCGGCTGGCGTGCGGCCTCGCCTATGATGGTCCGGCGCTGTTTTGCGTGTTCTCGGGTTCGGTCGAAACGGTACCGTTCGTGGCGCCGTACCTGATGGCGGCGGCGGCCACGGAGTCGCGCGCCTTTCCGACCTTCACCTATGACCCCTCGGCGGGGCCGGACTGGGCGTCGCGGTTCGACCTCGCCGAAAACCCGCAGCCGGAGGCAACCTGGCCCGGGCACCGGATTGAGTTCGAGGACGCCGCCCTGCAGAGGTGCGAGGAGAAGCTGGAATTCGGATATGCCGACTTCGCCGTCGCTGACAGCCGCTATCACCAGTTCGTGGAGCTGCACGATTCGGCGGCATGGAACGACAACATGTGTCCGGCCGGCGAATACCTGCGGTTGTCGCCGGATTCGCGCGATGGCAAACAGCCATACGTGCTCGTTATAGACCCGGAAAACCGGCTCTATCGCGCGGTTGTCGACGAGAAGATCATCGACGCCGCGGAGCATTGCTGCGACGCGTGGCGCCGCCTTCAGGAACTCGCGGGTATAAACAATTCCCACGCCGAACGCCTGTTGGCCAGAGAGCGCGCCGCATGGGAGGCGGAACAGGCAAGCCGGGAACGGGCCGATGAAGAGGCTGGGGAACCGGGCGTTTCGCCGGCTGCGGGTCAACCGGTGCCGGTCGAGCTTCCCCCGGCCCCCGCCGAGGAATTGGCGAGCGAGGCGCCGGCCGAGCAGGAACCCGGCGGTGACGGCCCATGGATCGAGACCGCCCGTTGCACCACGTGCAACGAGTGTACGCAGATCAACAACAAGCTCTTCGCCTACAACGAGGACATGCAGGCCTATATCGCCGACCCGGATGCCGGAAGCTTCCGCCAGATCGTGGAGGCGGCCGAAAGCTGTCAGGTCAGCATCATCCACCCGGGCAAGCCGCGCGACCCGAACGAGCCCGACCTGGAGGAACTGATCGACCGCGCGGCGCCGTTCAACTGAAGCGGGTACGCCGCGCGCGGACCCGGCGTTCCCGTCTACCGGTCTGGGCTGATCGCGCGCACGCCGTGCGGTGCGCGGTTCCTGCCTCTCACTTCGCCAACCTGATCATTTCGTCGGCGACGTGCTTGTATGCCGCCCGCCAGGCCTCTTCGGCGCCCTCCGGCATCCCGTCGCCCAGGGTCTTCTTCATGGTCCAGATGAGCGCCTCACCCATCGGCGGAAAATGTTCGGGCCCGACGCCGTAAGCCGCGTGGCCTTCCGCAAGCTCTACCAGAAACGGGTGCAGCGATTCCGGGCTTTCGAGGTGGTTCACGATGGTCCTCAGCGTGCTCATGAATCGCATGCCCTGATCGATGATGTCGCTTCTGAACATCGGCCTGAAATCCGGCTTGATCTCGAAAAGCCTCTGATAGAGAAGGCCAGACACCGTTTCCAGGTTGTCCTCCAGCAGCGCAAAGCTCTTTCGGATCACCGCGAGTTGTTCGCCCGTCAGGGGCGCCCGGCTCCGAGCTTCACTGTTGTCCATACTTCCGTCTCCCGCGCGTATTCTGCGGATGTTGGCAGAGACGATATGGCCGGTCCCTGATCGAGATCAAGAATCGGCGCCCGGCGACGATTTGCCGCCGCAGCCCGGGCAGCCACCAAACGGCGCTGCCGGCGCTGCGCCTGGAAAAGAGGCAGAACCGCCGTCGCAGAGGGATGCCGCGATTGCGCACTTTGCGCGGCGGCTGAAAGCCGCTATTCCGGTCGAAACCACGGACGCGGCCATGACGCAGGGGGATTTCAACTTGCCGTTTTTGTCTCTTGACGGATTGTCGATGCACTACAGCGTAACCGGCCCGCTTGACCGGCGGCCGGTGATTGCCTTCGCCAACTCGCTGGGAACCGATTTCCGGATCTGGAACGCCGTCGCGGACCTGCTCGCCGCCGATTACACGCTTGTGCGGTATGACAAGCGCGGACACGGGTTGTCGGATACCGGCACGGTCCCCTACACGATGAGCGATCATATCGGCGATCTTGCCGCGTTGCTCGACGCGCTGTCGGTGCGCCGGGCCGTTATTTGCGGCCTGTCTGTCGGCGGCATGATCGCGCAGGGCCTTGCCGCGCAACGGCCCGACCTGGTGCGGGCGCTGGTCCTGTGCGACACGGCGCAAAAGATAGGCGACGATGCGCTGTGGAACGCGCGGATCGAAGCGGTGACGGAATACGGTGTCGCGAGTATTTCCGGCCCGGTTCTCGACCGGTGGTTCTCGCCCGGGTTTCGGGCCGGGAAACCGGCGGAATGGGCGGGCTATCGCAACATGCTCGAGCGAACGCCCAAGGAAGGCTACGCGGCAACCTGCCAGGCCATACGGGATACCGACTACACGGTGCTGGCGGCGTCGATCCCGGTACCCGCTCTGTGCGTTGTCGGCGAGCACGACGGCGCGACGCCGCCGCCGCTGGTTGCGGAACTTGCCGGCCTGATCCCCGGCGCCCGGTTCGAGGAAATCGCCGGCGCCGGCCATTTGCCTTGTATCGAACAGCCTGAAGCGCTGGCCGGGCTGATCGGGGAATTTCTCCGTGAACCGGAGCGGGCCGCACCGTGACAGACGGGAAACGGCGCAACCTGGAATATCTCGCGGGCATGAAGACCCGCCGCAAGGTGCTGGGCGACGACCGTGTAGACCGCGCTGAGCGGCAGATGATGCCGCGGCGATCGAGCGGGCTCTCGCGTCAGGCCTCGGCCTCGGCGTGGCCGGGCATCCGGACGGCGGGGCGCAATAGACAGGCGCGCGATCCCGCGATACTGTTGGTGTACCAACGAATTCACCAAAACAGGGAGCGGCGCCGATGTCTGAATCCGGTCAGAAACTTGTCATCAAGAACATCGGGCTCCTGCTGTCGGGAAAGATGGAGGAGCCGGTGCTGGAGGCCGACTGCATCGTCTGCCGGGACGGCAGGATATCGCAGATCGGGCGGGAAGCCGACATCGACATCAAGGACGCCGGCACCATCGTCGACGCCCGCGGCACCACCGTCACGCCGGGCCTGATCGACAGCCACGTGCACCCGGTGATCGGCGACTACACGCCGCGCCAGCAGCAGCTCAACTGGATCGATTCAACGCTCAACGGCGGCGTCACCACGATGGTATCGGCCGGCGAGGTTCACATGCCGGGCCGGCCCAAGGACGTGGTCGGCCTGAAGGCCTTGGCGATCGCCTCGCAGCGCTGGTACGAGAACCTGCGGCCTTCGGGCGTCAAGGTCCATGCCGGCGCGCCGGTGATCGAGCACGGCATGGAAGAGCACGATTTCAAGGAGATGGCCGACGCCGGCGTGAAGCTCCTGGGCGAGGTCGGTCTCGGTTCGGTCAAGGACGGGCCGACGGCGCGCAAGATGGTGGAATGGGCGCGCAAATACGGCTTCCAGAGCACCATTCACACCGGCGGCCCGTCGATCCCGGGCTCCGGGCTGATCGACAAGGATATCGTGCTGGAGGCCAGCACCGACATAATCGGCCATGTCAACGGCGGCCATTCGGCGCTGCCGGACGACCAGATCGTCTGCCTGTGCGAGGACTGCCGGCAGGGGCTGGAAATCGTCCACAACGGCAACGAGCGCGCGGCGCTTCTGACGGTCAACACGGCGCGCGAACTGAACCAGTTGGAGCGGGTAATCCTCGGCACCGACGGCCCCGCCGGCTCCGGCGTGCAGCCCTTGGGCATCCTGCGCATGATCGCGCTGGTCTCCTCCATGGGCAACGTCAAGGCGGAAACCGCGTTCTGCTTCGGCACCGGCAACACCGCGCGGCTGCGCGATCTCGACTGCGGCATCGTCGAGGAGGGAAGGGCGGCCGATCTGGTGATCATGGACCAGGCGCAGCATTCGCCGGGG
>JBHHXR010000033.1:0-19367 GCA_046757205.1 Paracoccaceae bacterium
CCCGATCACCGAGCTGGCGGCGGTGACGGCAGCGGCGAAGCGGCGGGTGTAGCCGTTCTTTTCCATCGCCGGGATGAGCGTCGAGCCGAGGGCCGAGGTATCGGCGACGGCGGAGCCGGAGAGGCCGGCGAAAAGGATCGACGACAGGATGTTCACATGCGCCAGACCGCCGCGCAGGTGGCCCATCATCGCCTGGCTGAATTCGACCAGCCGGAGCGTGATGCCGCCGCGGTTCATCAGTTCGCCGGCCAGCATGAAGAACGGCAGCGCCATCAGCGGGAAGGAGTCCATGCCATTGTAGACGTTGCGGTAGAGCACGGCGAGCTGCCGCTCCTGCCCGTCGAGCCACAGCAGCATCCCCGGCGCGGCCAGCAGCGCGAAAAACACCGGCAGGCTGATCAGCAGCAGGACCATGAAGACCGGAAGGAACCAGACGAGCATCAGTCAGACTCCGCCACGATCATGTCCGGGTCGCGCGCGTGAAGTACGGTCGGATCGAACAGCGATACGGCGGTCTTCAGCATCATTTCGACATTCACCAGGAACATCAGGATCATGCAGGTGAAGAGCGAGGCGTGCATGTACGCCAGCCGCACCTTCACCGCCTTGCCGCCGACCCAATCGAGCGGCAGCCGCAGGGTCGAGGAATTGAACCGGCCGGCGAAGCCGGTGACGTGGTCCCAGCCGTAATAGATACCGGACGTGAGCACCGACAGCGCGACCGCCAGAAGCGCCAGGCCGAGGGCCGCGCCGACGCGCGCCGGCAGCGCCCGCACGAACATGTCGATCGACACGAAGCCGCCCCAGCGGTAGGCGCTGGGCGCGATCAGGCCGCACATCCAGAGCATGAGAAACCGCGCCGCCTCTTCGGTCCAGTTCAGCGCGTCGCCGATCACGTAGCGAAAGAAGATCTGCGCCAGGATGATGACGACCATCAGGCCCAGAAAAACCCACGCGACGGCCCTGCCGGCACGGAGCAGCAGCGTGTTGACCGCCACCAATGGCCCAAGCAGACCGGTCAGCGCTTTCACAGTGGTTTCTCCCTGTGGTCCCGTGCCGCCAACGCGGTGAACGGAGCCTCGTTGCCGGGCGGATGATACACCAATCGGCCGGACAGGTTCTCAGACCCAAATTTTCGTTATGGTCATCGAAACGAAAGCGTCTGTCAAGTGACTCGGCGCGTGTCCGCCGTCACGAACCCGCCTCGACCAGCGAAACACCGGCCTCGGAACAAAGCTGCCGGATCGCGGAGCTGGCGCAGATGTCGGTCACGAAGGTGTCCATCTTCGACAGATGGCCGATGCGGATCGGGGCGGAGCTTCCGACCTTTCCCGAATCCGCGGTCAGGATCACGTGCCGGGCATTGGCGACAATGGCCTTGACCACGGCGGCCTCGCGGAAATCATAGTCGAGCAGTGTGCCGTCGAGGTCGATCGAGGCGGCACCGATGACGGCAAAATCCACCTTGAACTGGCGGATGAAGTCAACCGCCTCCTCGCCGACGATAGCGCCGTCGGAGCTGCGCACGATACCCCCCGCTATGATCACCTCCAGCCCCGGGTATTTCCTTATTTCATTGGCGGTTTCGACGTTATCCGTGATGACCTTGAGGCCGGAATGGCGGCGCAGCGATCGCGCGACCTCGAGCGTCGTGGTGCCGACGTTGATGAACAGCGATGCATGATCGGGAATGCGCCGCGCCGCCGCCGCACCGATCGCCCGCTTCTGCGCCGGGGCAATTTCCCGGCGGATTTCGAACGACACGTATTCGGTGCGCGCCAGCAGCGAGGCGCCACCGTGAAACCGTCTCACCTGCCCCGCGTCGGCGAGCGCCTGCAGGTCCTTGCGAACGGTCTGCGGCGTCTTTCCGAACAGGCGAACCAACTCTTCCACCCTGGCACGACCGTTCTGGCGCAGATGGTTGAGGATATTCACCTGTCTGACGGAGAGCGCCATGATGCCGTAGAACCTCGCTTGAAGCGGTTCGCAACCATACGTGCACGCCGCAACAAACGAAAGAAAAATCGTAAATTACTTTTCGTTTTGGCGCACGAAGGGACGAAACCGGCGGGCGGCCGCCGGCGGTGAACCGCGGTCAGCCATCCGGAGTACCATGCACGGCGACCTGCGCGATCTCGGCATCGCGCGGCGTGATCGAACGGAACTGCTCGCGCACGCCGGCCTCGGTCAGCTCTCTTTGCACCACAAGCAGCGTGTTGGGCTTCTGCCCCGCGCACAGGTCCAGCATGAAATCCAGCTCCATCTCCGCCGCCTGCCGCGCCGCCTCCGGCGACGGCGCGCCATAGACCGTGTCGAGATGCCCCGCCAGCGCCTGTGCTGCCGCCTCCAGTTCCGTCTTTTCTATCCTGGCGACCGCAACGAAAGTCGCCCTGCCGAAGGACGACAGCCCGAGCCAGCCGCTGGCAAACGCCTGACGCGCCTTTCCGCGCAGGTCGGCTTCTGACCAATTGGAGAACTCGAAGCCGCCCGTCACCGCCCATTCGCCGGGCCCCGCCGGCCGCGCGAAGACATTCCCGTCCGAGCCGTCGAACCGGATGGTTCTGGCGAGCAGCAGTGTCATGTCATCTCCAGCATCCGGCTGAGCGGGATCAGCAGGGTCTCGCCGCCGTCCCGCAGCAGCATGCCTCCCTTTTCGTCGAGGCCGACGAACGTACCGTTTCGCGGCGGATCGCAAAAGTCCACGGTCACGTCCTCGCCGATGCTGTAGGCGCGCGTCCTCCAGTCCGAATGCAAGGGCGCCATGCCCTCTTCCAGCCAGCGGTTTATCCACACGAGCATGTGGCGCGACCAGCTTTCCAGAAGCCGGGCCGGCAGGATGTTGCCGCATCCTTCTTCGACCAGCGATGTCCTGTCGGGGTTGTCGCCCGGTTCGGGGCCGTCGTCGGGCGGAAACAGCGGTATGTCGATTCCCACGACCAGCCACTCCGGTTCCTTGTCGCCTATCCGGTGCGACGCGGCGGCGTGAATGCGGCCGCATTTCGCACCGTTGACACGCAGACCCGCCGGCCAGTCGAAATGCACGCCGACCTCGGGCGGTGCCAGCGCGCCGAGGGCGTCGCCGAAACCCAGCGATGCGGCAAATACCATCGCCATCGCATCCTCCAGCGGTGCTTCAGGCGCCAGCACAACCGCCGCGCAGAGCCTGTCATGCTCCGTTCGGTATACGATCAGGCCGGGGTCGGTTCCCCGCGCTGCCGCCGCAATCGCCTTTGCCAGCGGACTGACGCCCGGCGGCGCCGCCTCGCCGCGAAACAGCGGCGGGAAGGCGGGTTCGGCGTGGGTGACGCGCATGGTTATGCGGCTCCTCCGTCGACCAGGGCGCGGGCGACGGCGCGGAACGCCTGCGCCTGCTTGCCATCGGGTTCGCTGGCGACGATCGGCGCACCGCCGTCGCCGGCCATCCTGATGCCCAGATCCAGTGGTATTTCGCCCAGAAACGGAACGTTCAGCCTCTCGGCGTCAGCGCGCGCGCCGCCATGCCCGAAGATATGTGCCTCATGGCCGCATTCCGGGCAGATATAGGTGGACATGTTTTCAATGATGCCAAGGACTTTGGTTCCGGTCTTCTGAAACATGTCGAGCGCCTTGCGAACGTCCAGCAGCGCCACATCCTGAGGCGTGGAGACGACAACGGCGCCGGTGATCTCGGCCTTCTGCGCCAGCGTTAGCTGCACGTCGCCGGTTCCCGGCGGAAGGTCGACCAGCAGGACATCGAGGGACCCCCACTGGACTTGGCCGAGCATCTGCTGGAGGGCCCCCATCAGCATCGGGCCGCGCCAGATCACCGCCTCGTCCTCGCGGGTCAACAGCCCGATGGACATCAGCGCCACGCCGTGGTTGCGCAGGGGCAGGATGGTCTTGCCGTCGGGCGACGAGGGGCGCCCGGTGACACCCAGCATGCGTGGCTGCGACGGGCCGTAGACGTCGGCGTCCAGCAGTCCCACCCGCTTGCCCTCCGCCGCCAGCGCGACGGCGAGGTTGGAGGCCACCGTGGACTTGCCGACCCCGCCCTTGCCCGAGGCGATTGCGATGATGCTTTCGACGCCGGGAATTTTCGCCGGCCCGGCCGGCGCCTGCGCGCGGCCGAGGTCGGGCGGCGGCTTGGGCTGGGAATGCGCCGTCAGCAGGGCGGTGACTTTCTGTACGCCGGGCATGGCCTCCAGTGCCTCGACGGCGCGCTCGCGCACCGGCTCCATCGCCTGTCCCTGCTCGGCCGCGACCTCCATCACGAAGCGGATTTCGCCGTCCTGAACGGTGAGCGCACGGACGATGTCGGCGGCAACAAGGTCCTTGCGGCTGAACGGGTCCTCGATGTCCCGCAGCCGTTCCAGCACCTGATCGCGGGTGACGCTCACGCTTCGTCTCCGAGCACGATCTCGCCCTCGACCACATGGCTCAGGCCGATGTCATCCATTGTCAGGGTGACCCGCACCGGCAGGGTTTTCTTGTCGACGGCGCCGGTGTCCTGCGCCGTGCGGATCGCTTTTTCGATCTTCTGTTGGGAGGTTACCCCGACCTGCTTCAGGAATTTGCGCATCGACATGTTAAAGTCTTCATTGCTCATGATTCGCCTTCCGTTCTAACATTTCCATTACCGGTTCCGGGCGGAGGTACACCATGCGCAAACCGGCGGGCAAGACAAGTGGCGGAGTAATTTACCTTTGGCTTCATTTTTTCTGCGCAACCTGACTGCGGTCCTGCTGCTCGTCGCGCCCGCCGCCGGAGCGCAGGAGAAGCGGATCGTTCTGGCCTCGGAACTGGCGGTCACGGACACCGGGCTCTGGTCCTACGTCCTGCCGCGGTTTTCGCTCAAGACCGGAATACCGGTCACGCTGATTTCCGCGGAGGCCAGCGAACTGGCCGGTATCGCGCTGGCCGGAGAAGCGGACCTCGTGGTGCTGGCGGGCGCCACCGCCGCCGATTCGCTGGTGGCAAGCGGCGCCGCCGGAGAATGGCGGGGGATCATGACAGGCGCGGCGGACGACGGCGGACCACAATGGATCGCGGCGCTGGTTGATCCCGACAAGCGACCCGCAGCGGCGCGGCAGTACGCGGTTCGCTTGCTCGACTGGCTGGTGTCGGATATCGGGCAGCGCACGATCACCGGCTACCGGCGCGACGGCCGACAGGTTTTCTTTGCCCGCGCCGAGACAACCCGGGAGGTCGAGCAGGCGCCGGTGGACGGCAATGTCCGTGTCGGCGAGAAGCTGGCGCTGAGGCATTGCGGACGCTGCCACGTGATCGGCGAACAGAACAAATACGGCGGGATCGATTCGACGCCGTCCTTCCCGGCCCTGCGCACGCTGGCCGACTGGAAGGAAAAATTCGGCGCATTCTGGACCAAGAATCCGCACCCGTCGTTCCTGCAGGTCAAGGGCCTGACGGAAGGTTTCGATGCCATGCGCCCGCCCGGCATCCACCCGATCCACCTGACACTGACGGATGTCGAGGATATCGGCGCCTTCCTGCTGTCGGTCGAGCCGAGGGATCTTGGCGGGGCGCTCAGGGCCAATTGATCGCCCGCCGGCAGGTTTCAGTTGGGTTTCTTGCCGTCCAGGTAGTCGTCGGTGGTGCGTACTCGCGGCCGCTCTCCGCCCGCCATCGGGGAGTTTTCACTGTGGAACTGGGCCTTTACACGGCAATCCTCGCACATCCTGATCAGCTTTGCGTTGTCGCTGCCGGTGAACATCGGGTGCAGGCCCTCAAGCTTCGCCGCCACGCGCTCAATGGAGCTCCTGACGCCGAAGGGCTTGCCGCAGGCGATGCACTCGAACGGTTCCTCCTCGTGCAGCACGATCTGCGACAGGGCGTCGTCCCCGAGGTTAAGCTGCGGCACCAGGGCGATGGCGTTTTCCGGGCAGGCGCCGGCACAGATGCCGCATTGCAGGCAGGCGTCTTCCTGGAACGAGACCAGCGGTTTGCCGGGATTGTCACCCAGTGCGCCGGACGGGCACAGGCTGACACAGGACAGACACAGCGTGCAGGCTTCGGTGTCGATCGAGATGCCGCCATAGGGCGCGCCGGCCGGCAGCGGCACGCAGGAGCCCGCCGCCGGACCCTGCGCCAGCGTCCTGGCGGCCAGTCGCGTCACCTCGCGACGGCTGCCAAGCGGAAGGATCGGTGACACCGTCAGGCCGCCGGGAGCGTCCGCCGCATAGAGAAAATCGCTCAACGCGTCCGGATCGGCGGGCTCGATCACGCGCAACCGCCCGTCCCCGATGCCGAGGCCCGACGCGAGCGAGCTCGCCAGTTCGAGCTGCGGGTCGAGCGCGTCGCGCTCGGTTGACGGGCCGGCGAGGACATCGACCGCCGCAAACCCCGAGGCCAGCGCCACAAGCATCTCGGCATGCCCGAACCCCGCAAGATTCGGCACCGCCAGCGGGATGACATCGGCGGGAATTCCGCGCCCGAAACGTGCGGCCAGCGCGATCATTTCGCGACCGTGCGCAGGGTCGTGAACCAGCAGGCGCGGCGCTGTTGCGCCAGCCGATCTGTAGGCCCCGGCCAAGGTCGGGATGCGCGTGTAAAGGCAGGTGACGGGCGGATCGTCATAGCCGATGGCACCGGACGGGCAGACGGCGGAGCAGGAACCGCACCCGGCGCACACATGCGCATCGACGGAAACGCTGTCCCCGTCCGGAGCTATGGCCCCGGTGGGGCAGACGTCGAGACAGCGGTTGCACCCGGACTGCCCTGCGCGGGAATGGGCGCAGAGATGATCCTCGAGGCGGACGTGGAGCGTCTTTTCGAAGGTGCCGAACATTTGCGCCGCATCAAAGACGGCGCGCGCCACGGCCAGCGGATCGCGGGGGTCCGGCCGAAGATATCCGTCGCGCTTGTCGGGCGCCGGGAAGAGCGGCGTTCCGCCGGTAAGATCGAGGATGAGGTCGCATTCCGACTTGGCCCCGTCGCGCGGCTCCGAAAACGTGAGCGCGCCGCGCCCGGACGGGTCCACGGTGCGCAGGCCATCGACCGTCACCGAAAAGTTGCCGAGAAAGCCGGAGGCCGAGCGAGCCCGCCCGGCCACCACATCGAACATGCGCACCGCTCCCGGGATTACTTCGCCGGCGTCGGTCAGCAGGCAGGTGACATCGAGCACGCCCTCCAACTGCTCGGCGGCCGGCAGCGCGATATCCGCCGCGCCGATCACCAGGCAGAGACCATGCGATTCCACGTCGATGGCCTTGCTGGCCGGCCGGTCGAGCCGCGCCTCGGCAATGAGCGCTGCCATCTTCGGCATCGCGGCGTCCGCCTGGTCGGACCAGCCGGCGCGGTCCCGTATGTCCACCGACAGCGGCGCAGCGACTTCAAGCTCGGCCGCAAGATCGGAAAACACCGCTGCTTCCTGTTCGCAGGCAACGACGGCACCGCCATCGCGCAGCACCGCGGACAGGGATTTCAGGCCCGAGGTGCAGAGGCCGGAGTGGACATTCGGGCAGACCAGCCCGGTGGCCCGGGCGATCGCCTTGCCGTCCAGTCGCTGTGTTCCGCCGCAGTCGCACAGCAGCAATGTCGGTTCATTCTCGGGTGGCCGGCGGTCGGTCATCGAACGGCTTTCTGGACTTGCGGGATGCCACAATGTAGCTTTCCGGCACTTGGATAGACGTTCGATGCCAAGCGCGCAACCGGTTCGAAAACGGGGAAATGGAAGAAAAAAAGATAACTATTCCGGTCGGAGTGGTCATCCGGCGCACACCGGGGGTCACGAAATGGGCGAAATGGGCGTGGCGGGCGGTGGCCGTCCTGCCCGGGGCCCCGCCGGCCGACTGGCGTGTGCTGCGCCGCGACGGCGATGCCGTCGAATTTCATGCCGGGACGCTTGAACTGGAACTCTTCCGGACGGATACCGAGGCCTATCTGAACGCGCTGGCCGCCGAACCGCCGGCGGTTTTCGTGATCATGAACCGTGCCGGCGATGCGGCGTCGGAAAAAGGGGTCGACCTGCACCTGATCACCGCCTCGGCCTACGAGGCGCAGGATTACCAGGACAGCGGCGAGGAGATCGTCGAGCCGGTGCCGATGCCCGAGGGGCTGGTGGCGCTGATCCGCGATTTCGTGGATCGCCATCACGTCGAGGAGAAATTCGTCAAACGCCGCCGCAACCGCGTCGAGACCGACCGCCTTGAAGAAGGCAAGGGCGATCCGAGGATACCGCAGGCGGCCGATGTCTACCGGTCGCCGGGGTCGAAAAGGAAGAGAGCGCTGCATTGAGCGGAAAGGACGAATTCCTGTCGCGCTGGTCGCGGCGAAAACAGGAGGCCCGGCGGTCCGACGATGCGCCGGAGGAGGCGGAAGAGCGGGCCGTCGCGCCGGAGGATGAGCCCGCCGCCGCCGAAGATGAAAGAGACGAAGCGGAGGTTCTTGCCGAACTGGGGTTGAAGGACCCCGACGAGATGGCGAAGGGCGACGATTTCTCGGCCTTCATGAAAGCGGCGGTGCCGGCGAAACTGCGAAACCGCGCGCTGCGGCGGTTATGGCGGACCAACCCCGTGTTGGCCAATCTCGACGATCTGGTGGACTACGGAGAGGATTTTACCGATGCCGGCACGGTCGTCGGCAAGCTCGCCACGGCCTACAGGGTCGGAAAGGGCTACCTCGACGACCTGCCGGCGAAGGAGGCCGAAAAGGCGACCCCGGCACCGGTGGACGAAGCCGGCGAAACCGGCGCTCCCAAGTCCCTGGGCAAGGACACAGGCGAAGAACCGGCCGAAGAACCGACGGATATTTCGGACGGCGGCCACGCGGACGGCGATAATGCCGAAGAGGATATCGCAGACGCCGGCAGGGCCACGGAGGCCAGGCGGGACGCGGTGCCCGAACGGCGCAGGCAACGCATGAAATTCAGGTACTGATCACGGCCGCATCAGCGCCCTGCCTTCGGGCAATGCACTGAACGCACGAAAATTTTCCTTCCAAGGAATCGCCAAAGGCGGTAAACTGCACAATGTGGTAAGAAAACAGAACCAATAATACCACGGGAGGAAGACTTGCCGGATACGGCGGTGGCGCTGGAGTTGACGGAAGAGGAGGCGCTGCGCGCCGATCTCTATGATTTTCTTGGCGCCAT
Source organism: Paracoccaceae bacterium (assembly GCA_046757205.1). Classification (GTDB taxonomy): domain Bacteria; phylum Pseudomonadota; class Alphaproteobacteria; order Rhodobacterales; family Rhodobacteraceae; genus JBHHXR01. The sequence goes on from JBHHXR010000033.1 coordinate 9,089, forward strand.
CCTTTTTCGCCCTCCGGACCAGCACCTGCTCGACAAGACAGCCGCGCTGAGCGGCGACGAAAGCGAACTCGGCCAGGCGATCGGCGCGCTGGCGCGCTTGGCCAGGTCGACCTCGCCACGCAGCGCGGAGCGCGAATTCAACGCGCTTTTCATAGGCGTCGCGCGGGGCGAGCTTCTGCCTTTTGCGAGTTACTACCTGACCGGCTTTCTGAACGAAAAGCCGCTGGCGGTGCTGCGCAACCGGATGCGGCGGCTGGGCATCGAGCGGGCCGAGAACGTGTTCGAGCCGGAGGACGGCATAGCGTCGCTGTGCGAGATGATGTCGGGCCTGATTCGCGGCCGTTTCGGCTCGGATTCCAGCCTCGACGAGCAGAAGGAATTTTTCAACGAGCAGCTCCGGCCCTGGGCCGGACTGTTTTTCAAGGATCTCGAAAGCGCCAAGAATTCGGTGCTCTATGCTCCGGTCGGCACGGTCGGGCGGCTGTTCATGGAGATCGAGAAGGAAGCTTTCAGACTGGCGGGATGATTCCCGGTTAACCGCTCCGGCAGGGGCACAGAAAAGGAGAAGCAGATGCGTGAAAAAGAAGCCGGCACCGACGAGGCCCGGCGCGATTTTCTCAAGCTCGCTTCGATAGCAGTTCCCGCGGCGGCCGCGACCAGCGTCGCCGGCACCGCGGCGACGGCGTCGGAGCAGGACGGCGAGTCCGGCGGGCTACGGAAAACCAAACACGTCAAAGCCTATCTGGAAAGCGCTCGTTTCTGACCGCGACATCCGGCGAACCCGGTGACGGTTGCGAACGGCCCTGATCCGGAAAACCACACTCAGCGTGTCCCGCACGGGGACGAGCCAGGGAGAAAAAGATGCTCAGGAAAAAGACCAACGGGGTTGCGAGACGCCCCCGCACGGGAACGATCCTGTCGAATATTGCGGAGAAATCCGTTGACCGCCGCAGCTTTCTGCGCGGATCAGGCCTCGCCATTGGCGGGCTTGCGGCCATCGGCACGATAGGCGGCACCGTCACGAAAGCCAACGCGCAGGCCGCGGTGAGCGGCGCCATCGAAACCGTCAAGTCCGTCTGTACCCACTGCTCGGTCGGCTGCACGGTTCTTGCAGAGGTGCAGGACGGCGTGTGGATCGGCCAGGAGCCCGGATGGGACAGCCCGTTCAACCTCGGCGCCCATTGCGCCAAGGGCGCCTCGGTACGCGAGCACGCGCACGGCGAGCGCCGGTTGAAGTATCCGATGAAAAAGGAAGGCGGCGAGTGGAAGCGCATCTCGTGGGATCAGGCGATCAACGAGATCGGCGACGGCATGATGAAGATCCGCGCCGAGAGCGGACCTGACAGCGTGTACTGGCTGGGATCGGCCAAGTTCAGCAACGAACAGGCCTACCTGTTCCGCAAGTTCGCCGCCTACTGGGGCACCAACAACGTCGATCACCAGGCGCGTATCTGCCACTCGACGACGGTTGCGGGGGTTGCGAACACGTGGGGCTACGGCGCCATGACCAACTCCTACAACGACATTCACAACTCGAAAGCGATCTTCGTCATCGGCGGCAACCCGGCCGAGGCGCATCCTGTTTCGCTGCTTCACCTTCTGAAGGCCAAGGAACAGAACAACGCACCGCTGATCATCTGCGACCCGCGGTTCACCCGCACGGCGGCACACGCCGATGAATATGTGCGCTTCCGGTCGGGCACCGACGTGGCGCTGATCTGGGGCATCCTCTGGCACATCTTCGAGAACGGCTGGGAGGACAAGGAGTTCATCCGCACCCGTGTCTGGGGCATGGATCAGATCCAGGCCGAGGTGAAGAAATGGACGCCGGACGAAACCGAGCGCGTCACCGGGGTTCCCGGCTCGCAGCTCAAGCGCGTCGCCAAAACGCTGGCCAACAACCGTCCCGGCACCGTGATCTGGTGCATGGGCGGCACCCAGCACACCACGGGCAACGCCAACACGCGCGCCTACTGCATCCTGCAACTCGCCCTTGGCAACATGGGCACCACGGGCGGCGGAACCAACATCTTCCGCGGCCATGACAACGTGCAGGGCGCGACCGACCTGTGTATCCTGTCCCATTCGCTGCCGGGCTATTACGGCCTGTCGGCGGGCGCCTGGGCACACTGGGCACGGGTCTGGGAAGAGGACCTGGACTGGCTGAAAGGACGGTTTGCCTCGATCAAGGGCAAGGACGGCAAAGACAAGCGGCTGATGAACCTCAAGGGCATCCCGGTGTCGCGCTGGATCGACGGCGTTCTGGAAAACAAGGACAACATGGACCAGCCGGACAATGTCCGCGCCATGGTGCTCTGGGGGCACGCCCCCAACAGCCAGACCCGCGGCGCCGAGATGAAAACGGCGATGGAAAAACTCGACATGCTGGTCGTGGTCGATCCATACCCGACGGTTTCGGCGGTTCTGCACGACCGGACCGATGGCGTTTACCTGCTGCCGGCCTCGACCCAGTTCGAAACCCGCGGCTCGGTCACCGCCTCGAACCGTTCGGTTCAATGGCGTGACAAAGTGGTCGAGCCGGTGTTCGAATCCAGGCCGGATCAGGATATCATCGCGATGTTTGCGAAGAAGTTCGGCTTTGCCGACCAGTTCTTCCGCAACATCTCGATGGACGGTGAAAACCAGCCGAATGTCGAGGATACCACCCGCGAATTCAACCGCGGCATGTGGACGATCGGCTACACCGGCTGGGCGCCGGAGCGCATCAAGTCGCACATGGCCAATCAGCACACCTTCGACCGCACCACGCTTCAGGCCGTTGGCGGCCCGAACGACGGTGAGTTCTACGGTCTGCCGTGGCCGTGCTGGGGCACCCCGGAAATGGGCCATCCCGGCACGCCGAACCTCTACGACATGTCCAAGCCGGTTTCCGGCGGCGGCCTGACCTTCCGGGCGCGGTTCGGTGTCGAGCGCGACGGTCAGAACCTGCTGGCCGAAGGCGTCTACTCGGTGGGGTCGGATATCCAGGACGGCTATCCCGAGTTCACCATGCAGATGCTGATGGACCTTGGCTGGGACAAGGACCTGACGGAAGCGGAGCGCAAGGTGATCGACGGCATCGCCGGGCCGAAAACCAACTGGAAGGTCGACCTTTCGGGCGGCATCCAGAGGGTGGCGATCAAGCACGAATGTGCGCCGTTCGGCAACGCCAAGGCGCGCGCCGTGGTCTGGACATTCCCGGACCCGGTTCCGTTGCACCGCGAGCCGCTCTATACGCCGCGGCGCGATCTGGTTGCCGATTACCCGACCTACGAGGACCGTCAGTCCTATCGTCTGCCGACCATGTACGCCACGATCCAGAAGCAGGATTTCTCGAAAAAATATCCGATGATCCTGACTTCCGGACGCCTCGTCGAGTACGAAGGTGGCGGCGACGAGAGCCGGTCCAACCCGTGGCTGGCCGAACTGCAGCAGGAGATGTTCGTTGAAATCAATACCAGAGACGCGAACAATCTCGGTATCCGCGACGGCCAGCAGGTCTGGGTCGAAGGCGCCGAAGGCAGCGCCATCAAGGTTGCGGCCATGGTCACGGAAAGGGTCGGCGAGGGCGTTGCCTTCCTGCCCTTCCACTTCGGCGGGCACTTCCAGGGCAAGGACCTGCGGGACAAGTATCCGCCGGGTGCCGATCCCTATGTGCTCGGTGAATCGGCGAATACCGCGATGACCTACGGGTACGACGTGGTGACACAAATGCAGGAGTCGAAAGTGACGCTCTGCAAAATCACAGCGGCATAGGGAGGAACGAGGATGGCTAGAGCGAAATTCCTCATTGACGCGGAACGCTGCAACGAATGCAACGCCTGTGTCACGGCGTGCAAGAACGAGAACGAAGTGCCGTGGGGCATCAACCGGCGGCGTGTCGTCACTATCAATGACGGCAGGCCCGGCGAGCGTACCATCTCGGTCGCCTGCATGCATTGTTCGGATGCGCCCTGCATGGCGGTCTGCCCGGTGGACGTGTTCTACCAGACAGACGACGGCGTGGTGCTGCACTCCAAGGATCTGTGCATCGGTTGCGGCTACTGTCTGTTCGCCTGCCCGTTCGGCGCGCCGCAATTCCCGCAGGCCGGCAATTTCGGCTCGCGCGGCAAGATGGACAAGTGCACCTTCTGCAACGGCGGTCCGGAAGAGGACATGAGCCAGGCGGAGTTCCAGAAATACGGACGCAACCGTATCGCGGAAGGCAAGCTGCCGATCTGCGCCGAAATGTGCTCGACCAAGGCGCTGCTTGCCGGCGATGGCGACGACGTGTCTGCGATCTACCGCGAGCGCGTGGTGTCGAGAGGCTTCGGCTCCGGTGCATGGGGCTGGGGCACTGCCTACGGCCAGAAGGGCGGCTGACCGCCGGTTCCGACAATCCAGGCGGGCCGCTGCGAGAGCGGCCCGTCGTGGTGACGCTTCGGTGCGATCGATGCCAGGAATTGGCAGCGACGACCGCTCTTGGAAAACGGGAACGCTGTGTATGAAAGCCACCCTGACAAAGCGTATCCTGCCGGTGATCGTGGCGGTTTTCCTTGTCATCACATGGCATGCGGTTCCCGTCACCGCACAGCAGACCGTCGATGACCCGCACGCGGCGACCGGCGGCGCGCAGACCCTGGAGGATATCCTCGCCCGCCAGGCCAAGAAGAAGGTCGACGACTCGTTTCGCAGGAAGCAGCTCGGCGATCCGGCCAACGCGACCGGTTTGACCAATCCGCTGGGGACGCTGGGCGGCGTTTCGGACGCCGACATCTATCGAGCCTACAGATACGGGGAAGCCGACATCACGGTGTCGACGCGCAATCCGGAATCGGCCGTCGTCATACAGGACAGCGGCATGTACTGGCTGGATTTCCGCGCCGGACCGTTGCGCACATATGGTCTCTATCTGCTCGGCGGCATGATCGTGCTGCTGGCGGTGTTCTACCTGATCCGCGGAAGAATACGGATCGAAGGCGGCAGGACAGGAGTGACCATCGAGAGGTTTTCGGCCGCCGAGCGCTTCGGGCACTGGCTGCTGGCCGGTTCCTTCATCCTGCTGGCGCTGACCGGACTGACCTCGTTGTTCGGGCGCGTGGCGCTCATTCCGCTGATCGGCAAGGAAGCGTATGCCGCCTATGCCATCGTCGGGAAATGGATCCACAACAACGTGGCCTGGGCCTTCATCGCCGGGCTGATCTGGGTGTTCGTTTTCTGGGTGGCACAGAATATTCCCGGGCGCACCGATCTGGTCTGGCTCGCCAAGGGGGGCGGCTTGTTTTCCAAGGGCCTGCACCCGCCGGCGCCGAGGTTCAACGCCGGGCAGAAGTTATTCTTCTGGCTGGTGCTGCTGCTGGGCGGCTCGATTGCGCTGTCGGGCCTGTCGCTGCTGTTCCCCATGCAGTTGCCGCTGTTCGCGAAGACGTTCGCGATCATCGATATTTTCGGCTTCGATCTGCCAACCACGCTTCGGCCCTTGGAGGAAATGCAACTGGCGCAAGCCTGGCACTCGGGCGTGTCGTTCATACTCATCGCGATCGTCTTCGCGCATATCTACATCGGCTCGCTCGGCATGGAGGGTGCGTTTGACGCCGTGGGTTCCGGCCACGTCGAAAAGGAATGGGCGCGCGAACACCACAGCCTGTGGGTCGAGGAGCAGGAACTGAAGTCCGGCTCGGACGATTCGGGTAAACAGGTACCGGCGGAGTGACTGGATTATCGTGATGTGGAGATCAGAAGTCCCGCCGCGAAGCCCAAGCGCAGGGAGGCAGGCATGCGTTCGTTTCTGCTAGCCATGCTGGCGATCGTCGTCATTTCCTTTGTCGCGTACGAAGTGCTGGGATACCTCGATTTCTCCAGCGCGGAACTGCACCGAAGCGCCGACGTCCGGCTGGACCGGTGATCGGGCCGCTTCGGGTCCAGGCTCAGCGCGCGGCGTTCGGAAAGAACAGTTGCTGCCCGTCGACGCTGTAACCGGCGATAAGGTTCTGCCCCTTTGGCGACAGCATCCAGTCGATGAATGTCCGGGCGCCGTCGACGTTAGCATGGGGAAATCTGGCGGGATCGACCTGGATGATCCCGTACTGGTTGAACATTTCCCTTGCGCCCTCGAACAGAATCCGGTGATCGTGTTTTTTCTTGTAGGCGATCCACGTGGCCCTGTCGGTAATCGTGTAACCGTTGATCTCGACCGCCACGCGGATCGTGGCCCCCATGCCGGCGCCGGTTTCCCGGTACCAGCCCAAACCCGGCCCCGGTTCCTTGCCGATGATGCGCCACAGCGCACGCTCTTTCTTGTGGGTGCCGGAATCGTCGCCCCGTGACACGAACGGCGTATTCCCTTCCCAGATCGCCGTCAGGGCCGATTTCAGGTCTTTCGCCTGTGCGACGCGATCGGGATCGGACGCCGGGCCGACAATCACGAAATCGTTGAACATCAAGTCGAAACGCTCAAGACCGAAGCCGTCTGCCACGAATTGTTCCTCGGCGGCTTTCGCGTGAACGAGCAATACATCCGCGTCACCGTTGCGCGCGTTGCGGATCGCCTGTCCGGTGCCGACGGCGACAATATCGACGCGAATGCCGGTCTCTTCCTCGAAGATCGGCAGGATGTATTCATAAAAGCCGGAATTCTGCGTCGAGGTGGTGGACTGAACCAGTATCCGCTCGGCTGCCGATACCGCATGGCCGAACAGGAAAATCGACATCATTGCGACACGGAACACTCGTCTGATAACGTTCGGCATGGTGGAATCCGTTTAATATGATTAATTAATCATATCGTCCTGTGGCGATCCCTCAAGAGGAATCTCACCGCATTCGGGGGGAGTATGGGAAGACCGAAGAAAAGACCGGAGTCGCCGAAACGACCGACCGGACCTGCCCTGCGGGCCAAGGTGCGCGTCGGCGAGAACGTGATCGGCCCGGGAAAGGTGCGCCTGTTGAGATTGGTTGACGAACGCGGTTCGATAACGGCCGCGGCCGGCGCGATGGGAATCAACTACCGCCGCGCCTGGTTTCTTCTGGAAAGCCTGCAAAGATGCTTCGCGGCGCCGCTGTTTGTCACCAGCCGGGGCGGGGGCGCGCAGGGCGGCGCGCAACTGACGGCCCTCGGCAAGGCGCTCGTCGAACGCTTCGCGGCGTTCGAGATGGAAGCCGCCGCCGGCGCCGAGCCGTTCATCGACTGGATCGCGGCGCATCAGGCGGACCAGCAACCGGAGTGATTTCGCAGAAGCCCCGGTGGCCGGGGCGGATGGCGAAAGGCGGTTCGAGGGGCTTCTTCGCCTCGCGGCGTGATCCGCCGCCCGAAAGGCGAAACATACCACCGATGGCAGGCTAATAGTATCGTTTCGTTTGGTTGCAGTGCGGATACAAAGCACAAGTATTCGAAGTTCGAGACTTGCGAATAATTGAAAATGAGCACAATATCTCAACTCGGACGGGGGCCAATTATTTTCATTGCGGAAATCGAATGGTGATCCTGGCTTCATAATGGGCTGGTCGGGAAGACCAATATTAATGCAGATCAATCGATATTGCCGGTTCGGCTGGTCTTGGCGCGAACCGAATGGGCGGTCGTACTAGTCACCGCGTTCGTAATCTGGCTTCTTCTTTTCGGAGGATCGCTGGCGCAGCAAGCGACGTCGGAGGAGTGTCATGAACTCTGTGTATCTGGCCCGGTCCATGCGGTTTCAGATACTCAAGCGTCGAAACGCTCGCCGAACATTATGGCGAACTGGTTGCGGGCGGCAAACCATTCCCTGACGTTCCGGCCATCCTTTTCGAATTTCCGGATGGCGAGGTAGATCAGCTTGGTCGCTGCCTCATCGGTCGGGAATGAGCCGCGTGTCTTTATCGATTTGCGGATCACCCGGTTCAGGCTCTCGATGGCGTTCGTGGTGTAGATGATTTTCCGGATCGCCGGATCGAAGCCGAAGAACGGGATCACCTCGGCCCAGGCCCGCCGCCAGGCCGGGGCGATGGAGGCGTATTTCCCGGCCCATTTCTCCTCGAACGCATCCAACTCATCGGCGGCCATATCGGCTGTCGGGGCGCTGTAAATTCGGCGCAGATCGGCAGCGACCGCCTTGCGGTCCTTCCAGGAACAGAAGTTCAGGGAATGGCGCACCAGATGCACGATGCAGGTCTGGACCATGGCCTCCGGAAACGCGGCGGTAATGGCCTCGGGGAAGCCCTTCAGCCCGTCCACGACGGCGATCAGGATGTCCTGCACGCCCCGGTTCTTCAGCTCGTTCATCACCGAGAGCCAGAACTTGGCGCCTTCGGTCTCGGCGATCCACAGCCCCAGGACCTCGCGGCTCCCATCCCGGGTGACGCCCAGGGCCACGTAGACGGCCTTGTTCCTGACCGTCCGGCTGTCGGCGTCGCGGATTTTGACCCTGAGCGCGTCGAAGATCACGATGGGATACATCCGCTCCAGCGCGCGGCTCTGCCATTCCCGGACCTCGTCAAGCACCGCATCGGTGACGCGGCTGATCAGGTCGGCCGAGACCTTCAGGCCATAAAGGTCAAGCAGGTGCGCCTGGATGTCCCGCACCGTCAGGCCGGCGGCATAGAGGCCGACGATCTTGTCGTCGATCCCGTCGATCCGGGTCTGGCCCTTCTTCACCAGCTCCGGCTCGAAGCTGCTGTCGCGGTCCCGGGGGATCGCCAGCGGCAATTCCCCGTCCTGCCCCTTGAGAACCTTGGCCGATGTGCCGTTGCGCCGATTGGATTGGCTCGGCGGCGCGCTCTCGCCCTCTTCATAGCCAAGATGCGCGGTCAGCTCGGCACCCAGCATCCGTTCCATGAGCTTGATCTTGAGCTCTTTCATCAACCCGGCATCGCCGAGCAAGTCTTCAGGGCGCTCCACGCCCTGCAGCAGTTCGTCCAGGATTTCTTTCGAGATGGTCATTCATGCTTCCTTTTGGTGAAGCATGAACCGGATCACTCATACACAAAAGATCGGACACTCTCGACGTCGGGCGTCACGCCGATACCCGGTTTTGATCATGCCACCACGGGTTTTTCATTGTCCGGTGCGCACAGCCGATTGAACTGCGAATCCTGTCACATCGACGGAACCCTGAAAGGAACGCCGAGGCGGTGCGAAAGCTGCCATAACAACGTCATTGCGGCTGGCAGGAAATCAAACCATACGCCGGCCCCGAGCCAGTGCGCGCAGTGCCACACGTCAGCAAACAGGAGACCCTTCCGGTTTGACCACACCAGGATCGCAAAACCGTGTGCGGCCTGCCATGACGGCCGTACCGCACATGGCAAACCGGCAAAGCATATCGCCTCCACCGATAGCTGCGACGACTGCCACGTGACGACCGATCGAAAGATCGTCCGGGTCGAGCACGCCTCCGTCATCGGAACCTGCATCAGTTGCCATGACGGCCGCACCGCGCCGGGAAAACCTGCGGGACACATCGCCGCCCCCGACACCTGCGACAGTTGCCATGTTCCGGGCGGCTGGGCCAATGCCCGGCCCGATCACACGAAAATCGCGGGAGCCTGCATCAGTTGTCACGACCGCATCACCGCCACCGGCAAACCGCTCGACCACATCCCGGCCACCAGACGTGTGAAAACTGCCACGACGCGACCTTCACGCAAAGCTGGACGAATGTCCGAATGGACCACTCATCCGCTCCGGGAATTTGCGTGAACTGCCACAACGGCCTTACTCAACCCGGAAAACCTCCCAACCATGTCGCCACCGCCAATACCTGCGACGACTGCCATGTCACGACGCGCTGGAGCGATGTCCGTTTTGACCACATCGCGGTTACCGCGACATGCATAACCTGCCACTCCGTCGGCAATCCCTGGGGCAACACCAGCAAGGCGGACCACCCCTCCGGCCACATGCCCACCACCAACACCTGCGAGGACTGCCACATCTCGACGACGAGTTTCGCGACGGTCCTGTTCAGCCACGCCGCTGCCACCGGCGTCTGCTCGTCCTGCCACTTCACGGGCAATCCGTGGGGTGTAACGGGACCGGGACATTCGCCACGCGGAGAATGCGACGGCTGCCACAACACGACGAGTTTCAAGTGAGGACCGTGAACGGATAGCGCCATGCATGCAGATCACTTGACGCAACGGATCGATGCAGCATCTCCAAGGGCGGGATGGGCGCGTCTGTCGGTTCATGTTCTTATGATGTGGCTCTTTCTGGCCGGGGCGTCCTTCGCGGATCGGACGACGCCGGCGATCGAGGCGGTGATGGCGCAGGCGCGCACGGCAATCGCCGAGCAGAACTACGTCCAGGCTACTCAGTTGCTGA